>CAUZEO010000095.1:0-14954 GCA_963578625.1 Kiritimatiellia bacterium | reverse complement strand
CTATACTCGTTCCAGGCACTCGATCATTGCTGCGACGATGTACTCGTTGTCTTCCTCCGTCATCAGCGGGTGCAGGGAGGGACAAACAATGCGGGCAGCTAGTTTCTCCGAGGCAGGCAGGGTCTGGCCGTCGATGTTGTCTATGACGAAGGGTCTGTCCAGGTAGGTTGGATTGTTGAAAATCCCGGAACCGACTCCGTACTCGTCGAGTAGCATTTTCATATACTGATCTCGCTTTTCTCCCGCCAGGGACTCGGGGAGCAGGCAGGTGTAAAGGTAGTAGGTGTGCTTATACCCCTCAGGTTCCGAAGGCAGCGTCAGACCCGGGACGTCCTTGAGCAGTTCAGTGCGTTGATGGGCCCGCAGCCGGCGGGCGTCGATCATCTCGTCGAGTCGATCCAGTTGCACGATGCCGACCGCGGCCTGGATCTTGGTCATCTTGTAATTGCCGCCCCATGCATCGTCCCCGTTGCCCCACTGTCGAATCTGGCGCATCTGCTGCGCGATTTCGGGATCGTCGGTCGTGATCATCCCACCTTCACCCAGCGTGGTCATGTTTTTCATGGAGTGAAAGCTGAAGATATTCATCGTGCCCTTCTTGCCGATTCGGGTGCCCTTGTAGTCACCGCCGCAGGCGCGCGCGACATCACCGATGAGTTGAATGGGGCCGTGCTTGTGGTGCTGGTGGCGGTCCGCCACTTCCTGCAGGGCATCCATGTCCGCGGAAATCCCGTTCATGTGGGTCACAAGGATAGCCCGAGTGTTGGGCGTGATGCGCCGCTCCACATCTTCCGGATCAGCGCAAAAGGTGGTCGGATCGACTTCGGACAGGATCAATTTTCCGCCGTAGCCGATGACCGAAAGGTGCCCGGCGACGAAATTAATGCCGGGGCTGATCACTTCGTCACCCGGTTCCAATTTCAGTGCGATCATGGCCATGTCCAATCCCGCACCGCAGGAGGTGATGGTGATGGCGTGTTCGGTGCCGCAGTACTCCGCGAATTTCTGCTCGAATTCGACGATCTCCTCGCACCAGAAACCGAATCCCACCGACCAGTCCATGGAGGCGCGAACCGCATTGGTAACCGCCTCGACTTCCCGCTCGGTATACCACCCGCTCAACATCGGTTCGCCATCCCATCGCTTATCGGGTTTGCCGCGTGCCAAGAGTTCTTTTCTTCGTTGTGTATCCATTTCCGCCACCTATGCGTTCGAATTTATTTCACCACTTACTAAACACTAAGCACTAAATACTACTTCTTACTACTCACTGCAACTCCGGCTCTCCGCCTTCCGGCCAATCGATATGTCCGATATAAAGTCCGCGAGCGGGGCTGGAGCGTTCGCGTTTAAAGTCGTCCGGGAAGGAATTGCAGTGGGTAATCCACCACTGGTTTTCCCACTCAAAAATCTCCGGGGCGTGTGCGTAGCCAAGTCTCTTTGCTTCACCCTTCGTAAAATCGAACGGATCGTCCGACGCCACGTACCACGTCCACCACCCGTGCTTGAAAAAGAGCCAATACTTCCCATCTTTGAAAATGACTTCGGGCGACTCCACCTCAAGCGTGAGAGGCCGGTGAAATTGTTTTCTCCAGTACACCGGACCGACTTCCTGCCAGTGAATCAGGTCGTGAGAGATGGAGGCGGCCACACCGACCGTGCCTTCGCCGAACTTGTCGGGGCGAAGCCGTGATACCCAGTAGGCGACGAATCGGCCGTCTTCCAGTTTGAGGAGATGCGGATCCCGGCAGCCGCCGAAGGACTCGTTCGGGTCCGGTTCGTGAACCGTAAAGTCAGGCCACTCGGCCCAGGACACGGATGGGACGATGACCGGGTTGCCCTGGTACTTCTTCCAGTCGAAAAGATCCGTTGACGTGGCCAGGTTCAATCGTTGAATTCGGCGCGCGTCCGTTGAGGTGTAGAGCATGTAGTACAACCCGCGATGCTCGATTACGTTGGGTGCGAAAGCGCAACCTTCTTCCGGCCACTTTCCGCTTTTGTGGAGGACATCGGGATGTACTTTCCATGTCCGGAGATCCTTGCTCGTCGCATGGGCGGTGCTCGTTTCGTCGGCGGGGAAGGAAGGCGTTTCCGGCACGGTCTCCGCGTTGCCGACGATGGAGAACAGGTGCCAGGTGTCACCCGCCAGGATCAGGCAGTGGTCGTTAAAGTACCGTCCCGGAACCTTCAACACTTCTTCGAAGGTCCCCAGTTGAACGTCACCGTATTCTGTTTGGATGGTGGTCAATCCGGTCATGGCGGCCACTATGGCTATTCCATCCTGCAAGTCCAAGAAATTCAGGAAACTCATCTTTAGAAGCGATATCTTGGCTCGCGGATGGAATATCTACACGTAAAATCCGCAAAAAAATGCCGTTTGGTTGGATTAATTCGTTGCTTGTGGTAAAGTGCTACAATCAAATACGATGGTGGGTTCAGGTATGCGGGCACCGAGCCTAACGAAACACGCGCCAACGGCGCACCCTCACCGTCGCCTGGGGCAGCGCCCCAGGAAAGGATGGGAGTGGCTGCAGGCTGGCGGCCTGATTCACTGTGGTCAAGCAGGCCTTCAGCCTGCCCTGTCGTTGCCCCAGGCGACGGTGAGGTTGCGCCTTCAGCGCGTAATCCCGAGGTTCAAGATTCGATTGGCTCGCAGGAAGGAAGACTCATCGGTGATGCGATCAGGCAAGTTGTATAGTACGTTTGTTCTCGTTGGAGTCTTGTCACTGCTCCCCGGCCTCGCAGACGCGTTGAACTGGCAGGATCTGGGCAACCGTGCGTCGCTGAGTAACGCGAAGCTGACGGCGAAGGTCCAGGGCGGTTTTCTCTACGAACTGGTTGAAAGTACCGCCAACTTCAAATTGGTGAACAATAACCCGGCCTTTCTCACGTCGGTCCTGCCTGTATTCGGATCTACCCAACTGAACCTGGCACAGGCAGACGTTACCTTGACTTCCAGTACCTTAACCAACTTGACCTACCACCTGACATGGGCCGGGGGGATCAGTTGGGAAATCGACTGGTCGATCGAGGGATCCGAGCTGGTTCTTCGAACTTCCGCGGTGCCCGGCAGTACTGCTCAAATGTTTTCGTTTCTGATCGAAGGATGCGATATCGCCAGTTACCAACTCGTGATGGTAGAGCACAACGGAATTGCGGAAACTTTCAACTCGGTCTGGAACGGATCGTTCGGTGATCCCAACAAGCTGCAGATGCCGCAGTCGGCGGTGCAGCCTCTCGTGGCTCTTTTCGAGGGCGTGAACAGCGGCTGGATCGTGGAGGGGCGGGATCTCAATATTGGTCCTTCGGTCATCCGGGGATTTGGCCAGGGAACCAAGGCCGAAATCATGTTCTCGCGCGGTTATATGCATCAGCCGACTTCTGCGCCGGAGATGTACGAGATCCGATTCAGAACCTACAGCGGCAACTGGCCGAACGCGGTCAATCCTTATATCGACTGGATGGAAAACGAACTTGGTTTTGTTCCTCTTGATCAGAAACCGGAAACCTGGGTGAACGATATTCGAAACCAGGCGTACTCGGTCGCGACAGATTTCGCGGCGCTTGCCGATCTGACGACGAAGGTTACGCCCGCCAAGACCTACCTGGGCCGGCAGGCCGAATACCGGTTTTTCGGCTTCGATGTAGGCTACCCCGATTACGATCCGACACCCCAAGCGGTGTCCTGGCTTCAGCAGGCCAATTCGGATGGATTTCACGTGGGGGTTCACGTCAATGTCGGGAGTATTGACCGAAGCAATACCGCTCTGGTCCAGCAATTCGAACCGGGGTTTTTCCAAACTGGAACGGATGGGGGAGGGAGCCCGATTTATGACGGGACCGCTACCCTCGTTTATTGTTCCGCGGCCTATGCGCCCTGGCGCGCGCACTTGGTTCAGGCCATTTCCAACGTCGTCGCCGCCGGTGCCTCCGTGATCTATCTCGACCAGACCAACGGGTTGCTGGGAAAATTCTTTGTCAACGGCGTGACCGGGATCGAGGGCGTCCAGCTTCTCATGCAGGAGATCAAGGCAGCCTATCCCGGCGTGGTCATCCAGACTGAACAGTTCAACCCGATGTCATCGCGTCACGCCTGCTTCGCGCTCACTACGCTTGACCTTGGGCATCCCCTCAGCGGGCATATTTTCTCGCGCTTCATCAAGATCGTGCCGGAAGGATCGTTTTATGAGCCGACCCAGGTGGACCTGCTGGATCAATTTATGGGGTGGGGACACTTCGTGCCGGGCGCGAGCCGCGAGTCGACCTGGCTGGAGATCGCCAATGCATTCGCGGACTACAATCTTTCTCCCGCTACCGCGCAGCCTCTCGGTTCCAACCAACTTTCTGCATTTACCGGCCCCGGCGGAGTGGTCGCGTTTTTCCAAACCACCGCGACCACGCGCAGCCTCCAGGTATTCGAACCGGGTCAGCCGATGCAGGAGTTCGGTTTGCGCCACGAAAACATTACCACCTACTCCGGCCCGGGCGCGGTAGAGGACTGGCTGATCTACAATGGATCAACGCTTCTGGGGCTCAATCCCGGAACGAGCTACTTCATGGATCCTGCCGTGACCCTGGGTCCGAACCGTTTTCACATCACGTCCGTTCCTCCGAGTTTTCTCCCATATCTGAACTCGGTGCGGCGCATCATTCCGCAGGAGATCGGAACCGACGATGAGTACTTCCGGCTTTACTTCACCGGTTCCGGAACCATGACCGCTTTCGTGGAGGATGATTACAATGTGTATCTGGACGGTGTGGAGATTGTCGTGGATCGCAATACCGATACGGCGTCCATCCCTGCAAGCGCCCCGGTGGGGAATCCGTCCGAACTGATCGTCCACCAGCGCTCGCAGCAGTTGATCTCGGGATTGTGGGCGAATATCCCGTGGACCCGTCCGCTGCACAAGTCGACGCTGCTATCCGAGACGGACAGCATCTACCCGAATAGTTTCTTCGCCCAGGTGGCCGGTGCCGGATTGTTCAACGGGAAGTTTCCGGCGTCCACCAGCATCCGCGCCACCGGCGAGTGGGGCATGCGTGACTCCTCGATCTGGTCAGACCCGGATGCCTCGATCAAGGTGAACGGCATTGAAGTGCTGCGGCTGGGCGCTGGTTCCGGGCCTCCCTTCTCCCTTTTCCCGTTCGATGTGGATCTCACGCAGTTTGCCGATCAGCATGTGTTTATTGAATTTGTCGTGGACGGCGAAGTGTTGGGTCCGGACGTCACGGATTGGAAACAGCCGTCCTTCGATGTGATCACCGAAAACCTGGACCCGATCGGCGGCCCGAATTTCGGCAACGGGTGGAGCAGCGCCGGCGGCATATCGGTTCGCGCTTCGAGTGCCCACGGTATGCGGTCCTGGGTCCAGTCGATCGACGGCAGTGGCATGGACGCGGCGACCGGCTTGTTGCATACCCACTTGAATGTAAACAGCACCATGTCGCTCAGCGGAAATAACCCCGGACCGGTGACGCGCGTCGGCACCGCGGTGGGCAGCCATTGGGTGGAATATACGCTGGACGATACCTACGATCTGGATGAGATCTGGATCTGGAACTACAACGAGCTGCACAATACCGCGTTCGGGATGAAGGAAGTGAAAATCGAGGTCTCCACTTCCGGAGGCTTCACCGCGGGCGATTGGACGCTGGTCTACGACGGACAGATCCCGAGTGCGTCCGCCAACGGCAACGGCGACAGCTTACGCGACCTGTCGCTGCCGCTGGGCGGCATCTCCGCCCGGCTGGTTGTCATCACTACTGATTATGGCGTGGAGAAAAACCACAGCAACGGCGTTTTCCCCGAAGTGGGTCTGAGTGAGATTCGTTTTTTCGGCACGCCGACGCCCCTTGTGCCAGCCCAGGATCTTATCGTATCGATCGCGCCCTCAATGGTGGATCCCAACGACATGATCCTCACCTGGCCAAGCGAGTTGGGCCGTACATACACGGTCGATCTTTCAACCAACGGGGCAGAATTCTATATCCAGATAATCACTGGATTACCGGCCACGACACCGACCAACATGTACATATTTGATTCGACCAACTGGGATCATCTGATCTTCCGAGTACGGGCCAGTCCCGCACCGTGAAGCTCCCCGCCGGCCCCGTGCCGGTGGAAGCAGGGTTTGAAAACTACAGCGGGGTATGGTATATATGAGAGTCCAAATGCGGGGAAAAGTCATAGGGACAGCTCTGTTTACTGCCTTGATCGGTTCTTCGGTCTCTGGCGCTCCCCGGGGTTTTGTCGGGGACACGGGCAGCGGTTGGGATACCACCAGCGCCGTGACCGCACGCGTCGGCAGCGAGCATTCCGGCGGTAGCCGGCTGGCCATGGACACGATCAACGGCGCCGGCGTGGACGCATCCGGTGACACCCACAACAATAGCCCCGGTGACATGTGGCTCAGCCTGGATCCGGCGGGCCCGGACCGATTCGGCGTGTCGCCTGCTGGCCACTGGATTGAATTTGCATTCGAACAGGCCCATGAACTGACCGAGATGTGGATCTGGAACTACGCGGAAGGGCAGTCGACCGGCTATGCATGGAGTGCCATGGGAATCAGGAATGCTCGCATCGAATACACAAACGTAGATGGACCCGGAGGCTGGGGCAGCACGGATCCAGCCGACTGGACGGAAATTTTTTCCGGCGATTTTGATGTCTACGATCCGGGCCAGCCTCGCACGCAGAATGTCGTGGTCGATTTCGGCGGAACCTTCGCCAAGTACGTCCTGATTACCACCTCGACCGATTCAATGGACTTGAGTTGGGTTTGCGAAAAGCTGTCGGCCTCGTGCGGCAACGACGATGCCGGACTGAGTGAAGTGCGGTTCTATGCCGCGCCCTCGCCGATTTCTCACTCCGTTATCAACGCCACGGATGCCGCGATCATCGAGTTCCCCAGCGCCGCGGGGAATACGTATCGGCTTCAGAAATCGCCCCGTGCAACTTCGCCCGAGTGGACCGATGCCGATGCTTACATCGTCGGAAGCGGGAGCACCATGCAATTCAGCGACATGTCGGGGACCGCACCGGTCCAGATCTACCGCATCACCGTAGAGTAACTTGCCGAGGGACGGATGGTTGCCCACGGGAAAATGCTGTATCGCATACTCCGTAGTGTTGTTGACCGCGACTTTCGCTGCGTTGCTGAAAAAATCCGAACCCGGAAATTCCCAATCCCCTCATTTTCCCATGATGCGATAGAAATTCGATGCCGAATACCCCGCCGGGTCGAATGCGTCCATCTGCGTCCCGTCTCCATCTACGACGCAACCGGTCGCGGTCCAATCCGGTGGAGACATCGTGGTGGCCCGTTCGAGCCGGTACGTTTTACCCGCCTCGCTCTGGAATCGAAAAAACGTGTCGCCACGAACTTCCGTGCGGGTGATTTCGACATTAGCCAGCGCCATAAACCGAACTTCGCTGAGTGCCGCCTCGGTGGATGTGCTGCTCACACTGAAGTCGTTCATGAAATTCGCTTCAGGCGCATTGGCTGAGGTGATGACGACGTAGCGGGCGCTGTCGTCTATGGGAATGGTCTGGGCGGTCTGCAGGTTGGACCCTGTGGCGCGGGCCAGGACCATGGAGCCGCCGCTGAGAGTCGTCCAGTCGCCGGAATTGTTGCTTCCCCATCCCGAGCCATTGCCGACCGTTGTGTACTGGATGGTGACTTTCTTCATTCCCTGCATGGTCCAATTCACATTAGGATTCGGATTCGGGGCGCTGCCGCCGGCGTCTTCATTGTAGTTCCAGAGCAGCATATCGGTGACTTGGTAGATATCGTCAAAGGCGAACTCCAACCACTGGGACCCGGCCACGGTGCCGCCGCGCGCCGGGGTGACTCCATTGCCTGCGAATCCCATGGTCGCCGGCATGCTGGCGTCCATTACGCAATCGGCCTCCAGGCAGTCCGTGTGATATTGTCCGGTCGAATCGATGCCGCTGCCATCGATCACGCTGATCCAGGGGCGGTTGGATTTCTCTCGCCCCCACCGCACGCTGACCGCGCTGGTCGTGTCCCAGTTGTTGGCGGGGCTGGGATCCCCGATCGGCCTTGCCGGAGGCGGCGGTTGGCCGGAGGGGGAGTCCTGTGAGATCTGTTGGTCAACATCCACGTTGTAGATGTTCTGGGTGGTTCCATCGGGCCAGAATATTTCCACATTCACCGGCGTGGTCCAACTGCCGAGGCCAAAGTGAAGAGTCATTTCACTCGTGTTCCCCTCACCGGTGCCCGACTCTACTTGGCGAGTCAGGATCTGGGTTCCGACCTGGACTCGAACCTGGGCCCCAATGGCTGAGCGGTTTACGGTTGTGCCATTCCCTTCCAGGCTGACCTTTAGCCAATGGTTTCCGCTCGAGGTGTTTTGATAGATTCGACCGTAGGTAACCAGATCCAGATCTCCATCGTTATCGAAATCCCCCCACGCCGCCTGATAGGTGTCGCTGAGTCCTGAAAGTCCTTCCTCCGCGGTGACGTCGCTAAACGTCCAGTTACCGTTGTTTCGATAAAGCACCGGGTGATTATGGTTGTACACCGTGGTTAAAAACAGGTCCAGATCCCCATCGTTGTCGTAATCGCCCAACGCCGGGGAGGCAAAGGATTCCTGCCAGGCGAGGCCGGCAGACGAGCTCTTGTCCTCAAACCTGTAACTTCCACCTGGCCCAAGGTTACGCAGGAATTTTGAATCTTCTGAAATACGAGAGTCGTGATGATTGAAGTTTCCTACAAACAGGTCGATGTGCCCATCGTTGTCCAGGTCGCCCCAGGCTGAACCAATGGTATGAGCATACCCGGACCCCACGTTCGGATCTCCCGCCACGCCATACGTTGCGCCCTGCTCAAGGAATACCCCTGTCCCGTTATTGACCCAAAGAAGGTTTGGAGCCTGCCAGTAATGCGACACGTACACATCGATATCCCCGTCCTTGTCGAAATCACAGGAGGTGATTCCTCGTGCATACCGGCCCGCAAACTCTACTCCTTTCGTAAAGCTTGTCCCCTGGTTGTTCGACACGAAGGCGTCCGTCGAGCCCTGGTTGCCCCCCACATAGAGGTCGATAAATGCATCCCCGTCGTGGTCAGCCCAGCTTGCGGCCTGGCTTTCCCCCATGGGCAGGGTGGGAAAAGGCCGCTCAAGGAAGATTCCGGTGCCACCGTTGTTACGCATCAGGTAACCAACGCCGCCGTAGATGTCGATGAAGCCGTCATTATCGATATCGCCCCAGAAAGAATTGCCACTGCCGAGCACCCCGGCGCTGGTGAAATTTGCGCCGTTGTTGTTCCTCCATAGCGTCGTCCCGTCATGGAGGTCGAGCCAGCCATTGTTGTTGTAATCAACCCAGGAAGACCCCCGGTTGGCGAAACCGGACTGGAAGATCGTGAAGGCAGCAAGGGTGGGGGAGGCGCCGAGCAGGAAAAGGAGAAGACTCGCCGCCGGCAGCAGCAGGTTGCGTGGATCTGACTGATTGGACGGACAGTTTCTCATGGTGGTCAAAACATAGCACAAATCAACGAGACACGAATATTGAATTCTCAATGTCGAATGTCCAATCCCACCTTCGAAATTGGACATTAAAAATTTGATATTCGACATTTTTCAAAAATCAGCGATTTGACGCTTCCGGGTGATTGCCGGCTCAGATACGACGCTCCAGGATCGCGCACCATCGATTTGTTAGGCTCGACCTATACGATGCCCTCGGGGGTTTCCCTCACGCGGCCACCCCATGTGCCTGCTCGGGAGTGCGAAGCTTAAGGGATCGATGCGGTCTGCGCGTATTGTACAAATGCACGGCCGCATCGACAGCCCTGCGGGCCTGCGTCACCGTCCTGAACTCGTGATTCAGAAAGTATTCCTGCTTGAGGATCCCATTTATACGCTCCGCCATAGCATTCTGAGCGCAATGGTCTTCTTCGGTCATACTGATCGGCAAGCCCGCCTGCTCCAATCGAGCCCCAATCCCGAAATCACCCTTTCAAATCCGACCGGCATTTCCGCCGCCAGTTCCATGACTCGCTGCCGCTGATCAGGGGGCGCACCTCCTCGGGCAGCGAAGCCACGAACTCGTCGCTCGGTTCCTGTCCAGGCCAGACCTTGAACATGGGCGGGGTGTAGCCGCCGATGATGATGCAGCGTTCCCGGTCGCTGCGGAGGATGCCCGAAGCATGAATGAGAGACTCGGCGAAAAGCAGCGACGATCCCGCCGGCGCCTCGACCTGGTGAATGAGCGCGGGGTTTTCATAGGCGGCCGCAATCATTTCTTCTGCGGGCAGCTTCAACTTGTGACTGCCCGCGATGACCGTCGTTCCGCCGTCATCGGGACCGAGGTCGGTGAGATTCGTCAAGACCTTGACGAAGTTGCTGTGGAGCAACCCGTTCTCCTCGTAGGTTCCCACGCCATGTTCTGTTCCCCGATGGAAGCCGTAGAACGGTGGATCCTGCGGAGGCTCGGCGGGATCCCGTGAATTGACGATCGCTTCGGACTCCTCCAGCCGAACAGATCCTCCTACGAGTTCCTCCGCAAGAGGAACGATGCCGGGGTGACTGAGATACTCCAGGAATGCCGGGGCACTTTCCAGGATGTGGCTGAAATGCAAATGGTGCGGGTGGCCGCCCTTGTGCAGCCTGCACCGGCGCACGCACGCCGAATCCAGATCGGGTTGCGCGAGGAATTCCTGCTTCAGTCCAAGCAAGGCGTCTCGAAGCCGCGTGGTCAGATCGTTGTCCAGCGTGTGCTCCAACACGACATAACCGTAGACCTCGAGATGATACCGCTGGGAGGCGGTCAGTGCGGAGGCGTCGTTGGATTGGGATTGGCCGGTCATTGTGCGGGTCCTATCTTTATTGGAAAGTAACAGACTCTATAGTAAATCCAACCCCGTTCCGTCCCAACGATGTAGTTGCCGGGAGCCGCCGCAGGCTCAGAACACCGCTTTTTGGAGATCCCGCCGGCACTGTTTCCTGTTGACCGATTCCTTCCCGGCAACCTACTATCGCTGAGGATGCGAGTGTGATCAATTTGAGAGGGGTTTCATGACAATACTGCTGATTCTTATCCTGGGTGCGCTGATTGGGCTCATGGCCTGTCGCAGTCACGCTCCGAAACAGGCCACTATCGGGATCTACGTTCTCGTGGGCCTGTTGGCAATCGTCCTGATTCCCCAGATAATCCGAAGCTTCGGGCCAGGCGGCCCGGTCGTCATCCCCGGCTTTCACGAAGTGGCGGGAAAGCTCCTGGGACAGCGCCTTGTCGCCGTATACCCCGATGGCGGAACCGTGGTGGTGATCATGGATGGAACTCTGGCGGCGCCCGGCGAAACGTATTCCGCGTCCCAGGATGCACAACTGGGGGGTCTTCGCGACGCCTTCAAAAACACCGCGATGGTCCTGGAGGAATTCATCATCCAACCGGAAGGCATCGAGAGTATGAGCATGGTGGCGGCCGGCCCCCCCATTTCCCACCAAAGGTTTTTCGAACTCCTCGAAGAACGGCAGGACGCCACTGCCGTGATCTCGTGCGTTGGAGTTCCCCCGCTCGCCATGGATGTCGAGAGCGACAGGGCTCCGCTCTATGTGCTGGAGTCGGTTTCGGACTACGAGGGGAAGCTGTTCATTGAAGACGGCATGATCGAAGGCGGCATCTTTGTTCGCCAGGGCGGTGACTGGGAGGCGAAGCCGAAGAGGGGCATGTCCGATGAAGAGGTACTGGCCATGCGGTACGTTCTTATGACGGTGGAAGATCTGTAGTCTGCCGGCCCTTTTCCTGATTAAGAATCGATTGTGCCTTTCCAACCGAAACGGGTATTGGTACTCGGGACCACCGGAGAGTGCGGCGGCAGGATCGCGAAAGGGTGCGCCGATGCCGGGCACAACGTAACCGGCGTCAGTCGCAATACGAATGAGGCCCCGCATGTGGACCTGGATGGCGTGGAGCGCTTGCAGGGAGACAAGGGAGACCCCGAAACATTCACTTCCCTGCTGGCCGGCCGTGAATTCGACGTAGTGGTGGATGCGGTTCCGCAAACAGATCATGTCAAACTTGTCTTCGAGCATCTCAACGGCCGCATTGAGCACTACTTTATCATCAGTTCCACGGGAACCTACGCTCCACTCCTCTGCTGCCCGGCCGACGAATCCAATCCCTGGAGGGAGGAAACGGGAATCAATTTTTACTGGCAGAGCCAGCGCGACAGCTATGCCCTCGACTTGTGCAGGGAGCACGGATTTCCGGTAACGATTTTTCGCCCTACCAATATCATCGGCCGGCACCGGATTCCCCTCGAGTTGTGGGGCGGCCGGAACATCAAGTACTGGGAGCTTATGCGGGAGGGAAAGACGGTGGAAATTCCCGAAACCGACCAGGTTCTCCTGCAATCCGGCTGCAACGACGACCTCGCCACCGCATTCGTGCTCGGCGCGTCAAAAGGTCCGGAAATCAACGGTGAAATCTACATTATCTCCTGCAGGCGCGCCGTGACCCTGGCCACTTACTTCCAGGCAGCCAAAGAGATCCTCGACAGCAAATCGGAAGTGGAAGTATTGCCCATCGACGCGATCGCGGAACGGAGAACCGGCGATGTGGATGTCGGCGGCATGCGTTTTCTCGTCGAGCACATGTGCTTCGATGTAGGCAAAGCGGAGCGCGAACTGGGGTACGCGCCACAATACTCAACCGAGCAAGGCCTCGAGCAAGCGCTGAAATGGTGTTTCGATGAAGGTCTGATATCGTAGTCAGATTTTTGAACCACGAAATACTCAAAGCCGTAAAGCCGTAAAGCCGCAAACCAACGGATTTTTAACAGAAGGGAACGAAGAAAACGGAGAGAAATTTTGGTCACTCCATGCCTCTCCGTAACCAACCCGACAGAGCAGCAAAACACGTAGCGTGGAGTTCACTCCGCGTTCAGGGGTTGCGGACTTCGCCCCAACGATGCAAAGATTTTGCCCGAACTGCTGCGACGGATATGGCTCATGGCTTTCGAATTACCGAGGTTCCGCAGTGAATGCCCACGGATAGCAAGGCCGACCCCCGGATTTTGTGGTTCCGTATTTCTTCTGCTTTCTGTTGTACTCCAGATCTTCAAATTCGAATATCGATAGGAAGTGAGTCTTCGCCTTCGGAATTCGACATTGAGCATTCGATATTCGAAATTCCTGAACCCCAATGCGGGCAATTTCCATCTCTTACTTCAATGTTCGAATCCTAATCCTAATCTCCAATCCCCAATCGCTATCTTTTTCCTGCCTCCGCCTCCAGTTCCGCCTTCACACACTCCACAAACACATCCACCATCTCATCCGCTTCCGTCGTGGTCATGCACAGCGGCGGCGCGAAGGCGATCCAGTGGGGGTCGCAACGGAGGATTAGACCTTCCTCAAGCAGGCGGGCTTCAACCTTCTTGCCGAACTGCCTTTCATCGGGAAATCGTATCATGGAATCCATGTCATCGACGAATGCCACGCCGGTCAACGCGCCGCGTCCGCGAATTTCGCCCAGGATTCCCAACTCCGCCACTTCGGCCCCCAGACGACGGCGGATGTGCTCCCCGGTCTCTCGTCCGCGGGCAATGAGCTGCTCCTGTTCCACCACCTCAATGACCGCCAGCCCGGCCGCGGAGGAGACCGGATTGGCGCCGTAGGTATGTCCATGCGCGAAGTGAATCTCCTCTTCCGGTTCACCCCAGAATCCTTCCAGGTGGAGATTGTCGCGCACGACCATGGCGGAGAGGGGAGCGTAGCCGCCGGAGAGTCCTTTGCCGGTGCAGAGGATGTCGGGAGACACCCCGAAGGTCTGGGCGGCAAACCATTCGCCGGTGCGGCCCATGCCGGTAATGATTTCGTCGTAGATCAGGTGCACGTTGTTCCGGTCGCAGATATCCCTTACCTGGACGAAAAACTCCCGGCTTGGTGACAGGATGCCGCCGGTGTTGCTGATCGGCTCCAGGATGTAGGCCGCGATCGATTCCGGCCCTTCCAACCGGATCACCTCCCCCAGAAGCGAAGCGGTGCGGAGATCGTCCCAGGTCTGGCCACCGGCCTGGGTCTCTGATCTCGGCGGCGGTAGATGAATGAACCCCTCCAGGAAAGGGCCGAATTTCGACTTGCGGGATCCGCCCAGCCCGGACGCCGACATGGCCCCCATGGTCGCGCCGTGGTACCCGGTGTAGTTGCTGATGATTTTGTACTTGTAGTGATTTCCGGTTTGCCGGTGATACTGGCGTGAGAACTTGATGGCCGATTCGGTGGCTTCCGAGCCGCCGCACATCAATTTGATGGTGTTCATGCCGTCGGGCGTAATTTCCGTCAGCTTCTTCGCATAGCGCACAGAGGTCTCGGATACGCCGTGCAGCGGCGCCACAAAGGCGATGCGTTCATGCTGCTTGCGCACGGCATCGATCACATGCCGGTTGCCATGCCCGATACTGACCACAAAAATCCCGCCGATTCCATCGACATAGCGTTTGCCGTCGACATCGTAGACATGGACGCCTTCTCCACGATCGATGATCAACGGCTTCTCGCAGAACGTTTTCATCTGCCGCAGGTCGAGTATAAGATGTCGAATGTCCGAATTCATGCCGCCTCCATGCGAATCAGGATGCTTGAACCACGAAATACCCACCGCAGCTAAGCCGCAACCAAACGAATGTACAACAAGGTCTTTCTATTCGTTTCCTTCTGTTCAAAATTCGTATTTTTTGTTCTTTTGAGCCTCTTTTTGGCTAATTCTAATATTGAGTGATTCAACACGTCAGATGGCGGCAGCGCTCGTGATTGAGCACATCGGGGTTCACCACGTGGGTCGGACATTCTCCCTGGAAGAGTCGCAGCATGTCATCCACCGCGCCTTCGAAGACGGCCCGGAATGCTTCCGTGGCGTCGCTGGCGATGTGGGGGGTGACCAACACGTTGCCCATCGCAAACAGGGGGTGATCCGGCGG
>CAUZEO010000094.1:0-14960 GCA_963578625.1 Kiritimatiellia bacterium | reverse complement strand
GCATCGGCCAGTAGGCGTAGGGTCGGTGGAGAACCAGGTTGGTGGAATTTTCGGCGAATGCTGGACTGCCGGCAAGAATGAACGACAAACCGAATATACACTGACTTTTCACGATGCCCCTTTCATGCTCGATACAGATCCGGATCCAAATGTAGAATATCGAATGTTCAATATCAAAGGTCTGGAAAATTAAATTTCGCGTTCATAACGTAATCACCCCGCCACTCCGTGCGGAGCGGTTTCCTGCCTCCACAATTCGAATCGAAGCCACCGCGTCGTGCAGCGCCGGGTACGGATCCAAATCCTCCCGCACCATCCGGACAAAATGATCCCATTCCTCCTCGAACCCTTTCCACGGCGAGCGCTCCAGCACCTCCTCCTCGCCGCCGACCGGGCGAAACACGGTTTCCGCCTCCTCCTCACCGCCCTCCGTTACAGGGGCCGACCGGACGCCGACATATCCCTCCGGGCCGATGGCCTCCTTGATAAGTCGCTCCGCCGGAAAACTGAAGCCCCAGCCGGCTTCGTAAAACCCACGGGAGCCATCGTCAAACTCGATCTGGTACGCTTCCCAGTCGAAGCACCCCTCCGGAACGTCCGGATGCGTTCGTGCACCCACTCCCTGCACCCGGATCGCCTCGGCACCGGAATACCAGCGCATCAGATCGACGTAGTGCGAGCCGCAGTCGATTCCCGGCGACGTCTCACAGATGAACGATTGCAAAGCTCGTTCCCAGTAGAACGGCTGTTCCCGTTCATACCGCTCGAAGCTGATCATGCGGAACACGATGGGGTGGCCGATCATGTCTGCATGAATCACTTCGCCCATCTTCTGGAAGCAGCGGGTGTGCCGCAGCAAAAACCCGACGAAAAGCTTCCGGCCCGTGCGTTTTGCCGCGGCGACCATCGCTTCCGCAGATGCGCCGTCGTGGCTAATGGGTTTTTCGGTAAACACATGCTTTCCCGCATCCATCGCGTCCAAGGCGATACGGCAGTGTTGGCGGGGGGGAGTGAGAATGGCTACCGCATCGATGTCGTCGCGTTTCAATGCCTCCCGGTAGTCTTCAAAAGCCTCGCCGCCACCGAAGCGCTGCGAGAATTCAAGGGCCCTGGAATGATCGCGATCCACGAACGCCGCCACACGAACGTCTTCCGACGCCACCATTACCGGCACGTGCCCGTACGCGGCAACCGTGCCGCATCCGATGACGGCGAGTCGGAGTGGGTCTGGATGTTTATTCGCGTTCATTTTGAGACTTCAGTCTAGCCTGTGACACGGTGTCACAGTTTTCGAAGAAATGAGAGACCCGTTGACGATTACGCGCGACGATTACGGATAACGAGGAGAAGATCCGAATCGTATGCCGTAATCGTCAACCGACATCCTCGGTTCTCTCAAACAAGATTTCAGGGTCAGAAAGTGCTGGCGAGCAGGGCGTTACATCCTGAAACCTGAAAGCAAGTTCCCATCATCCGCTGACGATCGGGTAGCACCGCCGCGCTTCGCCCGGGCCGGTGAACAGATAGTCGGCCCGCATGTAATCCAAGGCCATCGCCCATCGCGGTGAATCCGTCCTGTTCGGGCCGCTGTAGTGCGGCACGAGCGAATGGTGAAAGATCGCCGACCCGGCCCGCACCGGGACGTCCACGATCTGGCTCGGATCGATATCCACCACTTCACGGTCGAACGTCGTCGCCGCGTTCGCGTCGCGCGGCGGGCCGGTGGGCAGGACCCCGCAACGGTGACCACCCCTCAGATATTTCAATGCCCCATTGTCCATCGTAACGTCCGTCAACGCCACCCAACACGCGACGAGAAACTCGGTCGTCACCGCGTAGTACGCTTGGTCCTGATGCCATGGAATCACGACGGGCGACCGCGGCGGCTTCATAAACACGCTCGTGTTGTACACCGCAACATCATCGCCCAGTAGCGGTCGAACCACCCGAAGGATTCGCTCGTCCCGCGCCCAATCGATGAACGTCCAATCGTGCAGATGACCGGTGTGAATCGCGGTGGGGACGGCATCATCGTCGGAATCGGTCCCCGCGGCGCCGTAGATGAACATTCGGCTCGGCCACCGGTCCCTGTTTGTCACGATCTGCTCTATGTACGCGCGTTTCCGCGCGACCTCGGCCGGCGAATACAGTTCTTCCCATACAAAGTATCCGTCCTCGTCGAATCGCTCTTTGATTTTTTTGGCGTTCACTGCTGAAAACTTTGAAAATGGTAAGACATAAAGTCAACCGTTAACCTCCGAATCTCTATATTGATAGAGCCAGCATTTCACCTGGTGACCGTCCGCCACTTCGAACCACGGTGGTTCTTTCTTGCAGATGTCGCCGATTTCACGATGGCACCGCGACCTGAACTTACAATCTTCGGGCCGCTCGTACGGAGGCGGGATGCTACCCGCGATGGGTTCCAGCCGGCACCTCTATGTACGCCTCCATCGGCCGGTCCGGTGTCGTTACCGGAGTGTGATCGGCGGCGAAAACCGCCACGCCTGTGGTAAGAAGCAAGCACGCTGCGGCGCCGGCGCGTGTTGATCTGTTTGTCATTGAAATCGGACTCGCTGCGCGCGTACGATGCATGCTGTGATCGTGTCATGAAATGAATTGCCTGTCGTCATCGAAACTTACCATGAACTCAGCATGAGCAGAAAACTTTCCATCGTGGCGGTCGGGGCACATATGGACGACTGCTGGTTGGGCATGGGTGGCGTGGCGTTGAAAGCAGTCCGGGCCGGGCACAGGGTAACCATGGTGCAGGCCGTATCGCAGTATGGCGCCTGGCCAGTGGTTGCCGGGCGTGAAGCCGAGATCAAGCCGCCGGTACAGCAACTTGCGGACGATGCCGGGATTGGCCTCATTCTTCTTGGTCATGACTACCTGCGTTTGCAGAACAACCCCGCGCTGGTGGATGAACTGGCCGGCGTACTGGATGAACTGAAGCCGGACATCCTGTTCTGCCATTGGGAAGACGACAACAATCAAGACCACGTCGCGCTGGGCGAAGCATCGCGTATCGCCGCCATACACGGCGCCTGTTTTTTGCCTCACCCGCCCAGTGTGTTTCACGTGCCCGCCGAGATCTACCGCTACCGTGTGGACTGCCAGGCCCGGAACTTCGCGCCCGATATCTTCACCGATGTCACTGATGTGCTGTACGACCTGCTGGAGCGGTGTGCGCTGTTCGATCGGATCTACGCCAGGCACATCCCGTCCGCGGTCCGGCACTTCTCGGTCGTCGATCACCGGCAGGAGGATCGTGAGGTTGAACTGTCCTGGCACACGGAGCAGAAATTTGCGTCTTGCCTCCTCAATGGGTATGAGTGCGGCGCGCGCTTCGCCGAGGGGTTCCGGGTGTACAAGGGCGCCGCGGCGGGCTCGAGCTTGCTCGGGTCCTTATGAAAGGCAAGCCGGGTGCGTGTCGGTAGGTGGGTTATGTGCAAAGTACTCTACGTCGGTGATATCAACGTTGACGTCATGATGGGCGGATTGGCGTCCTTTCCCATGGCCGACAAGGAAATTACGTGCGACTCCTTCGATGTCGTCATGGGGAGTTCAGCGGTCATCGCAGCCTGTGCCTACGCTGCACTCGGCGGGAAGACCGCCGTTTGCGGACTGGCCGGTGAGGATGACCACGGTGACTTTATGGTGAGGGGCCTGCGGGAGGCCGGTATAGACATCTCTCTTGTTCAGCGAAGCGCGGAGGTCGGAACAGGGGTCACCGTCAACTTGATTCAAAATCGAATCCGGACCCAGGTGACCTATCCAGGGACGATCGAGGCCTTTGACGGATCGGGATTGGATCGAGCCGCCCTCGCCGATGTGGACCATGTCCACTTTGCCGGACCGTACCTGCAGACCCGGTTTCGACCCCGGATTACGCGCGTGCTGGAAATAGCCCGAGATCTTGGCGTGTCTACGTCCCTCGATCCGCAGTGGGATCCCACGGAGACATGGGAATTCATGGCAGACTGGCTACCCTTGGCTTCCTACTTGTTTTTGAACGAGGATGAAGCAAGGTCCATCACGGGGGCTGCATCCGCGGCGGAAGCCTGTCGGTCCCTCAGCGAGCGTACGGCGTGTCCGGTCGTGAAGACGGGGAAAGATGGCGCCCTGGTGCTTGATGGTGACAGGATCGTATCGAGACCCCCCATTGATGTGGACGTTGTCGATACCACCGGAGCAGGAGATAATTTTGATGCGGGATTCCTGTTCGCCGTTTTGGAAAAGAAAATGAACCGGGTGAAAGCATGTGAATTCGGAAATGCCGTCGCTTCGCGGAGTTGCGCCTTTGTAGGCGGGACGAACGCCGGGTCCACCTATCAGGAAATCGTGAACCTCATGGAGGAGAGTCGGTGAACTCATTCTCGCGGTTGATGGCGTTGGCCCCGGAAGAGAAACAGGCGAAAGGGGTTACGTATATAGCATCGGAAATAGCGCAACAGCCCCGCACCTGGGCGAAGGCGGTGGATGTTCTTCGTGCTGACCGAGAGGCGATCAACGACTTCATGGATCGAACCGGTCTGACCGGGAAATCGGCGGCGTCACTGATCTTAACCGGTGCGGGGACGTCGGAGTTCATCGGCAATTCCATTGTGAACGTACTCAGAAAACGTTTGCGCCGTGAGGTGATCTCCGTTCCGACGACGCATCTCGTTACCCATGCTTCCTCCACCCTGGTGCCCGGTCATGATTATGTGGTCCTTTCCTTTGCCAGGTCCGGAAACTCCCCCGAATCGATAGCAACTTATGAACGCGTCAAGCGCGTCGCGCCACAGGCCGGGCATCTAGTGATTACCTGCAACAAGGATGGCGAGCTGGCGAAGGCCGCGAGCCAGGATGGTTCGGCTCACTGCATTCTCCTCCCCGAAGAAACGAACGACCGTTCTCTGGCGATGACGAGTTCGTTTTCGACCATGGCCCTTGCCGGGATCGGGTTGTCGTTCATGGACGATTTGGACGGGTTTGCCTCTCTGTCGGCGCGGTTGGGAGAGGGGGCGAATCGAGTCATCTCATCCTATGGCGACATGATTTCCGACTATGCCGAGCGGCCGTTTAAGCGGGCCTGTTTCCTGGGCTCTAACTCGCTCTACGGAGCCATGCAGGAGTGTCACTTGAAAATGCAGGAGATGACGGAGGGAAAAGTGGCGTGCCGGTTCGACTCTTTCCTTGGCCTGCGTCATGGCCCGCAGGTATTTGTCAACGGCGAGTGTGTTGTGGTGGCGGCGCTGGCCACGGATCCTCTAGTCCGGAAGTACGAATTGGATCTGTTGCGTGAGCTCAAAGCGAAAGGACAGGGATGCGGGACCCTGGTCATCTGTGATCGGGCGACTCAGCAGATTCGGGACGTTGCAACGGACGTCGTGGAGCTGTATCCGAATTCCGAGCCCATTGACGACGACTATCGCGTGATGACGGATGTGGTCGTGGGGCAGATTCTGGCGACAATGAAGTCATTGGACCTGGGACTGAAACCGGACGCCCCAAGCGTAAGCGGCACCATTCATCGAGTCGTTCAGGGCGTTGTGATCCACGAAGCGTAAATGGGGAAAGCGGAAATGCCCGTCGGCCCGCAAAAGGAATCGGACTACTTGAAGGAAATCGTCGCCGCCCAGAAGGCGGGGAAAGCGGAAGGTGTCTGTTCGATTTGCTCCGCAAATCGATATGTGCTCGAGGCTGCCATTTGCCAGGCGGCGAAGGACGGACGCCATGTGCTGATCGAGGCGACTTCAAACCAAGTCAACCAATTCGGCGGCTACACGAATATGACCCCCGAGACGTTCACCGGGTATGTAAAAGACATTGCCCGTGACATGAAGTTTCCTTTCGAACGGGTGGTGCTCGGCGGCGATCATGTAGGGCCGAATGCCTGGCGGAGCGAGAGCGCCGCGAGTGCAATGGACAAGTCAAGAGACCTTGTGAAAGCGTTTGTGCTCGCCGGGTTTACCAAGATTCATCTGGACGCCAGCATGCGCTGCGCGGACGATCCGGGCGACGAGCAGACACCTTTACCGGACGAGAAAATTGCGGAACGCTCAGCAGTTCTTTGCGAAGTCGCCGAGGTGGCCCTTGCCGAAGCCGGCGGGAAGGCACAACCGCCGGTTTACGTGATAGGAACCGAAGTTCCGATTCCTGGAGGCGCACAGGAGGAACTCCATGCTATCCAACCTACGAAGGTCGCGGATGTCGAGCGCACGATCGAGATAACAAAGCGCGCGTTCTCAAAAAAGGGACTGGAATCCGCCTGGGATCGGGTCGTGGCTGTTGTTGTCCAACCGGGCGTAGAGTTCGGCAATGATTCGGTCGTTGAGTATGACCGGGCCCGGGCTTGCGAGTTGAAGGGGCACGTGGAGAACTATGAGAACCTTGTGTACGAAGCACATTCCACGGATTATCAGACCCGGCACGCCCTGAAAGAGATGGTGGAGGATCACTTCGCGATTCTGAAGGTCGGCCCCTGGCTTACGTATGCCTTCCGAGAGGCCGTCTTCGCCCTCTCGCAGATCGAGAGCGAGTGGCTGTCACAGAGGCTGGACATTACGCTGTCGAATCTTCCGTCTGTCCTGGATGCAGTGATGATCGCGAATCCTGAGCACTGGAAGAAGCACTACCACGGAACCGAAGCAGAGATTGCCTACGCGCGCAGATTTGGCTTCAGTGACCGATCCCGGTATTACTGGCCTCATCCGCCATTGCAGGAGGCGCTGTCGCGCCTGCTTATGAATCTTTCGTCCGGGCCCCTTCCCGCGGGTTTGCTCAGCCAGTATCTTCCCCGGCAGTATGAGGCCGTTCGAGAACGACGCATTCAGAATTCGCTCCGGGCAATAATCCATGACAAGATCATGGAGGTCACGGAGCAGTACGCTTACGCGTGTACAATAGAAGGGCAGGAGCAGTGATGACGGAGAAAATCGACGCGAACACGTTGAGACAGGTTGATTTCCGGGCGGTCTGGGAAGAGATCTACGGCCCATGGTCGTATATCACGGATTACAGGGTGGACCCGAAGAAGACCGCGCTTGTCATCATCGACGTGCAGCCGGCTTTCGTGGATCAGAACGTAGGCTACATGAACGCCTACAGCAAGAAACTGCCGGTCAGCCTGGATTACTTCTCGGGCCGCGTGCGGGACCTGGTGATTCCGAACATCTCCCGTTTGCTGGAGTGTTTTCGGGAGATGGAATCACTAATTGCCTACGTGGTTACGTGGTCGGAGACCGACGACCTGTCCGACGTGGATCGGTACTGGCGCCGGGCGATCCGCAGGTGGGAAGAAGAGGTGGGCGGGCAGGTCTGGCGTAAATGGAACGAGGGCATGGATGTGTGCCGGGAAATAGCCCCTCGGGAGCATGAACTTGTCGTGCCCAAGCGAACATCTTCAGCTTTTGCCAGTTCGATGCTCCCGCGCATCTTGCAGAACGCCGAGATCGAGACCGCAGTGCTGGTCGGCTGCAACACCAATGGCTGTGTTTTCTCCTCCGCTTGCGTCGGCTCCAACCTGGGATTCGACCTGATCATGCCCGCCGATGCCACTGCTTGTTTCGCCCCTTCGCTGCAGGCCGAGGCCGAGAACTGGATTTCACGGCAGTTCGCCCTTGTCTGTTCCACCGAGGAGACGATCGGTCTCATGCAAGGCAAGCAGCTGGATCAGGGGGATCCGTCGTAAGGCATTTCACCTAAAATCGTGCCCCGTCTTCGTGTACCGATTCCCCGGCCGATGCGCGAGACGAAGACGGTGCACGAAGACGCGGGACGATTGACCGATTTCCTCGCACCGTCCAGCGAGTCCCCACGTCGTGAACAGGGTTAACGATGGGCTCGGGAGTAATGGAGTTCATATGTTGGCTGTCCGGCAGACCGCAGCGGATTGACGCACTTCTTTTCTGATGCGAACAGCTCATTCGAGTAAGATTTTCGAGTAAGATTTTTGCGTCAGATCCTTCCGCTCCCCTCGCAGTCATCGTACTCGCGAATCCTACTCGAAGTAGGCTCATTCGAGTAAGATGTTCGAGTAGGATTCTTGCGTCAGATCACTCCAGTTCCTTCGCGGTTATCTTATTCGCGAATCCTACTCGATGTAGGCTGATTCGAGTAGGGTGTTCGAGAAAGATTTTTGCGTCAGTTCCCTCCAGCTAAAACTGGGATTCTTGGCGCGACGATAATCAGGACGAAGATCCGAACAAAGAAAAGGCGCCCGCAATCTTCATCAGCGCCCGCGGCAGGTGGTAGGCGGCTTTCCATATCGTTCCTTTGTCGGTGAGTTTGGGCGTGCCGTCGCGGTGCAGCTCGGCGTACCACTCGCCGTACTCGGGATCGTAGAAATGCTTCTGGCACCAATTGTGCAGGTCGAGGAAGCGATCCAGGTCCGACTCGTGCCCGCGGTGGACCACGGCCAGGGCCAGCGTGTGCAACGCTTCAGAATGCACCCACCAGGCCTTGTCATGCCACATCATATTCGTTTCTTTATGCCAATCCATCTGTTTCGGCTCCTTCCCGCTCGCATCCAGGAACGAGACGATTCCGCCGTGTTCCCGATCATATCCGCGCTCGTAGGCCCAGTCGGTAATGGTTAACGCACGGTCGACTGTTTCGCGGTGGCCGCGGTGAAGACCTTCTTCGATGCAGAACCACATTGACTCCAGGGTGTGGCCGGGGTTCAGCACCCGGCATTCCTCGATATCCAATACGCTGCCGTCGCGGCCAATGTTGTCGTAGTGAGTTTGTGTCTCGTCATTGGCGAAGACGTAGAGGATTTCGTGCAGACAAAGGTCGATCAGCGGGCGAGTCACCTCGTCTCCCAGTACCTGGCGGGCCACCTGGGCCGAATCCAGCGCGATGAAGTAGACCCCATGGCGTTTAAACCGCGGATCCCAGGTGTCGTGGAACAGGTCCTTGAACTCGGGGTCCCGCGCGCTGCGCTCGAGTGCGTCGTACGTGTCCTGAATTAACGGCCGGTCCTCGACGGAGTTGCTCGCGGCGGCGAACTCGCTGAGCGCCGCCAGCGCATAGCCGTCGGTGAATATGGAGATCGTGCCTTCCAGGACGTTGCCTTCCCGGTCCAGGCGGTAATTCCAGCGTCCGTCTCCGGCATAGGCATTTTTCACGAGGTAATCCCGGCCGCAGCGCGCCAGGTCGAGCCAGAGGGGACGGGGCTCGACCTGGTTGTAGAGCGCGGCGAACATGTAGGCCTGGCGTGCCTGAAACCAGATATACTTGCCGGGATCGGTGACATTGCCGGCACGGTCAAAACAGGTCAGGTAGCCGCCGGCCGTTTCGTCTCTCGTCCGCGCCTCCCAAAACGGCATAACGTCTTCGAGAAGATGCTTCCGGTAGAATTCCGCCAACTCGCGAATTTTTGCATTTTCCATCTTCACAGCAGTCCCATCGTCTTCGCCGCCGCTGCTAGTTCATCCTTCTGCCGCGTCGAGAACGGGGGGGAGAAACAAGGTTTCCGGATCCGCCCTCCCGGCAGGCCCAGGATCCCCAGGATTTCCTTCATCGATTGAAACTGGTCGAGCTGCCACGGACCGGACCCTACGAACGCGAGCAGCTGTTCGTGTTTCCGCCGGGCGGCCGCGTGGTTGCCGCCCTGGAAATCCTCGATGAGGCTCACGAGGTGGCGGGGGCAGACATTTGCGCTGGAAAGCACCGCGCCGGGGGCGCCCAGGATCAGCGACCCGAGAAGCAGGCTGTCCCATCCCTGCAGCATGGCAATCCTGTCGCCCACCAACGACATGGTCCGGGCGAACTTGTGCATGTCCCCGGTGCTCTCCTTGACGCCAACGATCCGTTCTACGTCCGCCAATCGTTGGGTCAATTCCACCGAGAGAGGATATCCGGTGATCTCGGGCGAATCATAGACAACGAGAGGGATATCGACCGCCTGGGCGATCGTCTGAAAGTGATCGAAGATCGCATCTTCCGTATAGCATGTTCCCATATGGAAGGGAGGCCAAACGACGACTGCGTCCGCGCCCGTTTCCCGGGCGTATTCATTGAGCTGGATCACCTCCCGAGTGGATCCCGCCCCCGTCCCGGGGAGCACCAGCGTCTTTCCTCCGGCTTCCCCGATGACGATATCCATGAGCGTTTTCCTTTCGGCCGAAGAAAGCTTCCAAACCTCCCCGCAGCCGGAGCAGGGATAGACGCCCTGCACGCTTTGCTCGACCAGCCACTTGGTGAACTTCCGCGCGCCCGCTTCATCCAGATTCTGGTTGTCATCCATGGGCGTAATCATGGGAACGAACACGCCGTGCAGTTTCTCGCTGAATGGTTTCATTCTCTCTCCAATCACCATCATCTCTCAGGGAAGCGGTGGAAAAATCAAGCTTGAAGTTCGGGTCTCCGGCCGACTACAAGCCCTGCTGGGCAAAGCTGCCCCATGAAGGAATGAACTACGACGCAATCGTGATCGGCAGTGGAATCGTAGGCCTCTCCACAGCCTACCACCTGGTCGGCGAGGGGGCGAAGACCTTGCTCATCGACAGACGAGATCCCGGCCGGGAAACCGTAACCGACATCAGCCCATTTCATATTACGCGATTCCCGTGAGAGACAACTCAGCGTTGGAGAATCTCGTAGAACCGCAGCACGAAATCGCGCTCGGATTCGGAATCGTCGGTCGCTCCGAAGTCAGGTTTTAAGCGGGCGGCCAGCGCCAGGTCGACGTAGCCTGCCTGGATCAACGGACGAACCAGAACATCGGCCATGGAGACGCATATGAACCGGGGGCGCTCTTCAGGTAGAGACGGAGCGTCGGCTGCTTCGAATCGTGGTTCGCCAACGAACGACACGATGGCTGCCGCATCGGCATGCTTCGTCAGCATGTCGAGGTAGGTGTCCCCCGGAAGTTGCCGGGGCCCCGGGTCGGCCTGCGGGGGCACGTTGACTTTGGATACAACCCGGATTTGCTTGTACCCGGAAAGCCGATTAAGGAAGGACGCTACCTGGTCACGGCAGGCTTCGGTCTTTCCCCGGGGCCCGTCATCCAGGAGAATTACCACGTGGCCCGTTTCGCCCAGCAGGGAAGCCGTCTCTTGCGCGAGGACGGAGCCGGCTTTCGCGGCGAGCGTGTCGGGCAGGCCGGTCGTTTCCCGGCCGCCGCAGCCGCGAAACAGGCTCACCAGGCAGATCAGAATTACCACGCCGAGAACGGGCAGGAGAATGCGGCGCTGGCGTGACTGGTGAATTCCGTTCGACATAGTATCGTTGCCTGTTAAACCCCAAGGCTTTATACTGATCTGAGTGAGACAATGCAAGCGAGCGAGCCGCCTCCACGCGAATCGGCGATCAGGATTTACGCTGATCGAACTGCTGGTCGTTATCGCAATCATCGCGATTTTGGCCGCGCTGCTGGCGCCCGGCCTGCGGGCAGCGCAGGAGCGGGCCAGGGCGGCCTACTGCATGAGCAACCTGAGGCAGCTCGCGACCGCCGGCACCTCGTTCGCCGGCGATCACGACGACCGATACCCGCGCTACGATTACAAGAACGATGTATGGAACGCTCCGGGACGCCAGATTCTCCCCTACCTGAACGACAGCACGAAAGTCTTTATTTGCCCCTCGGATCGCAACCACTCGGATCCCGGCTGGTGGGCCTACACCGGACCGGGCCGTGCTCGATTCGGAGACCCGCGCAACTCGTACAATTACTCCGGGCGGTTGTTCGGACTGATCTCGCACGTCACCCCTAATCAGGCGTGGGATGATGGGCGCGAATCCATGTCGATCGGGATGGTCAAGAGCCCGACGAAGTGCTACATGTGGCTCGATAACACCGGCGATTGGTCCGGGGTCTGGTGGCACGATCACCCCTATGATTCCTTCGGAGGCTGGTGGTGGGATTCGATCCATCTAGGCACCGACAATTTCGCCTTTGTCGACGGCCACGTCGAAGCCGTCGACACCACCGGCCTGATCCCGCCTCCTCAATACAAAGGCCGCACGGAGTACACGGTGGACGGGAAGACTTATACCTGCGATCCGGATTATTGAGCCCAACTAACCCCATATTTGTCTCAAACTTTGTCACGATCTTCGTCGGTTTTTCCTCTTCATCACGATCTTTGTCTCTATCCATTTCGACGTCATGGATTGAGATAAAGATCAGGACAGAATGGCGCTGACTAAAGCTGTCGCTCCGATGTAGTCCCTTCATGACCCATCCATTCTCATTACGGCGGGGACCGCCGTCTCCAAATTCATATCTTCGTGCTTTTCAGGATGTTGCCGCATCTCTGGAGACGGCGGCTTGTTTTGCCGAAGCAAGCGAAGCGCGAAGGCGGATCCCCGCCGTTCCCGAGAATGAATTGATCATGATGAGGCCTTAAGTCAGCCATTCAGATCAGGACAAAGATGCTGGGGAGGAGCCCTTACTCCAGATACGGCTGGATCTGGACAAACGTAATCATCGTCTCCTGCCCTTCCGGCGCCCCAAGGTAGACATGTCCCTCTTCACCACCGGAGAAGAAGGGTCTTCCGGGCTCCAGGATCCAATCGGAGATTTCCAGCCGTGCCGTCGACGCGGTGGCGCGAAAAACCAATCGGTGAAAGTTCAACCAGCCCAGCTTCGGATTGTTGCTTTTATGTACCTGCACGAAGCACTTGTCGCTGATCATCTCTGAGGGTATGACCTTCGCGCCGATGCACAACTCCTGCCGGGTCTGCGGATCCTTGAAATCTCGCGTATAAAACCGCAATGAATAGAGCCTGCCGAGCTCAAGGTTCCTTATTTTCTGAACGATCCGGTTTGGGGCGTAGGCATCGCGCTTCATCCAGCAGAAACTGTCCTTCTGAACCGCCGAGAGCCGGTGCCGCATGAGGTGGTCCAGGCCGAGCCGGGTACGGGCGTCGATCGTTCCCTTATCCCCCGGCAGGACCGTCCAGCCGTCCAGGCCGTCGGTAAAGCTTCCATTGTCGATGTGGTCGAGTTCGTAATCCATGCGATAGGCCGGGTCGCCTCCGGCCGTCAGCATTTCGGTCTTTCCCTCGATGCAGTAGTGGCGGTTGAGCTTGCCCATCCAGCGAAAAATTTCCTCATCGGCGTAGGGCGCGCCCCAGGGAAGAATGCCGGCGAGATTCCAACAATTGGAATCGTTTGCCAGGTGATGGAAAATCATATCCATGAAGACGAAGTAGTTGACCCCCGACTCCGCGTCCGTCGACTCGGAGGCTGCCGTGAAGAGATTCGGGCCCATCAGCATTTTCGAAGTGACCCCGGGAATCGCTTTCTCCCAGAGCTTCAAACGCTCTCCGTAGGAAGCGGGAATGATCCGTCTCGCCGAGACCCGGGTCGGCGACTCGCTGATGTACCGTTCCCACATCAGGCGGTAATCGCTTTTCACGATCTCCCGCCCGAAGGCCGCGGACCGGTCGCCGCCGTAAAGGTGGCCGCAGTAGGGATAGAGCATTTTTTTGGAAAATGTTTCGTCGGCACGAATGCGGCGGACGGCTTCGATCCACGCGTCGTAACTGCCGGACTCCCCTCCGTGAAATTCATCAATCGTCGTCCCGTCAATAAGAGGATGCCGGATGATATCTCCCCAGGTTTTCGCAAGCGCTTCCGCGGATTCCCACGACTTGGATATGTTGCTGATGATCTTCTTCCCCTGGCGCCTCCACGCAGCGTTGGATGTCAGGCTCCACTCCCAGGTCCCCACATTCACGATGTTGAGGTTTTCCAGCAAGTGGTGATCCTCCAGGAACTGCCAGTCATACGCGCCGTAATGGAACGCATGCGGGTAGGTGCTGTGCGTCAGGTAGGCAACGCCCAATGCCGGAATCGCCCGGACCACAAGCCGGTCCGGACGGGAGGATCCACGGGTTTTGATGCGCAACACATAAGAACCTTTCGACAGGAATCGCATGGCCTCCTGATTCGGCGCGCCCCCCGAAGCGTGGTGCAGCACCGTCCCGTCCCCGCCTGAACCGGAAATGGCGACTTCGATTTCATCGTCATCGCTCACCGGCGCCGACGTCGCAAAAAACACCCATCCGTTACGCGGATTCGTAAACCTGACTTCTCTCGCCCGGCCGGGGTTCCTGTTGACCAATTCCGTGACGAAATTGTTGAGTACCCGGGTGTCCCCGGATGCGCCATCCCAGGCGGGCCGTTTCGGCCAGTGAAACCCGGCCGTCAGTTTTCTCCCGGCGGCCGGACCTTTCTTCTGCCGCGGCCAAACGTGAATGTCGTAGTCTCCTGCCGCCGGCCTTTCTTTTCTCAGATCCACTTCGAAGGGCGCGTTCGTTGGGAATGACTCCACAACATGCTTGATCAGTCGCTTGGTATTTCCGCGCTCGACAAGGTTGACCTCAATGACGCTATCCGCGGGCAGCTTGTCCCACGCCGCAGGATCGATCTGGGCTACGATCTGGTCGTTGAAGGGATACGTGTAGACGCGCAATGGATTCTCGTGGGTCCCGCGGCCGGCTTCATAGTGCGACATGACTTCTTCGTGAGTAATCGCGCGCCGATAGATGCGCACGTCATCAATCATGCCTTTGAATATCCCGCGTGAATCATTGGATGCCATGACCAGGGGGTGGCCCTTGGAGTCGGGAAGCGGGCCCTTCTCCGATGTGTCCACTTTCCAGACGAGAGCGCCGTCCAGGTAGAACGCGTCCGACGTTCCGTCGAAGACTCCGACCATGTGATGCCAGAATTCGGAAAGGACCAGGGGCGGTGTCCGGCACCGGTCCGTGAAACCGAGAAACCCATCGGTATGCGTTCGCAGCCAGTACCCGGGATCCTTGGAGACGATGGACGTTTTGAACTGCGGCAGTTCGTCGTGGTAGACCCACGCCTCGATGGTGACCGCCTCGGTCAGGTTGAGATCGGCGGCATCCGCACACTCGGCGAAATCGTCGACGCCGTCGAACTTCAGCGCAAATCCGTCGCGCAGTTCCGTCCACGTCGCGCCGGTGATGATCGCGTTGTTTCCGTTTCCGCT
>CAUZEO010000093.1:0-14982 GCA_963578625.1 Kiritimatiellia bacterium | reverse complement strand
CGTTATTCGGAACACCGTCGCCATCGCCATCACAATCTGCTGTGGAGGTTACTGGTAGTGTAATGCTTGCTGTTAAAAAAGAACACTCATCCTGTGGATCTGTGCCATCCGTACCTTCCACGTTATTTGGGACACCGTCGCCATCACAATCTGCTGTGGAGGTTACTGGGAGTGTGATGCTTGCTGTTAAGAAAGAACACTCATCCTGTGGATCTGTGCCATCCGTACCTTCCACATTATTAGGAACACCGTCGCCATCATTATCGGTGTCGGCATTGTTGCCCGTTCCGTCTCCGTCGGTATCGATCCATTCTGTGTTATCGAGCGGGAAGACATCGGCATTATCGCCTATTCCGTCCCCATCGGTGTCAACCGATTCTGCGCCATCCAATGGGAAGGCATCGGAGCTATCTTCGACACCATCTCCATCATCATCGGTGTCGGCATTGTTGCCGGTGCCGTCCCCGTCAGTATCGACCGATTCTGTGTTATCGAGCGGGAAGGCATCGGCATTATCGCCTATTCCGTCCCCATCGGTGTCAACCGATTCTGCGGCATCCAATGGGAAGGCATCAGAGCCATCTTCGACACCATCTCCATCATCATCGGTGTCGGCATTGTTGCCCGTGCCGTCCCCGTCGGTATCGACCGATTCTGTATCATCGAGCGGGAAGGCGTCCAGGCCATCGGCTACACCGTCGCAATCTGTGTCTGAAGTTCCCGAGGCATCGTTGGGGAAGGCATCCGCATTGTCGCCTGTTCCATCGCCATCTGTGTCTGAAGTTTCAGAGGCATCGCTGGGGAAGGCGTCTGAATTATCGCCTACCCCATCTTCGTCGGTATCGATCGATTCTGTGTCATCGAGCGGGAGGGCGTCCAGGTCATCGGCTACACCGTCGCCATCATCATCAGTGTCCGCATTGTTGCCAGTACCGTCACTGTCGGTGTCCGTGTCTTCAGACGCATCATTAGGGAAGGCATCATCACTATCAGCTACATTATCTCCATCTGCGTCTACTGCATTATTGTAATCAAAGACGATGTTTTGCAGAAAAACGTCGCTGTTGTTTGCCGTAAATTCAATCCAATAGACATAGCCGACATCATCATACCCAGAATTCCCCGCTTCGGTTTTAGTCCTCCATTTCGAATTACTAGAAGTATTCCAAGTGACTCCGTTGCTATATTTAACATCCAAATTGCCGCCGCCGGAGTTTTTCAATTGAATTTGGACGAGATTGAAGGAGCGGCCATCATCCATGCTCATTCTCACGGTAGTGCTTTCCTCCTCAGAACCGGGTTCCATGCCGACTTCCAAAGGATAGATTTCCCTGGTAAATATCGCTGGACTGTCGCCATTGCCGTTTGTGGTGTAACGAACGGGATCAGGACCTAGGATCGCGGTATTTGTACCATCAAAGGGGTAAGCATCCGAGTTGTCAGCAATACCGTCTCCATCTGTGTCTGCTGTCTCAGAACCATCGAGCGGGAAGAGGTCTAGGTCATCGGTTACGCCGTCGCCATCATCATCGGTGTCGGCATTGTTACCGGTGCAGTCCCTGTCGGTATCGACCGATTCTGCGGCATCGAGTGGGAAGACATCAGAGCCATCTTCGACACCATCTCCATCATCATCAGTGTCCGCATTGTTGCCCGTTCCGTCCCCGTCGGTATCGACCGATTCTGTGTTATCCAATGGGAAGGCATCGGAGCTATCTTCGATACCATCTCCATCATCATCGGTGTCCGCATTATTGCCCGTGCCATCACTGTCGGTATCAATCGATTCTGTGTTGTCGAGCGGGAAGGCATCGGCATTATCGCCTATTCCGTCCCCATCGGTGTCAACCGATTCTGCGGCATTCAATGGGAAGGGATCAGAGCCATCTTCGACACCATCTCCATCATCATCGGTGTCGGCATTGTTGCCCATGCCGTCCCCGTCGGTATCGACCGATTCTGCGGCATCGAGCGGGAAGGCATCGGCATTATCGCCTATTCCGTCCCCATCGGTATCAACCGATTCTGCGGCATTCAATGGGAAGGCATCGGAGCTATCTTCGGCACCATCTCCATCATCATCGGTGTCGGCATTGTTGCCCGTGCCGTCCCCGTCGGTATCGACCGATTCTGCGGCATTCAATGGGAAGGCATCAGAGCCATCTTCGACACCATCTCCATCATCATCGGTGTCGGCATTGTTACCTGTGCCGTCCCCGTCGGTATCGACCGATTCTGCGGCATCGAGCGGGAAGGCATCAGAGCCATCTTCGACACCATCTCCATCATCATCAGTGTCCGCATTGTTGCCAGTACCGTCACTGTCTGTGTCCGTGTCTTCAGACGCATCATTAGGGAAGGCATCAGCACTATCAGCTACATTATCTCCATCTGTGTCTATTGCATTATTATAATCGAAGACGATGTTCCGTAGAAAAACGTCGCTGTTGTTTGCCGTAAATTCAATCCAATAGACATAGCCGACATCATCATGCCCAGAATTCCCCGCTTCGGTTTTAGTCCTCCATTTCGAATTACTAGAAGTATTCCAAGTGACTCCGTTGCTATATTTAACATCCAAATTGCCGCCGCCGGAGTTTTTCAATTGAATTTGGACGAGATTGAAGGAGCGGCCATCATCCATGCTCATTCTCACGGTAGTGCTTTCCTCCTCAGAACCGGGTTCCATGCCGACTTCCAGAGGATAGATTTCCCTGGTAAATATCGCTGGACTGTCGCCACTGCCGTTTGTGGTGTAACGAACGGGATCAGGACCTAGTACGACCGTAGGCGTATGTGTTCCTAATACTGCTGGAGGCATCAAACATGCGATGGCGATTGGGAAAAAGCGTATCAGATTCTTCATTTGTTTACCCGGCTCCGTGTCGAGGCTTCGTGATAAATAAAAGTTAAAAACAGAGAATGCTTCGGTCGAAGTAAGTCGCCATTGTAGCAATCCCGGGAGTGTGGTCAAGCGAAAAGTCCTCATTCCAACATTTTCAGGAATATTGGAATGGTGATTCAGGGCAGCACGTGCGCCTGTGATTCGAATCAGTGCGCGAAGCGGTAGAACCGCTTGCCCTCGGGCAGTGTGAGGGTCTGGCTCACCCCGGGTCCCTCGACCGGGGTCTAGGTGATCAGGTCCTCGCTCTCCTCGACGGTGAAGTTCAAGACCACCGAGCCGGCTTCCGAGTCGACACTCAGGAGAACCGAACCGGGACGTCCATCGCGAACCTCCTCCAAAGTCGGGCGGGCGCCGCGCTCGGCGATTGCAGGATTTAACTGCTCCTGTGTCGGGCGGGGGGAAAGTTGAGCAATAATTCCGAGCATAGCGTCTTTGTGTACCCGATAGAAGGCCTGCTCCCCGATGCGGGTGACACCCTCAGGGATGGTGATGCTGGTCAGGCTGGGGCAGTTCCAGAAGGCATTCCCCCCGATGCGGGTGACCGACTTGCCCTCGATGGCGCCGGGGATCACCAATGTACCCGTCGCCGCAATGTCACCATCGGTGATGGTAACCGCATCACCATTAATTTCGTATCTCAGGTCGCTCAAGTCAGCGGCATGAAGGGAAACGCCTGCCGAGAAAATCACTAGCATCGATGATGGACGGACGCATGAGCGTAGCCGCCGGCTGCGCGGCCACCGAGTCGATGCGCCAAGGTGGCATTCATAACGTGCCGCCGCCGCAGGGATGGACGCCATCGCCGGCGATGAAGTGAGGGTCAGAACACTGAACTCTCAAACAAGGATATCGCGCCAATCGTATTCTTCCGTCCACCCCAGCATCTCTCGAATCTTTTTCGTCGAAAATGGTGTCTGGTGCGGGGAATCAAGCGGCGGCACCTCGAAGTGGTCATAGCCGTACTTCTTCAACAGCTCCGCGGTCGGCGTCTCCTGGTGCACATTGTTGGCGGCCAGATTGAACACCTCAGCGCCCTGACGGTCCGACTCCAGCCAGGCGAGACAGGCCGTCGCAACATCGCGGGCATCGACATAGGACCAGAAGCAATCGCCTCCCGCTCCTTCATCCTCAACAATTCGTTTCAACTTCGCCCGGCCGAAATCGTTGTCATAGATGATTCGGGAAAGGCGGAACCCCGCGATCGACATGCCGTGCCAGCGGCAGTAGTCGACCGCCAGCCGCTCCAGCAACAGCTTCGAACATCCATAAATTCCGGGCGGTGCCAGGTTGCTCTCTTCGGTAACCGGAAGCGCCGGCTGCAGGGTCTGATCTCCGTAGGTTTCGATGCTGGATGCCCAGGCAATGCGCTTGATCCCCGCGTTGCGAGCGGCCTGAAAGACGTTAAACCCGGCCACCGCAACCTGGTGAAACCCCTCGGTGGTGCTCATCCAGGAATCGGCGGGCGGGCTTCCGAAATGAATGACCCCATCCGCGCCCGCGAATAAATCGCTCAACCCGGCCGCTTCACGCAAATCGTGGCATACATAATTCCCTGGTGACGCCTCGGTTCGACAATGAATGTCCAACCCGACGACGTCGAATCCCCGCTCCTCCAGAACCGACACGATGGCGATCCCGGTACCTCCCAATGACCCTGTAACAATGACGCGCTTCATCTGCATTCTCCTTGAAAAAGTTGTAACATAAGCGACCGCAAGGGTGTGAATGTCAAGAAAGTAGCCGTCCACACCTGACCAGGATATCGCCTCGGGACCCGTCGGTAGCGCGGAATTCATTCCGTAGTGGAGAAATTGGTCTCTCACGCTCCCCGCTTGAACCGCATCGAAAGGCGATTACGAGTACGATGGGGAGCAAGGAAGAAGAGTGCAAAATTCGTGGTTCGAGTCGTTCGTTTGGGCTCGAAGGTTTTCGATCCGACGGGTCGGTGAGGGTGTCGAGGCCGCCGCGGCCGGGCACGTCGATCTGTCCCGGCACCTCGGTCCCGGGGCCCGACACGAGCTCCTCGGAGATATCGATCACATCCGCCGTTGTGGTAACGAAAAAAGGCTGGCCAACGAACAGGTCATGGACTTCCACCGGACTCATTGCGCCGTTGAAGATTTTGTTTTCGTCCAGTCGACCGTTTTTTTATCTCCGGCGGTCGGGCTACCGTCCCGCTCCTGGCCGAAGGTCCAGCCCAGCCCTCCCGAAATATTGCCCACTAATTCGATCCGCGCATCCTGCACATGGAGTTGGCCGTTTACATAGATCTTGATTTCGGTCACCGGAGGGTCGGGTTCTTCTAGAACGATCACGATAAAGTGCCGGATTACGGGGCCGTTCGGGTGGACAATGACTGGACAGAGCCGGTCTTTCTTTTCGTCAACCAGGAACCGGAACTAACCGTGCAACCGGGCCAACGCAACGGCACGCCGGTCGGGGAGGGACTGCAACAGCTATCGATTCGCGATGCGTCCGGCCGGGAGCTGTTTGGCCAGATCGCGGACGTGCCCGACAACACGTTTGCCGAATATGTCGTCCTGGAGAACGGGCAGGTCGTGGCAACCGCAGGAAATATCCGGCGTCCGAATATGGTCGGGGCAGCGACGAGCAGATCAAGCTGGAAAACCTGGCCGACTTTCCGGTCGACACCTGCATCAACAACGTCCTGGTGGCGACGGTCGCGCCGATCGGCAATGCAACCGTGGAAATCCCGGGAGAGCTTCTCACCTTGAGCTTCCGCCGGATGAACGGGAGCGTACTGTTTGAACAGAGTCTGAAAGTCCCGAACAATGCGGTCATCGAATACACGGTGCTGGCGGACGGTACCGTCGTAGCCACGGGTGAACCGATTGAAAAGAACATAGATGTTCTACGCGAGGATCCTTGATTCCGGTGAGCCCGCATATCGCGCACATTACCGGGTCCCGAACCGGTACGCCGTCTGCTCGAGATAGATTTCGCCCGGCCGCAGGATTGCTGAAGGAAAACCGGGATGATTCGGGGCATCCGGGTGCCGTTGCATTTCCAGGCAGAATCCACCGTATTGATCATAGGTGCGCCCGTCCGCGCCGGGCACTCCATCCAGGTAGTTGCCGGTGTAGAACATGAACGAAGGTTGCGTCGTAAGCACTTCCATAAACCTGCCGGTACGGGGTTCGTAGACGGTCGCCGCCGGCGACAATCCCTCGCGCGGGCGAACGACAAAGCAATGATCGTAGCCTCGCTCCCACCGCGCCGCCAGCGGCGCCTCCGTGTGCCGCTCGCCGATCGGATGCGAATCGCGAAAGTCCAGCGGGCCACCGTCAACCGGCGCCAGTCGGCCCGTTGGGATCAGACCCTCATCCACCTCCAGGTAATGGTCCGCGTCAAACTGCGCCTCGTGACGCAGGACATTGCCGTTCCCGGCACCCGCCAGGTTCCAGTAGGCATGGTTGGTCATATTTACCAGGGTAGGCGCATCGGTTGATGCCTCGTAGTCCATGGTCAGTTCGTTTCGATCAGTGAGCGCATAGGTGACCGTCGCGCTCACGTTTCCGGGGTAACCACCCTCCCCATCCGCACTCGTGCATCGAAATAGAACACTGTGTTCATCAAGAACCTCCGCGGCCCAGTTTTTCTGGTGAAAACCCTCGGGCCCACCGTGAAGATGATTAGGCGGCTCGTTTGCGGGCACTTCGTACCGAACGCCATCGATTGAAAAAGCCGCGCCGCCGATGCGATTCGCAAAACGTCCTACCGTCGAACCAAGAAAATTCGGATCCCCGACATAGTCGTCGAGGGTATCGAGTCCAAGGATCATGTTCTCGAGCTTTCCGTCTCGATCCGGGGCACGGAAAGAAACAAGGGTTGCGCCGAATGAGATCAGCGCGCAACTCAATCCGTTCGCGTTCGTAATTGTAAATCGGCTGGTCGCGTTGCCGAATGGATCCACTTGTACGCTCATGTCCGTCTATGCGTCCGTATACTCTTGAAAGCATTCACGAATAACTTCGGCGGCCTCTATCGCCGCTTCCGGATCAATGCACAGCGGCGGCGCGATCTTGAGTAATCCACGTCCGGTAACAAACATCATGACGCCCCTGCGCACCGCGGTTTCCGCGATCTCGTCGGCCAACCGTACATCCGGTTCGCCGGTGACCGGATCTACGAAATGGGCGGAAATGTACAGTCCACGACCGTTCACCGACATGAAACGATCGGGAAACTCATCCCGGAGGCCCTGTAGAACCTTCAGGACGCGCTCCCCAGTGTCCGCGGATTTCCGGACCAGGTCTTCCTCCTCGATCACTTGCAGGCTCGCGAGCGCGACTTCCGCGCATAACGGATTTCCCCCGTGGGTGCTCGACATTTCACCCGGCGGTGGCAAATCCATAATTTCGCCACGTCCCACCAGGGCGGAGACCGGAAGGCTGGATGATAATCCCTTTCCCAGTGTAAAGAGGTCGGGAACAACTCCGGTGTGTTCAAACCCGAACCATCGTCCCGTCCGCCCACATCCCGATTGGACTTCGTCGAAACAAATCAGAATGTTGTGTTCATCCGCCCAGGATTTCATTGCCTCGGCGAACCTCGGCGGAATCGGCAAGGTAGCCCAACCCGGCGCGGGTTCTCCGATGAATCCGGCGATCCGTTCGGGTTTGACTCCTCTTTGGTCAAGCAATTCAATGCATCGCTCAAAGCAGGTTTCATCGCAGGTTTTTGAAGCATCGTGTCCCCACACGCAAGCCGGGCTGAACGGAAAGGGAATCTGGTAGTGATGGAGCTGCCCCCGGCTGATCCAGTCATCCGGGCGCGGCGTTCCCGCGGCCATCGACGCGGCCAGGGTACGGCCATGGTAGCCGGCGGCGAAGCTGAGGATTCCCACTTTCTCCGGATCTATCGCCCGCCCGTGAAGCCGCATGACGAACATCGCCGCTTCCGTTGCTTCCGTACCGGCGCTGAACAAGATTGCCTTCGAATCGGGAATCGGTGACAGCGAAACGAGTTTTTCGAGAACCGCGGATCTCCCTGTCGCCGGAAATGCGTAGGTCGCCAGCAGCTTTCCGTCGGCGGCACGATGGATCGCTTCCACGATCCGGGGATGACTGTGCCCGGCGTTGGCCATGACGATGGCGCTGGTGAGATCGATCCACTGGTTTCCGTACGGATCGCGAACGAGGAACCCTTCAGCTTCGTCCCACAACACCGGCGGCATGGCGGACATGGAGACAGGTTCGACGGCCCGCAGGCGCTCAATCACCGGGATCGATTCGGGTACCGGAATCGGGGTAACAATCCGCCGCCAGCGGGACTGGACAGGTACCGTGTCCCTGGGTGTGATCGAACTTGAAATAAATGCCACGATCCGAAGATAGATAATCCATCTCACGGAATCGACCCGAAAAATGTTCCAGGGGGAGCAAAAAGAGTGAACCGGTACCTCTACCCGGCCCTCTGGAGCTTGTACTGATTCCAGTTGCGGGGTAAGGATTGGATTGAACGCAACGACATATCCTTTGACAATAGGTACGGACAATAAAATCGGAGACCTGATGAAATTCCTATGGTTGTATCCCGTGCCGCTTTTTCTGTTCGCAGCGGGCTGCGCGGCGGAAAAGACAGTCACTGCAGTGCCCCCGCAAGGAGATTCCAACGCCATGTACAGCAAGCCAAGTGATGAGATACTCAAAGAAAAACTGACTCCCATTCAGTACAAAGTAACGCAAAAGGAAGGCACGGAGCATCCCTTCAGCAATGAATTTTACGATAACAAGGAGCCGGGGATCTATGTAGACATCGTGTCCGGGGAACCCCTGTTCAGTTCGAGTGAGAAATTCGAATCGGGCACGGGCTGGCCTTCTTTCTGGAGTCCGATTGATGGCTCCGGGATTGTGGAAAAGGTCGACCGGAAAATGGGTATGAAACGCACAGAGGTTCGATCCAAACACGGCGACTCCCACTTGGGGCATCTGTTCGAAGACGGCCCCGAACCGACCGGGATGCGCTACTGCATAAATTCGGCGAGCCTGCGATTCGTACCCCTCGACCAGCTGGAATCGGAGGGGTACGGTGAATTCGCGAAATTGTTCGAGGACCCGCCGAAGGGAAAAGAAATCGATCAGGCGGGCGAAGAGCCGAAAAGCAAGTAGATCCCGACCTGGCTGGAACGGCGCTGACTCAAGCGGCCGCTCCGGCGTGCTCGACCAGTGACTGGGCCCGGTACAGAGGCACTTCGAGTTGAACGTGAGTCCGCGTTTCCTGGGAAGGGCATCCAAAGTTCAGCAACCCGCTGACAATCCGGCGGATTCGCTCTGAAACACCGGCGGTCTTCTCCAGTTCCCCCACCACCTTGGCAGGAAGGGCTTCCTTGTGCTTCTTCAGCAGGAGCCGTGTCTTCCCACCGATCACTGCGATCGGAAGGTTAATCTCATGTGCAAGATTTCCAGCGAGCTCACCCACGCTGGTCAGCTTGTTGGCCTGCAGGAGCTACGACTGGGCGCACTTCTGTTCCCGAAGATCGCGGGCGATGGCCACCACGCCGACGACGGCCCGACTATCCGCCGGGTCCCCTTCCGGCGGGACACCTCGAACGAAGCGCGGACGCAGTGAAACTCACAGGGATTTCCTCCAAATCACGGGTCAGCAGAAGCAATTCACGGTCGAGAATCTCATGCTCCGTATCTTTCAGAGATTTCCATAGCATGCACGGCATCCTCGCCGGCGAGGCGTTCGGGCAGAATCAACCGTTTCATGACCGGGGCCAACTCGTGGCGGCAATTGCTTCGTACGAAAGAAAAGGCCGTCCCAAAGTCGAGACGGCCCGAATCATCCCCGTAATTCGAAATTGCGGTTACTTCATTTTTGATTCCTTGTAGACCACATGTTTGCGAACTACAGGATCATATTTTTTTAGCTCGAGCTTTTCCGCTTTGTTCTTCTGGTTCTTCTCGGTTGTATAAAAGTGTCCGGTGCCGGCACTGGATACCATCTTGATAAGATCTCTTGCCATCGGTATTTCCTTTCAGATCAGTTCAACCCGCTTCCACCAACCGAAGGGGAAGGGGGGGGAACATTGCAATTTCCCGCAATTCCGGCAAGTTTTTTCCGCCAGATTGCAGTAGACTGCCCCAATAAACCCTGCGATACGGCCCTAATCGTCATGAAGATTGCAATTCTTTCCGATATTCACGCCAATCTCTGTGCGCTTGAAGCGGTTATGGTTCAGCTCGACAGGGAGCGGCCCGATCATGTGATCGTCGCCGGAGACGTGGTGAATCGTGGCCCTTTTTCGGAGCAGTGTGTTGCGAGGATTGTCGAGCGAAGGGACCGGGAGGGGTGGACGATCCTCAAGGGCAATCATGAGGATTTCGTTCTAGAGAAAAGGAGCCTGGACACGTCCGGTCCAGGATGGGAGGAGGAGGTGTGCCGGCACAGCGCATGGACCTGCGCCCGGCTCGGAGATTTCCTGGACGATATCGCCTCGTGGCCGAACTACGTCGACCTCGAACCGATCCCTGGTTCCTTGATTCGGGTCGTACATGCCTCCACGATCAGCAACCGTACCGGAATCTATCCGAAAATGTCGGACGAGGAGCTTCTCGATCGGATTGACCGGGAACCGGATGTTTTCTGCGCCGGACATACCCACGTTCCGTTCGTTCGCCGGATGGACTCATCCATCGTGGTCAATGCCGGAGCCGTCGGCCTTCCGTTTGACGGGGACCCGCGCGCGGCATTTGCGCTCCTGCATTACAACGAGGGCGCCTGGGATGCGGAGATCATTCGGATTCCCTACGAAAGGGAGCCCGCGGAACGGGCATTCCATGACACCGGGTACTTCGAAGAGGGCGGCCCCATGATTCCACTGATTCTTGACGAACTCCAACACGCGAGACCCAACCTGCGCCTCTGGCACAACCACTTCGAAGATCGGGTCGCCGCAGGTGAAGTAAGCGTAGAACAGTCGGTCCGGGAATTCCTGAATCGACGAGACGAACTCTGAACTTCTTCGAGTCTCCGCCGTGCTCTACTGGCACGCCTCGCATTCGCCGCCGTTGAGTATGGCATCAAGGCTGCAGACTGCTGTTTCCTCTTCGGTGAATTTAGGTTTTTCGCCGTGCTTGTCTATCTCGCGGTCCCGTACGACCCCGCGCGTCTCTTTTCGAACACTAACCGTCGCCTTTTCGATGTTGGAGGCTCCAAGAGTCCGGAGATAATAGGTGGTTTTCAACCCCTGGTGCCACGCAGCCCGGTACATGTGGGAGAGGGTCTTTAAATTCGGCTTGGCCAGGAACAGGTTGACTGACTGTGACTGGTCGATCCACTTCTGCCGACGCGCCGCCGCGCGGATGAGGTAGTTGTAATCGACTCCGAAAGCGGTGGCGAACCGCCCTCTTACCTCTTCGGGTATCCGTTCGATATCGGCCAACTCGCCGTCAAAGTACTTCAGGTCATCAATCATCTGTTGGTCCCATAGCCCGAGTTTTTTCAACTCCAGTACCAACGAGATATTCAGGACAATGAAATCTCCCGACAGATTGCTTTTCACGAATAGATTCTTGTAGGTAGGCTCGATACAGGGAGTCGTGCCCATGATATTCGAAATGGTCGCGGTCGGCGCAATCGCCAGAACGTTCGAATTTCTCATGCCCTGCTTGCTGATTTTGTCTCGCACGCCCGTCCAGTCCATCCGCCCGGTCCGAGGCAATTCAACAGGAACACCACGCTCCTGCTCGAGCAATTCGATGGAGTCCTGAGGCAGAATGCCCCGATCCCATTTCGAATTCTTGAACGTAGCGTAGGTTCCGCGCTCCGCCGCCAGGTCGCTGGACGCCTCGTAGGCATAGAAAGCCAAGGCCTCCGTAATTTCGTCGTTGAATTCAACGGCTTCATCCGAAGCGAAACACAACCCCTTCTTGTACAAGGCGTTTTGCAGCCCCATCATCCCCATTCCTACGGGCCGGTTCCGGTTGTTGGACGTCTTTGCCGCGTCGGTGGGGTAGAAGTTGAGATCGATGACATTGTCCAGGGCCCGAAGCGCCACGCGAACGGTGTCCCGAAGTTTTTCATGGTCGATCATTCCTTCCGCATTCAGGTGCGTATCCAGCACGACCGAGCCAAGGTTGCACACAGCAGTCTCTTCTTCGCTGGTGTTGAGCGTAATCTCCGTGCAGAGGTTCGAGCTGTGAATAACGCCGACATGGTCCTGGGGGCTTCGGATATTACATGCGTCCTTGAAGGTGATCCACGGATGCCCCGTTTCAAACAGGACTTTCAGCATCTGCTTCCAGAGTTCGATCGCGGGGACTTTCTTGGCAAAAATGTGGCCCTCCGCAGCTTGTTTCTCGTAGTACTCGTATCGCTTTTCAAAGGCCTTGCCGTACAACTCGTGTAGGTCGGGCGTTTCGCAGGAACGGAACAGCGTCCACTCCTTCCGGGCCTCCATTCGTTTCATAAACAGGTCCGGCACCCAGTTGGCGGTATTCATGTCATGCGTCCGCCGGCGCTCGTCCCCCGTGTTCCGGCGAAGTTCCAGAAAATCCTCAATGTCGTTGTGCCAGGTTTCGAGGTATGCGCACCCCGACCCACGGCGCTTGCCGCCCTGGTTCACCGCCACGAGTTGATCGTTGTGAAGTTTCAGGAACGGAATGACTCCCTGGCTTTCACCGTTCGTGCCTTTGATGTGGCCCCCGGTTCCGCGCACCGAAGTCCACGACCCCCCCAGGCCGCCGGCCCATTTGCTGAGAAACGCATTCTCCGCTATGCCGCGAATCATGATGCTCTCGATGCTGTCATCGACCTTGTACAGGTAGCAGGAGGACAGCTGACTATGCAGTGTGCCGCTATTAAAGAGCGTTGGTGTGGAGGAGCAGTAGCGCCTGCTTTTGTAGAGTCCGTACAGGCGGCAAACCCACCCTTCCCTCTCCTCCTCTTCATTTAAGAAGAGGCCCATCGAAACCCGCATCCAGAAAAACTGTGGAGTTTCGATGCGCTGGGGTCGGCCATCGGTCTTGTCGACGATCATGTACCGGTCATACAGCGTCTGAATGCCCAGGTATTCGAAATCCAGATCTGCGGACGGGTCCAGCGCGTTTGCGAGCTTATCGATGTCATACTCCAGCAAACTGGAACTTAGGCGGCCGATACGGACCCCACGCTCGAGATATGGTCGGAAATGCCGTTTATGCGCCTGTTGCAGGCTAGAAATACCATCCTTGAGAATGTCCCAATCAAGGACTTCCTCGTAAATATACGTGAGTAGAATCCGGCCCGCGAACTTGGCGAAGTCGGCGTCTCTTTCGATCAGCGATTTTGCGTTGAGGATGATGGTCGTCTTCAACTCTTCTTCCGTCATGGACGGGAACAGGGAGCGGCGCAACTCGCCTTCGATGCTCTCCCGCGAAAGACAGAGGTCGAGACCGATCGAAGCGAACGTGATGCGGGCGCGAAGGTCCGCGCCGTCCCATAGGTACGGCTCTCCGCGGGATGGGCGGAGGGTGATCAATTCCTGCTGCGTGTTCTCGTCACGATCCGCGGTTTCCCTCGCGCGACGGTCCGCGCGATAGGCGCGGTAAAGAATGTAGCTTTCGGCAACCTTGTAGTGCCCGGCGCGCATCAGCTCTTCCTGTACAAGATCCTGTACCATTTCAATGTGGACGAAGGACTGATTCAATTCCCGCGCGCGCTTCACCACCACCTGGGTGATATTTATGGCATCGTCCGAATCGAGATGCTGGGAGAGAAAAGCTTTGCGAACCGCGATCTCAATTTTGTTTTCGTTCCAGGGGACAACGTTTCCGTTCCGCCGAATCAAGCGGGCGTTGAGCAGAACCGGGGCCATATCCGCCTGCCGCAGGGAACGCTTCGTCACGAGGCTGCGCGCGACATCATGCGCGTTGTGACATACCAGCGCCTTCTCAATGGCCAGGTGAATATCATGGGAAGAGAGCTTTGACCCGGAAGTCGCGCCCACAAGATCACGAACCTTCCCGGCTACGTCCCGCGCCACCTCGGCGACGAAATTCCGGTTTTCATCGTTGTAAATGTCGCTGCTGTTGCGCGATAGAAGCAGCGCCGTCAGCGCACCGCCGATGGTGTCTGCAACCTCCGTAAGATCGAATTCACGCTCGGTGCCGTTGCCGTTGACCTTGATGTCGGACAGCTCGATCTGCTCGTCCAGTACAACCGTTCCCCAGTCGAACCGCGGATGATCCTCCTGTGGCGACGTGATGAATCGTTTCATGGCCAGATCTTCGGCCAGCGTTTTCTCGTGAATCATGAGCCTCCTCTTCCCTCAGTTCGACGTGAGCAGCTATTTTGAAAAATGGCAACCAATATGATTTGCCGAAACGGGACCGACTGCTCCCCCACCCACCCTGCCATGGCAAAACCAACAACAGGCAGGCGGAGCATGCGGACCGGATCCGGGACATTTACAATTCGTCGTCGTCTACGGAAACCAGCGCGGAAACTTTCTGGTATTCCGTGACGCGGCCCTCGAAGAAATTCTGCTCCTTGTTGATATCCATCATCTCTGCGAGCCACGGAAATGGGTTGCGGGCTCCGGCCTGAAGCGTCTGCAGCCCGCACCCTTCAAGCCGGCGATCCGCAATGTATTCGATGTACTGCGTGAATTCGCCGACGCTGAGGCCGACGGCGTTCACCGGCAGGCAGTCCTCAATGAATTCCTTCTCCAACTCGACCGCCTGCCGCATCAGATCCCGCAGTTCCTCCTGAAATTCATGCGTCCAGATGTCCGGATTCTCGTCTACCAGTTCCATAAGTAAATTTCGGAACAGCTCGATATGGTTGGACTCATCCCGCAGCGTGTAGCGAAACATCTGGCCAATCCCGGGAAATTTGTTTTGGCGATAGAGGGAAAGAATCATCCCGAAAAGCCCATAGAACTGGGTCCCCTCCATGCACTGACCGAAGATAAAAATATTCTTCGCCAACGCTTTTTTGTCTTCGATGGTATTCAGATCAAGGTCCCCGCGCAGCTGCGAAGAATACTCCATCACGAATTCATTCTTCTTCCGGATCGTCGCGATGTCTTCGAACATCGCTTCGCACTCGTGCGGATTGATTCCCAGCGA
>CAUZEO010000092.1:0-15111 GCA_963578625.1 Kiritimatiellia bacterium | reverse complement strand
TTCAAGTCCTTAGAGATGTCGGCTTCGATGGATATCTATCGTTGGAATACGAAGCGGCGGATGCGGTGAAAGACGGGATCGAAAGGTCTCTTAGGAATCTACGAACGATCAATTTGTCTGAGAGTACCCCAAAAATCTAAGAAATATGTCCATGTTAGCAGGCCCCCATCCTTGTCGACGACGATCGAGACAATGATCGGGACAAAGATCGAAGAAACGATGATCAGGATCCGCCGCGGCGGAATCAAGACGAAGATACCGATTACTCTCACATCCCCGAAAACTCCGGCCAATGGCCCAATAACGAATCATCGAATATCGAATAACTGCGGCCGGAAGCCGTACTGAACCGTGATTACGATGAGCGGAAATCGGACGCGAGGATGGATCAGCGTGGTGCTGTGGCTTGGCGTGACGAATGGCGCCGCGCCGGCAGTGGCCCCTTCATCGAGGGCGTTGCCGTGGACCGACGTACTCGACTTCGGAGCGCGCGGCGATGGCCAGGCGGACGACACCGCCATTCGAGCCAGGCCCGGCGTCAACTTATAAAGGGTCTGTCCCTAATTTCTACTAATTTATGGGCAGTATTTAGGAACCGGCTGTGATTAGTCGAACAAGGTTGGCGGTTCGATTTGGCTCGCGAGTAGGCTCACCAGTAGGCTTTCCCTAAAACGCGAGCCTAATCGGCGGATGGATCACCCCTGCTCCCGGTCTCCATGTAGCCGGCGAAAGACGTAAGCGGTGAGGGCGAAGGCAATGAGCCCAAGCACGGTCGGAATCCAGGTGAGTCCGCCAAGATCAATGCTCAGGACATCGGTGCTCTTCAGCAGTGCAAATGGAATGGCGAGACCGATGCCGGCGAGCGCTTCGCCCGCGATTAGTCCGGATGCAAATAACAATCCGGCGACAACCGGGAGGCTGGCCTCGCGCTTCACCGCGCCGGCGAGCAAACCGCCCAGCGCGATCGGCACGGTCAACTCTATGGGAAGGTAAATGCCCACCGCCACGGCGAGCACTGGTATGCGGAACGCCGCGTCACGCGCCTTCAACACCTGGTCGCAGAGGATCACGAGGACAGCGATGCCCGCTCCGAGGATCACGATGCCCCACGGCAAATCGCCCGCAAACACTCCCCCCGCCACCGATTTCATCAACGTCGCCTGCGGTGCGGCCAAGGCCGCACCGGGATCCATATCCGCGCGCGGCAGCCGGTCGCCGAAGCCATATGCGTCATACAAGACATTCAGCACCGGGGCCAGCGTTAGTGCTGCAAACACCACACCGAGGATCTGCATGAGCTGCTGGCGCCACGGCGTCGCTCCGAGGATTTCCCCGGTCTTGAGGTCCTGCAGGTTATCGCCGGAAATTGCCGCGGCACAGCACACCACCGCTCCCACCAGGATCGCCGCGGCAGCGCCATCCAACGCATTCTCCGAACCTGTCACGGCCAGGATTGTCAGTGCGGTGAGAAGTATCGTGGCAATGGTCACGCCGGAAACCGGATTGTTGGACGAGCCGACAAGTCCGGCCATGTAGCCGGCGACCGCGGAAAAGAGAAATCCCGCGACCAGGGCAAACAACAGCGCGAGGATTGGCACGAGGAATCCGGCGTCCTCTCCCGTCCCGTACAGGACCCATCGATAGAGAAACGGGAGAATCGCCGCGGTGACGGCCAGAGCTACCAGGAGAACCCAACCGGGCGTGTCGCGCTCCCCTTCCACTTTGGTCCGCTTGCCGCTGATAGCGTTCAAGGCGCTGCGTATTGGGCCGGCCAGAGAGACCAGCGCCCAAAGACCCCCGACCAGCATCGCGCCAACCCCGAGGTATCGAATTTCGGAAGACCAGATTTCGATCGCCGCAGCATAACCGGTGAGCGTCTCCCCATCCGACACCGGTGTTCCATGCATAAAAGTGTAGATCGGAATCGCAATACCCCAGGCCAGGGCGCCCCCCGCAAACACAAGCACGGCGATATTCAGGCGCACGATATAACCCACCGCAAGCAACGCCGCGGAAAGATCGCAACCGCCGGCGAACACTCCGCCGCGAATCGACACCCCACGGGTAATTGAGTCCGCCAGAAGATGAAACCCCGACTGGCATATCTTCATGAACCCTCCCCATAGGCATCCGGCAATCAATGCAGTGATCCCCAGTCCGGTCTCGTGGCCTGCACGCAGCACGTGAGCGGTCGCCACACCCTCGGGAAACGTCAGCCCCGGCTGCGAAAGCAGAACCCGGCGCAGGGGCACACTGAACACCACACCAAGAATGCCGCCGCAGAGCGCCAACAAAGTAACCTGCGAATACGAAAAACGGTCCCAATAGCCCAGAAGCAACAGAGCAGGGAACGTGAAAATGACGCCCGCCGCCAGTGACTCCCCCGCGCTTGCAGCCGTCTGCACCTGGTTGTTCTCCAGGATGTTCGACCGGCGCAGGAGACGAAGCAGACCCATGGAAACAACCGCGGCAGGAATCGAAGCGGACACCGTCATTCCCACCTTCAATCCGAGATAGACATTGGCCGCCGCCAGCACGACGGAAAGGACGATGCCCAGCAGGATTGCGCGGAACGTAAGCTCGGATGAATTCTGGTTCATCATACGATTGCTATGGCGACTGGGTTTGGGCCCGCGTCGCTTCTGCAGCAGCTTCCTGCCGGTGCCGGAGACGATCCGCGACCGCCTGGGCGAGTTCGCTACCGGACTTGGTCAATAATCTACCCGCTTCCTCTTCATCCCGTTGAAGCGAAAGCAGCCCGCGCATCATGATCGTCGATGGGTCCGCGATTCTTCCGAGGCGCGAAATTCGCTCCTCAACGCTCAAGTCAGAAAGCTGAAATTCGCGTACGCGGTCGCCATCCTGAGATCGCTCCGATGTCTGGACGCGCGTTGGGGACACGCTGTCGATCCGGAGCTTCCGGGTGCCGATGCGCAGCAACACAAAAATTTCGCTCCCCACGTCTTCGGCATACGTCGGAATGATCTGGGCCTGGCTTCTCCGCGCCGCCCTAAATTCCTCCTCCGCCGCCGCCAATCGCTCGGTTACGGTGGAGGATGTTGCGTTTTTCCGTGCGGCGGCAAGAGAGGCGAGAACCTCCTGTTGGGGGGAATTGGAAACAATGAGCGACGCGATGTTCCGTAGAATTTTAGCGTAGCGATCCGCATGCAGACTGACCCCCATTAAGGCGATTTCCTCGGCGCGCTTGACCCGCATGGTGGCGGTCATGACCTTCATCGGTCCGTCGTACGTTCTGAATTGCCGTGCTGCTTCTTCGAATTGCCCTGTGTCGATCAGTGGTTTTACCCGTCCTTCGAGTTGCGCCATCACCCGCTGTAGACTCTCGACACCCTGCGCACGGAGTTTCTCTTTCACTTTCTCAATTTCGGCAAGGATTTCGCGTGAACCCAGCCGACGCGCCTTCACGCGTATGCCCTCAATGGCCTCTACTATTTCCGGCGATGACCGGACGCCTGACTGCAGCGCAGATTCGATGGCGTCCCAGCCCCGGCGCACGGCCTGGATTTCCTCCTCCCGAGCTGATTCCTCGGGAAGATCAAGTTTGGGAGACATTTCATGGGCAGGCGCGACGCCATTTTCCTGCGGTGCAGGCCGGTTGATCTCGCTGAACCACAGGAACAGGTAAACGAGCATGAACACGACGAACAATGCGACCACCACGTGCTGTAGAACCCGTGGCCGGTGACTTTCGGCCGGAGCAGCATAACTTCGCATCACCGGAGCATCGGACCGAGGTCGCGCGGCCATCGATTCATCCGGCGCGGGGCGCATGGTGGCAGGGAGTTTTCGTTCCACGACAAGTTCCATGTCCTGGCGGCAAGCTTCCCAATCGCTCTGCCGATCGGCCGGATCGCGCGCCATCATGATCTCAATCAGCACGGCACACGCGCGCGATACCTTCGGATTGAAGTCGCGCGCCGACGGCGCCCGGACATCGCTACTGCCGTCCACGAGGGCGGCGAGCGATTCTTCGATAAACGGAGGCTGCCCGGTCACCATATGATAGAGCGTGGCGCCCAGCGAATAAATGTCGGCGCGGACGTCGACGGACCCGATCTCGCCCGCCTGCTCCGGCGACATGTATTGCGGCGTGCCGAGAACTGCCTGCTCCTCGTCATTCGTGCCGGAATCTACGGTGCCTGAAATGGAAACACCGAGATCGAGGATCTTTATCCCCCCATACCGGTCGATCATAATATTGCTGGGCTTGATATCTCGGTGGACCAGGCGGTCTCGCGTCCAGGCGTACTGCAGTCCGTCTGCGATTCGAATTGCGATCCGCAGTGCTTCGCCTTCCTCCATCGCCCCTTCGCGCTGAATCAGGGCATGCAAATCGTGCCCGTCGATGTACTCCATCGCGAGGTAGTGAACATTGTTCTCACTGCCGGCATCGTAGGCGGTTGCGATGTTCGGATGGCGGAGCGCTCCCAGCATACGCACCTCGCCTAGAAATCTCTCGAGAAACGACGAGTCTTCATACAATGCAGGGGGCAGAACCTTGAGGGCGACGTGCCTGCTCATGGATGTCTGCTCCGCGAGATATACGCCCCCCATCCCCCCAACACCGATTTTGTCGACAATTCGGTAGCCGGAGATGGTTGTGCCCGGTCCAATCGGATACGCGGGAACCTCGATCTCCTCTCGACAACCCGGGCAGATCATGCTGGTTCCGGGCAGCAGCCCATCGGCTTCGATCACCGTAGTACAATCAGGACAATAGAATTCAAGCCTCATGAAGAGGCACTACTCTCATCTTGAAGCGGATCGAGAACCCACCGTTTGTTGTACCAGAAGTAGCACTCAGGATGCCGGCGAATCGTCGGCTCGATTCTCGCGATGCAGAGCTGCGTCATGCGCTGCCAGTCTTCCCGCTTCTCCATCGCAGGATCGGGATGGATAACTTCTTCAAGATACCACCGGTGAAGATTCCATTTCTCCCGGATGGTGACGAAAGGCAGAATCGGCACGCCGGCCTGTCGCGAAAACATTGCGGCGCCGGCACCCAGGTTCGCGGTTCCTCCCAGAAACCGAATCGACAGCGAAACCGTCGACGACCGGACATCCGGAAGAATTGCCAAAAACTTTCCCGCTTTAAGTCGCGTGATCACCTGCCGCAGCGCGTGGGTGTCATTGAGCACCGTATCGATGCCCGTCACACCACGCATCCGATTCAAGTATTCATCAACCAGAGGATTCTTCTGTCTGCGAGCCATGAAGAACATCGGCAACCCGCAGAGATGACACGCAACGCCCGCATAATCCCAGCTTCCGGAGTGAGGAGTACCGATCACCAATCCGCGGCCGTCCGCCGTGCTGGCCCGCATGTCCTTAATTCTGGCTTCCGCATTAACCACCGATTTCATGACGATTTCGCGAGTAAGCCGTCGCATCCGCAGCACATCAGTCATCGAGTAACAGAAATTCAACCACGATTTCCATGCAATGCCCCTGCATTCCGCGGGGGTGAATTCGTCTCCGAATACTTCGGTAATCCGTTCCACGGCGATGCCCCGCCGAAATCTGATGATGTAGTGCCCCGTCCAGGCAATCGCCCAGGTTATGGAATAGGCGATTCGTGCCGGTATCAGGTTGAACACGCCGGCAACTGTGCGTACGCAAATGTACTCGATGATGTGCTTCGGTCGATGCATTCGATCCGCATCACTCGCCCGGATCCCGGGTCAGGCATTTTCTCCAGAATCTCGAACCGGCTCCCTCGTCTTCGTAACACGCAGGGGGTATCGTAAGATGAGATCATCGTCGAGAAGGATTTCGATCCAATGGGTCCCCGCCGTCTCGAAGGATACGTTCAGAAAAACCTCGAGATTGGTGGCGGTGGCCTCGGGCGACGGCAGCCGGACCGGGATGACCTTTCCTTCGACCAGAATTTCGCCCTGTTCCGGCTTCAGAATCCGGGTCGCCTGCTGAAACTCACCCTGACCGCTGCACCATCTTGTAACCATGAACAACCGTGGGTAACGGACCGGCATGGATTGGGCAACAATTGCTTCGAACAGCCCGATGAGGATGAATTTTCCATTCCGCTCCTGTCGGACGTCGTCGCAGAGAATACTGGCTTGGAGATCAGGGATCATGGCATCTGTCGAATCGTCAGGAGTATAGACACTCTGCCCTTGGAAAGCAATGTGAACCCTACGATTGTAGGCGCGTGGGCTTGAAAGTGTCGGGGCCACGCTGTTGAATCATCGCACGACATGATCCTGCCAACCCAGTACGCCCCCGGCGCCCCGATCTATTTGCGGCAATCCACGAACCGAACCGGTACGCTCCTTCTCGCCGCCGCAATGGGTACCCTTCTGATGAGTTCGCTCTCCGCAGTCGCGGGTCCGGAAGACGACATCGTCTTCACCCAGGGGCCCAGAAATGGGCAGGTGGTGCCTCGCGACCTGGCTACCCAACAAGGAATCGTCCGCTTTTCGGGTCGTGTTACAAACAGCCGGTACCGTGAGATTCGCCTCCGCGCGTTTCGCCAGAATACGCGATGGGGCGACGAGATCTCCAAACCGCTGCAATTCGAGGGCGGTCCGGCCGGTTTCGATTTCGAAATTGCGATCCCCGCGGAACTGGCGAATTATCGATTCGAAGTCTTTCTCGCACGTCGGAAGCGTGCGGTGGCCGCCGCCAGGTTCGATCAGATAACCTGCGGTGATATCTACCTGGTGAACGGCGGGTCGAATGCATTGGCAGGACGACGCGCCGGCGAAGCCAACCAGTTTCAACATACGTTTCTCCGCTCTTTCGGCACTCGCGACGCGCGAATTCGTACGATGAAGTCGGATCCCGAATGGCACGTTGCGGAAGGGGATCAATGGGAGGGCCCCGGCGCAGTCGGACAATGGGCACTCCGCCTGGGCGCGGAGCTGGTAAAAACACACGGCATTCCAATCGGCATTCTGAACGGCGCCGATCGTGAAAAGTCCATTGGCTTTTTCCGACGGAGCGCGAACGATCCCACCGCACTCCATACGAACTACGGGCGGCTTTTGCACCGCGCGGAGCTGGCGGGAGCGAAGGAGTCCGCGCGGGCCATATTCTGGTACCAGGGGGAAAGCGATGAAGGAGACGCCGCGGCGCACCAGGCGGGCTTCGACGCGATTCACGCGGCGTGGCGGGAAGATTACCCCGCCTTGGAACGCATATACGTGATCCAGGTTCGAGAAGGGTGCGGCGTAGAGGCATGGGATTTGGGGCTTCGAGAGGTTCAGCGCCGCTTCGGCGAGCGGTATAATGATGTAACCCTGGTTTCCACCAGCGGCATCAACCAGCACGACGGCTGCCACTATGCGTTTCCCGATGGGTACGAACGACTGGGAGAAATGATGGCCTGGATGGTTTCGTCCGATCTCTATCGGACTTCGCCGGCAGCCAATCCGGTCCGGCCGCCCCGCCCTTTCTCGGCTCGACTCGCACCCGGATATCCGTCCCGAGTCATCGTCGAAACGGTTAGTACCAACGACGTTCTCACCTGGGATGCCGGCGCCCATGCGGATTTTCGCATTGATGGCGCGGACATTCTGGTTACGAACGGTATAGCGCAAGGCAACCAGGTGATCCTCGAATTGGATGAGGTTGCGCATGGCGCACAAGGCGTTTCCTATCGCGGCCACGCATTTTCCGGCCCCTGGATAACAAACTCGGCCGGATTCGGTTTGCTCAGTTTCAGCAGTTTACCGATTCTCCATGAGCCGCCGGGAACTCCCCAACAACTGCGGGCACACGGACAATCGTGCGAACAGGTGGACTTGACGTGGGCTGCGGATGTGGAAGCAGTGAGTTTTCTCATTCAAAGAGACGGCATCGTCGTGGGAATCACGGAACAGAATGAATTTCATGACACGGTTCCGAACGCGGATACGGGGTACCTCTATCAACTGGCCGCCGAGAATAGCGGTGGCATTTCAACCTGGTCGGCGTCCGTCCATGTAGAAACCCCTCCTGTTCCGCCCCCCCCGGCACTCCCCACCGGCCTGACCGTACAGGTTCGATCCGGCACCCGGGTAGAATTACGATGGGTCGCCGCAACCAACGCCACCTCCTACCTGGTCCGCCGAGACGATGAGGCGCCGGACCTGGTGCATGACACGTTTTATGTGGATATGGATACGGACCCAGGTGGGGCCTACGAGTACGCCGTCGCCGCACGCAACCCGGGCGCAACCTCCGAATGGTCCTCGTCCGTCGCGCTCACGACGGTTGTCGACAACGTGTTTGCTCTCGTGCCCGAAGCGCAGGAATACGAGCTGATCTATTCGCTGGAACTGGAAGAGGATTTCGCGTTCGGGCAAACCAACCGTGTTCCGTACGAGCGAAACTTATCGGGCAGATTTTCGGGGCCGTTCGACAGAGTCGCCTACTATCTCGAACTCCAGACTTCCGTCAACGGGCCCTTCACCTGGGTCTACGTTTCCATGGATTCATTCACGGACCATATCGGCAAGGTCGGCGTGCCGGCACGGTCCACGGGCGTGATCTTCCAACAACCGGTTTCCAATCTGAACATTTACGCAAGTGCCGACGTCTACATTCCCACCGGGGTCGGACTCTCGGAAGGATCTATCGAATTCTGGGGGTACAATTACTCGCCGAACAACGTCAGGAAACTTCCCAATGCCACGGATTCGACCTACGACGCCGGCGATGAAGTGAGTCGGGCCGGCACGGTCGGCAGCATGCAGATTCACAGATCCGGAGACACCGTGTTCGCCTACAATCGCTGGGGCGCACCCGGAACGGATGACCTTGGTATTGGAAACGCACCGGGCATCCATAGCGATTGGACATTTTCGGGATCGGCCGAGGACTATGCGCGCCGAAAACTTGTGGTGCTGGTGAGGCTCGACGGAACCGGGGCGGGACCGTAGCTCATGGAAGTTTTAATCATCGTCGGGGTCATTGTGGCCTTTATCCTGATCGCTATATTCGGTTCCCTGGCCGAAAAAAAACGAAGAGAACAGCTCGCGGCCCTTGCACTTCGACTTGGCTTACGCTTCAGCCCCGCGAGAGACTACTCCATCCCGGTCCGCTTCGTTTTTCTCAAGCGGGTCGCGCAGGGTTCCAACCGCTATGCCTTCAACGTTCTGACGGGCGAGAGTAGAGGGGAGCAGGTTTTGATCTATGACTATCACTACGAGACTACCTCAACCGACTCCAAGGGCAGAAGACAGAAGACAAGCCACTACCTCTCCATTTATCTCATCCTCCTGCCGAAATCGTTTCCCGAGCTCACCATTGCCAGGGAGCAACTCTTCTCCAAGATCGCCCAGGCATTCGGCTACGACGATATCGACTTCGAATCGCACGAATTCTCGAAAACGTTCTGCGTACGAAGCGGTGACAAGCGATTCGCATACGATTTTTGCAACACGTCCATGATGGAGTACCTGCTCGCGAACCAGGACCTCAGCCTTGAAGTCGAGCGCGACACCCTGGCGATCGGATTCAATGAAAAGTTGACGCCGAGTCGGCTCGAGGTTAGCTACTTACGGTTGCGGGAAATACGCTCCAGGATTCCCGATTACCTGTTTTAGAGAGCCGAAGCATGGACCCCTACCTCGTCGTTATGGCCGCGGTACTGCTGCTGCCGATCCTTTACATCGTGGTGCAGTACAACTCCCTGGTGGCGCTGCGGAACCACATCCGGGACGCATGGAGCAACATCGACACCGAGCTCAAGCGCCGGTACGAATTGATCCCCAACCTCGTTTCGACCGTAAAAGGGTATGCAGAGCATGAGAAGGAAGTGCTCGAACAGGTCACGCACCTTAGAAACCGCTGCGTAGCCAGCCGCGGGCATCCCCGGGAACAGGCAGTCGACGAAGTTGCGTTGGTCGGTGGGTTAAAGCAGCTCCTTGCGGTAGTCGAAAACTACCCCGACCTGAAAGCAGACCGCCATTTTCTGCAACTGCAAACCGAATTAACTACGACGGAGAACAGGATTCAGGCCGCGAGGCGATTTTTCAACGGAAACATCCGGGATTACCGGAACAAGTGCGAGTCCTTTCCAAGCAACATCGTCGCGGGCACCTTCGGCTTTAAACACGAGGAGTACTTCCAAGTGGAGCCGTCGGTTCGCGGCGTACCGGACGTGGACCTGTAAAACGAGGGGATGGGTTCGATTCTTCAACCCGGGAAAACAGAATGAATAGATCATGAAAAAGAAGGACTATGACCTGGTCACGATCGGAGCGGGTTCGGGCGGTGTGAGAGCCAGCCGGCGGGCGGCCGAATACGGCGGGCGGGTCGCCGTGGTGGAAGCCGGAGCTCTTGGCGGAACCTGTGTCAACGTAGGTTGCGTGCCGAAAAAGCTGCTGGTGTATGCAAGTCACTTCACGGAGGACGCCCGTCTGGCGCGCGACTTTGGATGGCACATCGATTCCCTGGACCACGATTGGAGCGAATTCGTATCGCGGAAAGACCAGGAAATTCTGCGGCTGAATGAAGCGTACCGCGCCGTGTTGCAGAAGGCAGGCGTGGAACTGATCGAGGGGAAAGCACGAATCGACGGACCTCACCGCGTCATCGTCGGAGACAGGACCGTAACAGCGCGGCACATTCTCATCGCAACCGGAAGCCGGCCGCGGCAGCCTCTTTTGAAGGGATCGGAGCATTCGATCACTTCCAACGAGGCGTTTTTTCTGAAAAGCTGTCCGCGGAGAATTGTCATTGCCGGCGGGGGGTACATCGCGGTTGAGTTTGCGGGCATCTTCCACGGGTTGGGCGCTGAAGTAACCCTGGTGCATCGCGGCGAAAACTTCCTGCGGGGATTCGATGGTGACATCCGAGATACGCTTCGAACCGCCTACATCCGGCGAGGGATCGATTTACAATTCAATCTCCAGGTTGAGGGATTGGAGAAATCCGGCGAAGAGGTGATGGCCACCCTGTCTAACGGCACCGGCGTGGTCACCGACGAGGTGATGTTCGCGATCGGCCGCACTCCCCTGACGGAGGGGCTGGATCTTGACACCGTGGAAGTTAAACTGGATGATGCGGGCGCTGTCATCGTCGACGATTTCTCACAAACCACCGCGGCAAACATCCACGCCATCGGCGACGTCACCAACCGAATGAACCTGACGCCGGTGGCGATCGCCGAAGGGGAAGCCCTGGCGAAAACCCTCTTCGACGGTCGCCCCGCGCGCCCGGATTACGGCAACGTCCCATCCGCCATATTCAGCCACCCTCCCGCGGGCACGGTCGGGCTCTCCGAAGAAGATGCCCGGCTTCAGTACGGATCCGTCGATATCTACAAGTCAACCTTTCGCCCCATGAAACAATCACTCGGAAACTGCAAGGAGGTTTGCATGATGAAACTCGTCGTGGACAAGGCGTCCGACCGGGTTGTGGGCGTGCACATGGTTGGCCCGGAGGCGGGAGAAATCGTGCAGGGGTTCGCGGTGGCGCTGAAATGCGGCGCCACCAAAGCCCAGTTCGACGCAACCGTCGGAATCCATCCCACCTCTGCGGAAGAGCTTGTCACCATGCGCTATCCCGTAGGATAGTGGTGAGGGGAGTGCCCCACTGGAGTGAAGAACTACCCGTTCAAATGAAGACCGATACAAATGCGATCTCTACCCATCGCCTGGTGAAACGGTATGGAAAACTTACCGCACTTCACGGGATCGATCTGCGGGTAGGCGAGGGACAGTTTGTTGGACTCCTGGGGCCGAACGGCGCCGGGAAGACAACCACCATAAATATCCTGTCCGGACTATCAAACAAAACGTCGGGGGATGTCTCGCTGTTTGGATATGACGTGATCAAATCGTACCGCGAATGCAGAAGACGGGTCGGGTTGGTGCCCCAGGAATTCAATTTCGACCTCTTCGCAAAAGTTCGCAAAATCCTTCAGTTCCAGGGCGGATATTTCGGGATCGGTAAGGCCGAGTGTTCGCGGCGAGCGCTCGCACTGATGGAACAGTTTGATTTGACTGAAAAACAGAATACCCCGGCGCGCTACCTGTCCGGCGGCATGAAAAGGCGCCTGATGATCGCGCGCGCGTTGATGCATGCCCCCCGCCTGCTGATTCTTGACGAGCCAACTGCCGGCGTGGACGTGGACCTCCGCCGGTCGCTGTGGTCATTCCTCGGTGAAGTCAATAAAAGCGGGACTACGATCCTGTTGACGACGCACTACATTGAAGAGGCAGAGGCGCTGTGCGATCACATCGCGATCATCAATCAGGGACGTATTATCGATCAGGACACCACTCAGAACATGAGCAACCGCCTGAGTCATGAATCGATTGTGGTTACCGCAAGTCGAAAAATCTCCGGGGAGGCGATCCGGAGTCTCGCGGACCTGGACCCGCAATCCGGCGCGGATGGACACGCACTCACATTGACCTTTCACCGCGACACGGTGCCGTACGAATCGGTCCTGCAGCGAGTCCTTGCCTCGGGTATCGGGGTTGCAAACATTCAGCCTGCGGACAATCGCCTCGAGCAGGTATTTCTTCACCTCACGAAGAGCGGGAATCAACAATGACCCGTCGATTCGAGTTCATCGGGCTTCGAACGCTGCTGGGCCGGGAAATCCACCGCTTCCTCCGGCTGCCCAATCAGACCCTGCTTCCGCCGATCATTACTGCGTCCCTGTACATCGTTATCTTCGGATTTGCGCTTAGTAAACGCATCAGTCCCGTAGAGGGGATCTCGTACGAGCTCTATATTATTCCCGGCCTGATCATGATGAGCATCATCAGCGCCTCCTTCGGGAACACGTCCAGTTCCGTGTTCAGTGCGCGGTTTCAGGGATTCATTCAGGAGTTATTGGTATCCCCGATGTCGAACTTCGAGATCGTACTGGCCATCATTCTCGGTGGTGTAGTTCGCGGCATCGTGGTCGGCGCCCTGGTCACGGTCACCTGTATCTTCCTGGCCGATGTACCGATTCATCACCCCGGCCCGATCATTCTGTTCGCGGTTTCGGTCGCAACCATCTTTTCCTGCGCCGGTTTCATTTCCGCGATGTGGGCCCAGGACTTCGATCGGCTCTCGGTGTTTCAAAACTACGTGCTCACCCCCCTGACCTACTTGGGCGGAGTCTTTTTTTCAGTGAACTGGTTGGATCCATTCTGGCAGAACATCGCAAAAGTAAATCCCATCCTTTATTTCGTGAATGGGCTGCGGTACGGCTTTCTCGGCGTCTCCGACGTAAACCTGTGGGGCGCCGCCGGGTTTGCGATCGTCGCGGCGGTAGGGATTTTTTTCCTTTGCTATCACCTGTTTCGAATCGGATATAACATAAAGACGTGATGAATTCCTATCTCGCAGCCGCGGTGCAGATGAACAGTACGCCGGACCTGGATGCGAATCTGGCGCAGGCGAAGGACCTGGTCGCCGAGGCAGCCGGGCTCCATGCATCGCTGATCGCGCTTCCAGAGAATTTTTCATTTCTCGGTCCGGAAAAAGAAAAGGTTGACCGGGGGGAGGAAGTGGCGCGCCGGTCGCTGGAATTTCTTATTTCTTCCGCCCGGCAACACGGCGCCGTCATCCTGGGCGGGTCCTTCCCCGCCCCGGCGACGGGCGGGAAGACCTGGAACCGATCTGTTCTTACGGGGCCGAAAGGCGCTCTCGCTACCTACGACAAGATTCACCTTTTCGACGTCGAACTGCCCGGCCAGACCCTCCGCGAGAGCGACACCGTGGAAGCCGGTTCGGAACCGGCCCTGCACGTGTCGGAGGAGCTTGGCGTGCTGGGGATGTCTATCTGTTATGATGTCCGCTTTCCGGAACAGTATCGAACCCTGTCGAATCGCGGGGCGGAGATCCTTTTCATTCCGGCTGCATTCACGAAGTACACCGGGCAGTATCACTGGGACCTCCTGGTGCGAGCCCGGTCAGTGGAAAATACCTGCTACGCGATCGCGCCGGCCCAGTGCGGACATCACTTCGGAAAACGGGAGTCCTATGGGCACTCCCTGATCGTGGATCCATGGGGAACGATCCTCGCCGAGGCGAGAGACGAACCCACCGTTATCTCCGCGGAGATCGACCCAAAGCGGATCCGGGACGTACGAAAGCAAATCCCATCGCTCCAGCACCGGAAGATGTGATTCAGCCACCCGGTGTGCAATACGTTTTTCGCGCGGGCACCGAGATGATCTTCCGTTTCGGAAGCACCAGCGCGCTGAGTTTTCCCCCGTAGACGCACCCGGTGTCGAGACCCACGACGTTCTCCCGTACGACGCCCCCGAGCCTGGCCCAATGTCCGAATGCGACCAGCTTCTCGCCTTCATAAAATTCGAACCAGGGCGGGTTATCAGGGTTCTGCAAGTCGTCGCCGGCACCGTCCCAGGTGCGGATAGTTACGAGATCCTCCACGGCTGTAGACTTGGCGGACTTTCCCGGCACGAGTCCCGCATGAACCGCGATAACTTCATCGGTTTCGATCCAGGAGGGCCACTCCCGTACGTCTTCCACAAACGCATCAAACTTCTTCCCGAACGACTTCTTGAACTGGGTTACGAATTTCGAAGAACCGTTTCCGTGGTCCAGCGCTTGGAGAAGTCTGAATTCGTGATTTCCAAGGACCGAACTTCCGCCGAGTTTACGGTACCGCGCGTACACCGCGCCGGATGCGGGACCTTTTGCAACGAGATCTCCGATGAAGATGATCCGGTCCTTCTTCTTGTCGATCTCCGCCAGGGCCAGGAGATCGTTCAGCTCGTCGATACAGCCGTGGACGTCTCCGATAATGATTGTTCGCATTACGTCAAATCGCCGTGCGCTTCCGGAAAACATCACGCAGCCATCGCGGATCAGCCGGGTCCCGGATCTCCCCGGGAGAATGCGGGCCGTTTGATTACAGGAGTGCCGCGCAGCGTTCGATCAAGGGCACGTCGATCACCACGGAGCGTCGCATAAAACCTTCCATCAACGCCAGCATGCATAGCTTGTTCACATTCCGGCAAACGCCGCCGCTGTAACGATGCACCGCGCCCAGCGCGTTGTCTTCAAAGAGACCCGACGTGCGGCCGGCAACCATGCAGCGGAACTTGACATACTGCGCGCAGTCACTCTCGGACATGGGAACCAGCTCCGCCTTCATGTACATCCGGTTGCGGA
>CAUZEO010000091.1:0-15169 GCA_963578625.1 Kiritimatiellia bacterium | reverse complement strand
GCTCGCTGAATGTGCTCGTCCCCATGAAATGAAAGATGTCTTTTCCATTCTGGCTGAAGCGTGTGGTTTCATCCGGCATCAGTCCGCGACCCTGGGTGGCGCGTACGGCCTGGCAGAGATTGGTTTTGCCGGATTTACAGAACTTGCATTCGCGACACTCTGCCGTGTAGAGGGGAATCACGTGATCGCCCACGGATAAACCGGACACGCCTTCGCCGACTTCCTGCACGATACCCCCGCCCTCATGACCCAGAATGCTGGGAAAGACTCCTTCCGGGTCATCGCCTGACAGGGTGAAGGCATCCGTATGGCAAACCCCCGTGGCCTTGATTTGAACCAGGACTTCCCCTTTCTTCGGCCCGGCCAGATCCACTTCTTCGATCTCCAGCGGCTTTCCGGCTTCCCACGCGACGGCAGCACGAGTCTTCATCGATATGCTCTCCCTCTTCTGTAACTCCTGATTGCGGCTATTGGGTCGACCTTTCGAATCCCCAAGGGATGGGAGAATGGAGCATTGATTTAGCAAAATCAAGCACCTGCTTTTGGCCTTGCAAAAGCAGCCCCCTTGGGAGAACACTCGGGCCTAGGAATCGGCAGCTACAGCAAGGAGTTATTTCATGGCAAGACCCGTTACACTTTTCACCGGCCAGTGGGCCGACCTCCCCTTGGATACCGTCTGCGAAAAAGCGAAATCCTTTGGATACGACGGCGTGGAACTCGCCTGCTGGGGAGACCATTTCGAGGTGGCAAAGGCCGATGCCGCCTACTGCAAAGCAAAGCGAGAGCTGCTTGCATCGCACGGACTCCAACTCTTCTCCATTTCCACTCACCTGGTGGGGCAGGCAGTGTGCGACCTGATTGACGAACGCCACCAGGCAATCCTTCCGGACTATGTCTGGGGGGACGGCGATCCGGAAGGAGTCCGGCAGCGGGCTGCCGAAGAAATAATCCGGACCGGCGAGGCAGCCGCAAGATTGGGCGTGAAGGTGGTCAATGGATTTACCGGCAGCTCCATCTGGCACCTTCTCTATTCGTTCCCGCCGGTTACGCCCCAAATGATAGACGCCGGATTTGCGGACCTGGCTGCGCGGTGGATACCGATCCTCGATGCTTATCAAAAAGCGGGCGTAAAGTTTGCGCTCGAAGTTCATCCCAGTGAAATCGCATTCGATGTCGCAAGCTCGGAGCGCGCGATCGAGGCGCTGAACGGACATCCCTGTTTCGGATTCAACTACGACCCAAGCCACCTCGGTTACCAGGGCGTCGACTACGTGAAATTTATTCGAAAATTCAGCGATCGCATCTTTCACGTTCACATGAAAGACGTGGGCTGGTCTTCGACGCCGACCGAGGCGGGCGTGTTCGGCGGACATACGGAGTTTGGTGACCACCGCCGCTACTGGGACTTTCGTTCGCTCGGGCACGGGAAGATTGAATTCGGCGAAATTATTCGCGCGCTGAACGACATTGCCTACTCCGGCCCGCTTTCCGTGGAGTGGGAGGATTCGGGAATGGACCGCGAACACGGGGCAATGGAGGCGTGCGCCTTCGTGAAGCAGGTGGACTTCCCCTCAAGCAAGATCTCGTTCGACGGCGCATTCTCCGATGACTGATCGAAATCTTCGGGAATAAATGAAGCTGAGTACGCCAGACGGGAAAAGAGCCCTCATGATATTCGGGGGCTGGGATGGGCACACCCCCAGGGAGTCGACCGAGGTATTCGCCGGCTGGCTCTCCGGTATCGGATTCGAAGTGGAAAAAACCGAATCGCTGGACGTTTACCTCGATAGCGGTGCACTGGCGGAGGCGGACCTGATCATCCAGTGCGTGACAATGTCGGAAATCACCGCCAAACAGTCCGCCGGGCTCTGCGACGCGGTTCGCGCCGGTACCGGATTCGCCGGCTGGCACGGCGGCATCATCGACTCCTTTCGTAACGATACCGGATACCAGTGGTTGACGGGCGGGCAATGGGTATCGCATCCCGGCGGGTGCATCCCGTCCTACACGGTGGAGATCGCTGACGCCGGGCATCCCATCACGGAAGGCATCGAAACGTTCACCCTGAAAGGCACGGAGCAGTACTATCTGCACGTCGATCCGGGGAACCACGTACTATGTTCGACTACGTTTACCGGCGAGCACGGTGAAACCGAACAGTATGCAGCGGGAACCGTCATGCCCTACGCGTGGACACGACCCTATGGAAAAGGAACGGTGTTCGTAGCGGGCTGGGGCCATACATACAAGGACTTCGATGTCTCCGAGGCCCTGGAAATCGTGCAGCGCGGAATGCTCTGGGCCTGCCGGGATTCCTGAAATCCGCGCTACGCTATTTTAGCGCGATCCCGAAGATCCAGCAGTTCCTTCATTACATCGAACTGGTTTTCTGCGTAGCCGGTCGCGCCGAATAAGTCGTGCAGCCGTTTGTAGAGGCGGTACAGGCGTTCGTACACCGCAACGTTTTCGGGGATCGGGTGATATACGTACTCCAGCATCCCGGTCATGGCCGAGGTCGCATCGGCAAAGGTGGCGTGCGCGCCGCCGACCACTGCGCCGGACATCGCCGCGCCCAGCGCACAGGTTTGCGTGCTGCGGGACACCTCGAGCGGCCGATTCAGGACATCCGCAAAAATCTGCATCACCAACTGGTTCTTGGCGGAAATGCCGCCGGCATTCACGACACGCTTGATCGGGACGCCATACTCTTCAAACCGGTCGATGATAGCGCGCGACCCGAAGGCGGTCGCTTCGATCCATGACCGGTATAAGTCGGCGGGGGACGTACGCAGGGTAAGACCAATGACCGCGCCGGTCAGTCGCGGATCGATCAGAACGGTGCGATTCCCATTGTGCCAATCCAGCGCGAGCAATCCGCTTTCGCCCGGACGAAGTTTTTCGGCATCCCTGGTCAGGGCTGCGTGCGAACCGGCTTCCGCGCCGCCGGGCTGAATTCGTTGAACAAACCAGTTATAGATATCGCCGAAAGCGGCCTGCCCCGCTTCCAGACCGTAGCAGCCGGGCAACACGGATTCCGGAACGATGCCGCAGAGCCCCGGTACATCGGGCAACTCCGCCGACAGAGGGGCAACACCTATATCACACCCCGATGTACCCATGATCTTCACGAGCGTTCCCGGTTTGACGCCGGCGCCTACCGCTCCGAGGTGCGCATCAAGTGCGCCACCTGCGACGGGAGTGCCCGCGGGTACACCCATCTTCCCCGCCCACGGCTCGCTCAATTTTCCTGCACGGTCACCTATAGTAATTGTGCCGGCGGGCAAGCTCGACCGTACGCGGGCAAGCCCCTCGTCCAGGGTCCGCAGAAATTTCGCATCCGGATAACCGCCCCAGGTTGTGTGAAACATTCCCTTGTGACCCGCCGTGCATTGAGAGCGCGGGACCCGTTCGGGATGCGTGTTGCCCGTAAGCAATGCGGGAATGAAGTCCGTCAATTCGACCCAGGTGTGCGACGCATCGAAGACCGCGGGCGAGTTTCTCCGGCAGTGCAGGATCTTTGCCCAGAACCATTCCGGTGAGTACGTCCCCCCGCATTTCGCAAGATACGCAGGCCGATGCTCCGCTGCGTGGTTTGTAATTTCCAACGCCTCCTGGTGAGCCGTGTGGTCTTTCCAAAGCCAAGCCATCGCGTCCGGGCATGACTCGAACTCCGGTTGAAACGCGAGCGGCTCGCCGTGGCTGTCGACAGGAATCGGCGTGCTGCCGGTGGCGTCGACGCCGATGCCGACGATCCGGTCCGGCGAGAACCCTTCGGTTTCCGCCGCTTCGCGGAGAGCGCCGCCAACGGCTTCTACCAGGCCCAGTGTGTAGTCACGAGGATGCTGCCGGGCCAGTTCAGGATCACCGTCATCCTGAATGATCCCCTCATCTCCGTGGCGATACCCCCACACGCACGTGGCAACCTCTTCCCCGCTGCCGGTGTCGGCGATCAAAGCGCGAACCGAGTTGGTTCCGAAATCAATTCCCAGTGCGAATCGGCGACTCATATTCTGAATCGCTCCTTACTGATCCCAGGATGGATCGTCGGGAAGCGATTCATCGAACTCACTCAGCAGGTCGTCCTGGTAGGCTCCCGCGTATTCTCCGCTGAGAAACCTGTCGTAGGCCTCGTCCACGAGCCGCTTCCACGAAGTTTCTTCGTTGCCGGGAACGACAGGAAAGAACAGGGCATCGTTGGCCTCCGCGGCTTTGAAATCTCCCGGAGCATCCCCGATCATCAGGACATGAAGACCGTCATATTTTCCTTTGGAAGCCAGCTTGATGTGCTCCGCCTTGGTGCCCAACTCCTGGCCGGCGATCACGCTGACGAAGTGTTCGATGCCGTTTTCCTTCCACTCCCTGATCAGGGCGTCTTCGGGAGTCTGAGAGCAGACGATGCGGTCTGATGTTGCGGAGATCTTTTCCAGCGCTTCGCGCACCCATTGAAAGGGCGGCACATTCTTGACCTTCTCCTCGATGACGCGGTTTACGTCGAGGCTCCATTGCAACAAACGTTCAAGTTCGGGATCTCCGGTAAGCTCCAGCTCCTTTTCGAGTCCGGTATTGGTCAGCGGCTGGTCCGATTCCACGAAAGCGCGCAACGGCTCCACGGGCGGCGTCACCACGCCGGTATTCTTTACGTCGGCCCGCTTCGGCAGGAGTTCGAATACCCGCAGCAGCGCGGTAAATCGATTCTGCCCGCGGGACTTGGAATAAAGATTCACAAATTCAGCTGTTTCCCGGAGCTGCGGCTCGATTGCCTCCAACTTCCAGTGGCGGATAATCACGGGATGGAAGCAGTCGCGCTGTTTAATGCCCATACTGTCAAACACGCATCCGTCCGAGTCGATCGCCACCAGCGTGTCGTTCACCTTCGGCAAGTCGGTCAGATCTTTTACGGAATAAATGCTCATACCCCCGCGTAGGCGGAAAACCCTCCGTCCACGGGCACCACGATGCCGGTGACAAATTTCGACGCGGGCGAGGCGAGCCACAGCAGCGCACCCAGAAGTTCATTCGCGTCTCCGAACCGTCCCATTGGGGTGTGATCCACGATCTTCTGGCCGCGCTCGCTCAATTCGCCCGTCTCCTTGTCTCGGAGAAGAAAGCGGTTTTGCTCGGTCTCGAAAAATCCCGGGGCGATGGCATTGACTCGAATGTCGACGCTGTGTTCCTGCGCCATGTGGACGGCGAGCCAATGGGTAAAGTTGTTGATTCCCGCCTTCGTCGCGGAATAGCCGATGACGCGAGTCAGCGGAAGCACCGCGGCCATCGACGAAATATTCACGATGCACCCTTCGCCCTGTGAAGCCATAACTTCGCCCGCAACCTGGCAAGGAAAGATTGTGCCGAGGAGATTCAGCCGCATCACGTTCTCCAGGGCATCCGCCGGAAGGTCAAAGAAACGGCGATCCGGGCCCGCGGTGGCGCCGGGTTCGTTGCCGCCCGCGGCGTTGACGAGGATATCGATACGGCCCCACCGGTCTTTCACCCCCTGTACAATACGTTCCACATCGTCCCGGTTCTGCACGTCCCCCGCGAACGGTTCCGCCTGGCCGCCTGCGTCCCGAATACGGGCTGCGGCAGCCTCCGCCCTCTCCGCGGATCTGCTGACAACCGCCACTTGGGCGCCCTCCGCCGCCAACATGACTGCCATCTCACCGCCAAGAGAGCCGGTTGCCCCGGTTACCAACGCAATTTTCCCAGAAATATCAAACGCAGATCTAATCGACATAAAGCAGGAAGCCCCTTTCTTGCGCCCCACTGCTCTCAAACAACCAAGCCCGGCGTCAATATCAATATCTTCGGAATCCCCATCCCTTGCGGGTGGGATCATTAGGCTGCATAGCCCCTAAACTAAAGAAAAGCGAAAACCCAGACCCCTGAGAGAGTGATCAGCTCGCTTTTTAGACTTTTTAGGGACAGGCCTTTTATTAGTTGACCTTTTATTAGTTGACGTTGCAAAGCAGTCGCGCCCTAAAGAGCGAACGTTACGCTCTATTCGTCGCCCCTTGCGGGCTCGATTTGATTGCTGATCGGTTTCTTCAGGGGCTGCGCCGCCTGAGACTCCCGGCCCCTAGGGCCGGGGATCTTTTGGAAGTTCTGGTGGTTTAGGGGCTGGGCAGCCTGCAAAGGACCGGGGATCGACTGGTTCTGCTCTTGCACTGTCCCACCTGGAGAGCCCAACCTAGCGGAACTGATAATGAACGGATCCGGACATACTGACCGCCTTCTCTCGGAGGAGGAGGTTCGGAGCATCTGCGGGGATGCCCTGGCGGCCATCCCAATGGACGGCCGGCGCATTCTCTTCGTGATCCCCGATAGCACCCGGTCCTGCCCCATGGACCAGATGTTTCGACTGATTTACGAGGCGGTTCAATCGCGAGTGAACCGTGTGGATTTCATGATTGCGCTCGGGACACATCCACCCATGTCGGACGAAGAAATTAACCACCGGGTTGGGATAACAAGTGAAGAACGCAATGCTCTGTTTCCCAAGGCCAATTTCGAGAACCATCACTGGGACAACCCCGAACATCTCACCACGGTTGGCACATTCTCCGAGGCGGACATCGACGAACTTACGGACGGGCTGTTCTCCCTTTCCATTCCGGTAAAAGTCAACCGCGTAGTTAGGGAGTATGATCATCTCGTCATCGTCGGCCCGGTTTTTCCCCACGAAGTCATCGGTTTTTCCGGAGGAAATAAGTACATCTTTCCGGGTATCTCGGGACCGGAAGTTCTGCATTTCTTTCACTGGCTGGCCGCGGTCATCACAAATCCGAAGATTATCGGAAAGAAGTGGACGCCGGTCCGCCATGTCGTCGACCGCGCGGCAGCACTGCTCCCCCTGGAACGCCACGCGCTCTGCATGGTTGTGCGGGACGGCGGACTTGCCGGCCTCTATGCCGGCACACCCGAAGAAGCATGGTCCGCGGCGGCGGATCTTTCCCGCGAGATCCACATCGAGTGGAAAGAACGCTCGTATCACACCGTCCTCTCCCGCATGCCGGCAATGTACGATGACATCTGGGTCGGTGGAAAAGGCATGTACAAACTTGAACCGGTAGTTGAAGACGGCGGCCGGCTCATTATCTACGCACCCCACATCAAAGATGTTTCGCACACCCATGGCCGCACCATGCAGGAAATCGGGTACCACGTGCGCGACTACTTTCTAAAGCAATGGGATTCCTTCAAGCATCATCCATGGGGGGTCATCGCTCATTCGACCCATGTGAAAGGGATCGGCAGCTTCGAGGATGGAGTCGAGAAGCCGCGGATCGAGGTCGAGCTCGCCACCGCAATTCCGCCGGACATGTGCAAACGGATCAATCTGGGCTATCGGAATCCCGCCGATATAAACATTGAAGATTTTCAGGACCGGGAATCCGCGGGAGTGCTGTTCGTGCCCCGGGCCGGGGAGCAACTTTTCCGTTGGAAAGGCGCGCCATCGGAACTGGGCGGCGATTGACAGTAAACCGAATTAGCCTGCATATTGCACTCCTTTCACCCAAGAGGAACCGATGACGAAAACAGCCAACAACTACGCGACAACATTCTGGGATAATCAGCAGGTTCAGAACCGGGCACTGATTGAGCAGTCGAAATACATGGCGTCGGAGGTAACGTCCGATGTACTGCCCCTCGGCATCGACATCCGGTCCACGGACGCCCTCTCGCTAGAAGATGCGACGACCCTGCAAGCCCTCGAAATCGATGCCGCGCGAACCGCGATTCTTTCCCTCGCCTCCCTGGCGGAGATTAACGAGCTGGACCATCTCGGGGGCGGACTGGACTTGATTCCGGCGCTGACACTGACACTCGCCTTGATCGACTACGAGAAGAGCGAGTTCACGATCGAGAACGCGCACTGCAGCATCGGTTACTACGCCACCCTGGCCGCACGCGGATTTATCGATCCGGACATCGTGATCCGCGAATTCCGAAGGGGGCTGGATATTGCCGGTCATGTTTCGTGGCTCCCGGGGGGGACCCAGCTCAACGGGGGTCGACTCGGCGTCATGGTGCCAGCCATCGTGGGCCAGGCACTGGGGAAAAGAGCGCGACATGGCGACGGATCGTGGGGAATCTGTCATTGTGGCGATGCGGGATGGATATCCGGGCAGGCGCTGAACGGATTCAACGGAGCGGACCTGCATCGGGCGCCGGTCACATTCGTCATGCACCGGAACGGCATTCAGCTTTCGGGCGCGAATAAGCAGATCATGGACAAAGATCCGCGCCCTATCATCGAGTCTCTCGGCATCAAGATTCTCGAGACGCCAAGCCTTCACGATACAGTCATCTTGTACAAGGCCTACCATGAAGCGTACCGCCTTGCTCAGGAGGGTCAGCCGACGCTCATCTATCCAACCGGCTTTCGTTCGACCAATGGCGGGTTTGTTGACCTCAACTGGTTTGGAAACAAGTACGGGATTCACGACGAGACCCAGCATTTTGCGGCGAAACATGGCGTGCCCATGGAGACGGAGGTCTGGGTTCCCGGTGCCCTGATGAGCTACCGGGATCCGGAGCCGATGCTGGAGTGCCTGTTCCTGGTGAACGAGCTTCCGGGGGGGGAGGGTCACCACGACGGACACATGAAAGGCCGCGATGCCGATGCCGTCCTTGCGAACCCCATGCTCCAATACAGCGACGAACAGCGCGCCGCCCGCGCAGCTATCCTGTCCGCGCCAAAACAGACCGTGGTCACGCGCGCCCGGCCGGCCGTTGGCTCGGCGAATCTGGTCTTGCCCGTCGCTGCAGTGGCCGCAGCCAAACTTCCCGAAGCAGGGAAGGTCACCAGCGCGCGTTCCGGAGTGGAAGCCGGCTATGCCGCCGTCGCCGAAGCCTTTCCCGACCAGGTCTTTGTCGTCAGCTGCGATCTCGATCCGTCGACCAAGCTCGGAAAAGCACGAACCTTTTTGAATCAAGAGCACCAATTCGAAATGAGCATTGAGGAACAGGCCTCATCGATCCTGGCCAACGGGTTGGCAACGTCGTCCCAGGAACCGCAATTGAACGTCTTCTCAACCTTCGCCGCTTTCTTCGAAGGCATCGCGAGAGAAGGACTGGAAATGTGGCGGTACCAACGGAACCTGACGGGAACGAATGAAGGGCTCAATGTCACGTTCCACATGTCGCATGTCGGGGCGTGCACCGGACGGGATCACTTCTCCGGCTGGGCGCTCGACTGGATCAATCTTGGGATCGGATATCTGCCCTATCTTCACCGCTTCTACGCACCGTGTGACGCGCGCGCCGCCTTCGTGGCGGTGAAGGATCTCGCGGCGCACTACGGGGGTCACATCATCGCAATTCCGCGCGACAACCTTCCGGTACTGTCGACGCAGGATGGATCTGCCGCGCTCTACAATCCGGAAGACGAGTGGGAAGCGGTAACGGTCTGCCGTCGCCAGGAAGGCGCGAATCGAGCGGTACTTGCGTTCGGCGCACCGGCGCATCTCGCCATCGATGCGACGGAAGGCGAGGACATCGACGTTCTCATCGTGAACGGTCTACCGTTGGAGAAAAACACGATCGCATCGTGGTTCGAGCAATATTCTGCCGGAATGGTCACCGTGGAGGACGGGTACATCGGTACGCCCGAAACCGGGTTGGCAGGATTTGCAGGATTGCTCTCCGGCGCCGGCTACGGATCCGGGGTACCTCTTCATCATATCGGAATTGTCGATCCGCGCATCGCGCCCTCGGAAGGCCACTACGAAGTGTGGGAACACTTCGGCATCACGACCGAAGCAATCACCGAAGCACTCCAAACGCTGTAGTGCGGACGGGCAGGCTGCCCGATCCGGCAGTAGATCCCCGAGCTCCCGACTGAGCCGTGACCTTAGGCTTGCGCCCGGGGATCTCTGCAGGTATTCGGATATGTGATTATAGAGACGCCGAATCGTCATCGGTGGACCGCCGGCACGGGCTTGCAGCGGAGGCAGGTATTGTTCAGCGACACGAGCCCTGACCGATCAGCATGCCCCACAAGGTGCCGCTTACCATCTTCGTCGCCGCTGAGAACGTAGGGCAATGCGTGAGGACTTAATTGTACCAACGTCTCGGCGTCAACGCGTGACGGGCGTCCAGTCCCTGGTTCCAAAATTTCACCGGCGACGGACGCATGCGGCGCAACTCAGCCCAGGATCAGTGAAACGGACAGAGAAACATCAAGGTTGAATGTCATGTACTGCTCCCCTGTGGATGAAAGTACGGCATCCTATCTACACGCACCGAAGTGACAGGAGAAGCAAAAGACAAGGTGCGGAATACGTCAATTTGCTGCCCCACATCCCTCCCTGCTACGATTGAACGTGATCCGTGCGGCGCCCCACAGACTCTTCAAACCTTCAAACCTTCGAACCTGACAAAAAGACCCGAGAATGATTCCGGTAAAGCCCTCGAAAACAGGCCCAATTTATGCTGAAATTATCTTTATCTTATGATTCCCAGGACCTCCATCCTTGTGCCGATTTTCGTCCTGGCGGTGGGATCTTCACCTGCTTGGGCCGACACGATTCGAATCGCCGGCGGAACAACGAGAGTGGTTTTCGCCGAACAACAACTTTCCGACCTCGGTATACTCATCAGGCCGCTTGCTTCTACCGGAGCGGAGGTGCAAGTTTCCGATTCGTCCGACTTTCGCTTCGATGCGCCGGGCGGCGCCTTTGAGGATTGGGCATCGGGCACGCTGCTTCACGACACGGGAATTCAGATCACGACACCGGCCGGATCGTACGAAGCGAATCAGCTGCGGATCGCCGCGGGCGACAAGCCCCTTGAACTCGTCCTTCGCGCGGACGATGGGAAGATCCTGTTTCGAGTCGAGAGTCTCCATACCGGTTACGATCCGAACTCGGGAATATTGCACGCCGTCTCCGGGGACCTTTTGTTGTCAGGCCGGCTTGCTGAAGATAGCGGCTATCCGGAACATCAGGGTCTATTCGCCGGCGAACTCTTCATGGTCCTGGAAACGGAAGCGGCCGCCGAAGCAGGGGGTTCCGGGGGCGGTGGGCAGTGCTCGGGAACCTTTGGCCCGTCCGTGGACCTGGAACTGACGGCAATGCCGCAACTTAGCCAGGTGGCTCGTGAGGCAGGTGTCCGGGTCGCCATGGCGCCGAGCGCGGATTTGATGAATGTCGGTCAATTCGATGTGCGGTGGTATTGGGCCATCGCGCCATCTGGTTTTAACGGCACGAACATTGGTCCGCATCCGTTTCTTATTATGCACTTCTACCGGGAGCACGACGGTGTCTTCGAACAGATCGGTCGATCCGACGTAAAGCATGCGTGGAACACGGTAAATTCCGGGTGCCCATGCTCCCCGGGCCAAGTCATGTACACCGGCTGCGGCGATCGCTACGGGATCGGCAACAACGCCAACCAGTTTTACTTCGGGCCCCGGGACGAACTCACCGCGCACCTCGGCGCCTTCCAGTCGCTGGGATCCCACTTCGACGGGATACCGAATGACGATAACACGAGGGATCATGGCTGGATTGCGGCCGATCACGATCGTTTTGAACATCGGCTGGTCGTGCAGGAGCCGGACCTGTCGTTGCCGGACGCGGTGTATCATATCGAGGCGTGGTACGTTGTCGCCCTCGACTCGAACGCGTTTAACAACATTGGCTATCGAAGCGTGAATCCGCAACTCTCCGGCAGTACGTGGACATTTCCCTTTGTCGACGCGGGCTCAGCCAGCGGACTTGCAATCGATGCATGGGTCGACCCGTCTTCTCCGGCGCCGGGCTCGATGAACCGGCGAATTGTCACCGGCGAAGGCAACCTGCAGGTAGCGGTCAGGACCTGGACCAACGCGCCGGGTGAGTACCACTATGAGTACGCGCTGATGAACATGGACTACGACCGCCAAGTTGAGTCCTTCGCGGTCCCGTTCGCGCCCGGAACCACCATTACCGGCATCGAGTTCGGTGACGTCGACGACGTAGCGACCAACGACTGGACCGCGGCACTTGCGAACGGGCATGTCACCTGGAGCGCGCCGGGCGGGGGAGCGGATACGAATGCCTGCGACTGGGGAACTCTATTCAACTTCCGCTTCGACGCGGACGCGGCGCCGGCGACCAACGCCATCACGATGTCCATTCATGAGGAAGGCGCCGGAGACCTCCTGCTGGCACAATCCCTCGCGCCGGAGCCCGCGCCCCGGCTTTCCGTTTCGCTGATCGATTTCTCGGCGAACAGCTCGAGAATCTCTTCCCGTTGGACGAGCCTATCAGGCGCGGTGTACCAGCTCCAGTCTACCGGTGTACTTGATCCTCTGCCGGGGTGGACGAACCTGGGCGGCGCGGTAACTTCGGATGGAGCCGTCATTGAGTTTCAATTACCGGGAAACACAGCTTCGCAACAATTCCATCGTGTTGAGATGGATGGAACATCGTTTCCGTAGTCTCGATCTGAAACTCGCATTCCATCAAGGGTCGCGGCATGGGCATCCTGCCCCATATCTTGCGGCGCCATGAACGAACATGCCAACAACTACGTTCGAAGTAGACGCACCGACGAGGGGACGCTGTTTCAATTTCCGAAGCGCCCGGCCAAAATCCAGCAACCGTTCGGACTCGTATTGATGGTATTCGGTGGAGTAGTTACAGCGTTCATGGTTTTCTGGATGTGGCATCCCATCAGCGGCGCCTTCTCGGGAGAAGAGGATGCCGTCGATTGGTTCTCCCTGCTGTTCGGGTTGCTGGGTACGCCGGGGCTTGTTCTCGGACTGGGACTTTGCGGGGTGGGCCTGGTGATGATCTTCGACCTGCTGCGGACGGAAGTCCTTCTCACCAGGGACAAGCTTGTAAGCATCGAACGGGTTGGTCCCTTCTGATGGAAGCGCTCCCGATACCCGGAAGACATCGAACGAGTCAGCCCGTTTCGCACCCGGGAACATTCGTTTCAACAAAACGATCTGCGTGCAATCAGGATGGACACAAGCGGAATGACCATCAACGCTCGGCCGGTCATGGAATTGCAGATCCACGCCGGTTCGGGAAACAAACGGGGGATGCTGTCGCAACTTCCCGAGGATGAACCGAGTTGGATTGCGTCGGTTCTCAGGACAGCGATGAAAGTGGCGGGCTAGCGATTGTGAAATTTCGCCATCGTGGTGTTACGCAGATCCGGGTCGGTCAATGTCGTCGCCCACCGCGCGGCTGAACTAGGATCGCGCCGGTCGATGCGATCGATATAAGAAAGAATCACCTTGTCCATATCGAGCGACGGTTGAAATAGTGCAAGCCACTCTCCGGCGGCCGCCGAATCGCTCCGGGCCCAGCTGCGAACTACTCCTGCCATGGCTTTGGTCTGCATCTCCACGGTCGGGAGAAGCTCCGCCCATCCCGCCGCGGCCGCTGGATCATCGCGTGCCCATTGGCGCAGATACGGCTCCACCGCAGTCGCCAGTTCGGCTTCGGGAAGCGCCATGAGCTCCTTCGCGAAATCCTGAAACTCAACGTCCTCGACGCGATCCGCAAGCCGGCCCATGATTCCGTATTTGAGATCTCCATCCGGCAGGTCCTGGACCCAGGCAACGGCGTAGTCGGTTCCCCCCTGCAACGAGGCGTCCAGCAATGCGTCGACAGCGCGGCCCCGATTCCGGCCGAACGGCATTTCCAGCGCCAGTTCAGTTGCGCGGTCGAGATCGGTCTGCGCAACACCATAAATGATCCCTGTCATGTACCTGTTGTCGGAGCCTTCGGAATTCGCACTGGCCCAAGCGATCGCCGCATCCGGGTCTTGGGATGCCCAGCCGCTCATCACCGATCCCATATTCCATCCGCGGCCACGGTCGCCTCCCTCCATGGTCTGGACGTACGACACCGCGGCTTCGCCATCAAGCTGGGCCCACCGGTATAGAAGGAGGTTGAATTCGAGTCGACGTTGGAACGGAACATTCTGGAAATCTCCCGCGATCTCCGCGACGTCGGCAGCGTCCAAGTCGGAGAGCAACCGGCTGAAAGACTGCATTCGCAGAAGAGGATCTACTTGGCCGAGGGCGGAGCGGGCCTTTTCCGCGCCGTTGAGATAAGATTCGACCTCCTCATCCGCCGGGACGGGCGCGCGGAAAACGTAGCCTTCCGTGGTCCCTCCCCCGCCTTCCGATACTGTGACGGGGTCGGATCTGCGAAGAACACGTTTCTCCATAGCCGGAGCCTTTGGAGAAGTGTCCGTTTCGAGCGCATCCGCGGAAATCTTGGCAGCCGTCGGGTTGGCGGTGTGCCCAAGCGCGAACGCGAAAAGCATGGTGGCGAGCCAGAGCCCGCCGATAATGTAGTGGACGGATCGAAGCTTCATAGGGATAGCATCCGGCGGCACGGGTGTTTTGTCAAAATGAATTCTCGTAGAAAAAATAAGGATAAAGGCCACTTTTCGCCCTCTATCAGGGTCGTTTTCTCTGAGATTGCCATGGTGGTGTTTCTGGCCTTCGGATGCGGAAAGGGAACATCCGTGCAAGATCCGGGTACGCCGGAGACCCGGAATTCAAACGCTTCCACTGACTTCGCAAAGGAAGAAACCGAACGCATCAAGAAGGAGCTAGACCAACTCCGCGAAAAAAACAGCACGCTCCAGCGCCGGTTGGACGACACGACCCGCGAATCGAATGAGATTGTGTCCAAGTTGATGGATGACCTTGCGGCGAGTGAACGAGAGGTCACGGAGTTCCGGCAACAAGAGGAAGCAGGCGTGGAGGCTGAAAACGAGTACGACGTAATCCGCTTTCGCACTGGACGTGAAATCGTTTGCCGGGTCGTCGCTTTTGAGGAGAACGTGTTTCAGATCGCCTTGAACAATGGTGCGATGTGGAAAGCAAGGGCGGATGACGTGGAGTCGATTCGGATCAGTACCGGATCGGTCGAGGAGCGTGCTGCAGCCGGACCCGACACATCATCGGCTTCCCCCTCGCTGAAAACGCCTGAGCAGCAGACCACTGCACCGGAGAACACGCCGGAAGAAGCCGCCCTTGTGCTCTCCGCATTCTGGAACGTGAAGATCCCGGCCAGCAGCCAGAAAATTAAAGATCTTCAAATGCTTTTTTCAAACTACGGTTCACCGCAAAAAGACCTGTCGGCGCACCCGGACATTGAGATCTTTAAGGGGATTACCTATCTCACGCCGCTGGCGGCCGCCGAGGAGGTCCTGA
>CAUZEO010000090.1:0-15302 GCA_963578625.1 Kiritimatiellia bacterium | reverse complement strand
GGTGACGGTTGCCGCGTGTGGGACGCGGAAGGCCACGAATACCTGGATTTCATCGCCGGGATCGCCGTGGTGAGCCTCGGGCATTGCCATCCGGTGCTGGTGCAGGCCATCCGGGAACAGGCGGGCAGACTGATGCACGTTTCAAACCTGTTCTACAACGAACAGCAACCGAAACTTGCGCGGGCCATCTCGAAGCGGGCACTGGGAGGAAAGAGTTTCTTCTGCAATTCCGGCGCCGAGGCGAACGAGGGCCTGATCAAGCTCGCGCGCCGGTGGGGCCACGATGCGGGACGTCACGAAGTGATTTCCTTTGGAAATTCCTTTCACGGAAGGACGTTGGCTACGTTGACCGCCACCGGGCAGGACAAGGTGAAGAAGGGGTTCGATCCCCTGCCTCCCGGGTTCCGGCAGGCCGAGTTCAACGACATCGAGTCGGTGCGTAATCTCGTGAACGGGAAAACCGCCGCGGTGCTGATCGAGGCCATTCAATGCGAAGGCGGCATCCGGATCGCAAACCACGAGTTTCTCCGGAGCCTTCGAGCGCTATGCGACGAGGCTGGCATATTGTTGATGTGCGACGAAGTGCAGTGCGGCATGGGCAGGACCGGGAACTGGTTTGGTTATGAGGAAGCCGGCATCCGGCCCGACGCCGTTGCGCTCGCGAAAGGCTTGGGCGGGGGTTTCCCCATCGGCGCGGTTTCCGCAACTCCGGAACTATCGGATGTCCTGACACTCGGCTCGCACGCAACCACGTTTGGGGGCACGCCGCTGGCCTGTGCCGCGGGGCTGGCCGTGTTCAAGGTCATTGAGGAAGAGAACCTCCTGGAACGGGCCCGGTTTCTGGGCGCAAGGCTGGCGCAGGGACTGGCGTCGCTCTCCGACACCTACGAGTGGGTCGTGGGTGTGAGAGGTGTAGGTTTCATCGTTGGACTGGAGCTTTCAAAGGACGCCTTGCCGTTGCAGAAGATCCTCGAGGAAAAAGGATTGCTAAGCCTGGCCACCACCAATACGGTGATCCGCCTCGTTCCTCCGATGACGGTATCGGAGCAGGAGATCGACGAGGCCGTGTCCAGGATTCATGACGGCTGTGCTGCATTTCAGGAAGTGAGTGAGGAATCAAAAGTATGAAAATTGTTTTGGCCTATTCAGGAGGACTCGACACCTCGGTCATCATGCGGTGGTTGATCGAAGAGTATGACGCGGAGGTGATCGCCTTCTGCGCCGACATCGGGCAGGAAGAGGAACTCGACGGCCTCGAAGAGAAAGCAATGAGTACCGGCGCGAAGAAGATCTATATCGACGATCTGCGCGCAGAGTTCGCAGAGGATTTTGTGTACCCGATTCTGCGCGCGGGAGCGGTCTACGAGTCGGGCTACCTGCTCGGCACCTCGATCGCGAGGCCCCTGATCGCAAAACGCATGGCGGAGATCGCGGCCGAGAACGGGGCCGAGGCCGTCTCGCACGGCGCCACCGGGAAGGGCAACGACCAGGTCCGCTTCGAACTTACCTGCTACGCACTACAGCCGGGAATCCGCATCATCGCACCTTGGAGGGAGTGGGAGTTTAAGTCGCGGAGCGATCTGATCGAGTATGCGAAGAAGTACGACATTCCCGTGCCGGTCACCGCGGAGAAGCCCTACAGCATGGACCGGAATCTACTGCACCTCAGTTTCGAGGGTGGGATTCTCGAAGACCCGTGGAGCGCGCCGCCCAGAGACATGTATCTTCTCACGACGGACCCTGTGGACGCACCCGACGAGCCGGAGGACGTCGTCATCGGATTCGACCAGGGCAACGCAATATCGGTCAACGGCACAACTCTCGAACCGCTCGGCGTCATGCAGACGTTGAACGTAATAGCGGGAAAGCACGGAGTCGGCCGATTGGATCTGGTGGAAAACCGGTTCGTGGGCATGAAAAGCCGCGGCGTATACGAGACGCCCGGCGGCACCATCCTGCATCGGGCCCGGGAAGCCGTCGAACAGATCACCATGGATCGGGAAGTCCTCCACCTGCGGAATTCCCTCGTGCCCGAGTACGCGAAGCTCGTCTATAACGGGTTCTGGTTTGCCCCGGAGCGAACCATGCTCCAGGCCGCGATGGATCATGCGGCATCCTGCGTGACCGGGACAGCAAGAGTCCGCCTTTACAAAGGAAGCTGCACGGTGACCGGCCGAAAATCGGACCAGTCCCTCTATGACGAGAACCTCGCGACATTTGAAGAGGATTCCGTGTATGACCAGAAGGACGCAAGCGGCTTCATCCGCCTGAATGCGCTGAGACTGAGGGTGCAGGCGGGGCGGAACCGGCTGGATAAATGATGAGAGTCGGGATTCAGGTTTCAGTGCGGCCTCCTGCCGCGGTTGTCGGTATTCGGATATCGAGTTCGCTGGCCGGAGTTTTCATGGGTGACTGAGTTCTACTCAGAAAGGGTTTTCTCAATGTCCAATATCGAATGCTCCAAGTGACTACTTTCGATATTGAGCATTGAGTATTCGATATTCGACATTCTTTTTGAAACCTGAACACTGAACACCGAAATTTGAAACCTAATTCCATAATCAAGAAACGTAAAAACGATAAACACGAATTATCTCTCGATAGGAGGCTACATGTTTGAAGGAGTTTATACGGCGATCGTAACCCCGTTCACGCCGGACGGCGCGGTGGACGATCAAACGTTTTGCGCATTGCTTGAGGCGCAGATCGACGGCGGCGTGGACGGCGTGGTGCCCGTCGGCACGACCGGGGAGTCGCCCACGCTGAATTTTGAAGAGCACCATGAAGTCATCGAACGGGCGATCGACGTCTGCAAGGGCCGGGTACAGGTCATCGCGGGGACGGGTGGAAACTCGACGGAGGAAGCCCTTGAGCTGACCCGGCACGCGAAGGACCGTGGCGCGGACGGCACTCTTCAGGTTACGCCCTATTACAACAAGCCCAGCCAGCAAGGGCTGATCCGGCACTTCAGCGCTATCGCGGATATCGGGCTTCCGGTTGTGCTCTACAACATACCGGGTCGCACCGGGATTCCCATCGAGTTGGATACAATAGCGGAGCTCGCGGGGCATCCAAACATCGTCGCGGTCAAGGAGGCCGCTGGAAGCGTCGATCAGGTAAGCCTCCTGGTACGAACGTGCGATCTGACCATTCTCTCCGGAGACGACATGCTCACCCTGCCCATGATGGTGGTCGGCGCGAAGGGCGTAATTAGCGTTGCATCCAACATTATTCCCGCTGACGTATCGAAAATGGTACATGCGGCACTTGGCGGAGACTGGGAGACGGCTCGCGATTTCCACGGACGAATGCACAAGTTGTTCTGCGATCTTTTTCTTGAAACGAATCCAGTTCCGGTAAAAACCTCGCTTGCGATGATGGGAAAGGTCGAAGAAATCTTTCGGCTACCCCTGTGCGAAATGACCGCGGCCAATCGCGCCGCGCTGGAGACATCGTTGCGGGATTACGGGGTGCTGCGATGAGCCAGGGCGTATTGGTGCTGGGCGCGGCCGGCCGCATGGGCCGGACCATCGTAAGACTTTTGCTGGAAGGGTCCGTCGAAGAGCTTGTCCTGTCGGGAGCGATGGAATCGGAATCCCATCCGGGCGTGGGACAAGACGCGGGACTGATGGCGGGGGCTTCTCCCTGCTCGACTCTCATCGCCGGGGATTTTTCTCTAGCATCGGCAGACGCCGCGGTGGGCATCGATTTCTCGTTTCACGAAGCGACCGCCGCGCACGCGACGCAGATGGCGGAAGCGGGCAAGCCGCTGGTCATTGGAACCACCGGACTCACCGGGAAGGAGCTTTCGGATGTGCACCAGGCGGCGACATCCGTTCCGATTGTCATGGCGCCGAACATGAGCCTCGGCGTCAATCTTCTCTTCTGCCTCGCGGAGGCCGCGGCCACGGCGTTGAAAGACCGGGGCTACGATATTGAGATCGAGGAACGACATCACCGGCTGAAGAAGGACGCGCCCAGCGGCACTGCTCTTGGTCTGGGAGAAGCTGTCGCGAAAGGACTCGGGGTAAACCTTGAGAACGTCGCCATTCACGGCCGCGAAGGGATGGTGGGAGAACGAACGGACGATGAGATCGGCTTTCATGCAACGCGGGGCGGCGACATCGTCGGAGATCACACCGTGCTGTTCGCGACATCCGGCGAAATTGTCGAATTGTCCCACCGCGCCACCAGCCGGGACACATTTGCGATCGGAGCTCTCCGCGCCGCCGCGTGGGTGATCGGCCAACCGCCCGGAATGTATTCGATGCGGGATGTATTGGCGCTGTAGTGACGGATACGACCACAGAAATCGGTTTCAGCCTCGGATCGAATCTTGGGGACCGCGCCGGATATCTTTCCAGCGCAAAAAATGGTATTCTTGATGATCCAAGCGCCCGATTTACTGCGCAATCCTCCCTCTACGAAACCGAGCCGGTGGGCGTGAAGTCGAAGTTCAAGGATCTCATGTATCTCAACTCCGTGCTGGTGATCGAGAGCGATCTGCCGGCGGAGTCGTGGCTTGAGATACTCAGGATCATCGAAACGAACCTGGGACGGGAACGGAGCGAGGACCGGTTCGCGCCCCGAACCATTGATGTTGATATCCTGTATGCGGGAGATTCCACGCTCGAGGGCGCAGGGTTGGTCGTTCCGCATCCGCGCTGGATAAAGCGGCGCTTCGTGGTGGAACCCCTCGCTGAAGTCCGGCCCGAACTGGTATTGCCCGGCACATCGAAAACAGTGGGTGAAGTACTGGCGGGGTTAAAAGGGGGCGAATCTTGCCGCCTCCTCTCCAAGGACTGGTAATCCATGTCATAGTGGACGACGGGTGTAGCCTGATGGAAGCGAATCGGGTAGGATTTCCCCCCATGAGCGCCATGAAGAAAAAAACCGCGTGGACGACGACGAAGCTTCGCGCCTTGAAAGGCAAAGAGAAAATCGTCTGTCTTACAGCCTACGACTATTCGACTGCCAAGCTTGTCGATGAGGCCGGGGTCCATCTCATCATGGTGGGGGATTCTTTGAGCATGACCATGCTTGGGCACGAGTCCACGATCCCGGTTACCATGGAAGACATGATTCATCACACCCGTGCGGTGGTCCGCGGCGTCGATCGCGCGCTCGTCGTCACGGACATGCCGTTTCTTTCCTACCAGGCCTCCGTATCCCAGGCAGTGGAGAATGCGGGCCGGATTCTGAAAAAAGGGCGTGCGGACGCGGTGAAGCTCGAAGGCGGCGCCATCCGCAAGGAAACTGTTGAAATGCTGGTCGAGAACGGAATTCCGGTCATGGGACACATCGGATTAACGCCGCAGAGCGTAAAGGAATTCGGCGGCTACCGCGTCCAGGGCAAACACCCGCGGGACGCGAACAAGCTGAAAGAGGGCTCAAAAGCGCTGGAAGAAGCCGGATGTTTCAGCATCGTCCTGGAAGGAATTCCCGCGGAACTTGCCGGAGAGATTACGAACTCGATAGCCATTCCAACGGTCGGCATCGGCGCGGGCCCGCAATGCGACGGACAGGTGCTCGTGATCCAGGACCTGCTGGGAATGTTTGACGATATTTCGCCGAAATTCGTGAAGCGGTACGCCGAGGTGGGAGATGCAATCAAGGGCGCGGTCGAAGCATACGCTGCAGACGTGCAGCGCGGAGATTTTCCCGGTCCGGAACACTGTTATTGATTTCCGCCCCGATTCAAAGAAGAATGAAAATAATAGACAAGCCGGAGGCAATGCAAACCGCGGCGCGGACGTTAAAGCGCGACGGGAAACGGATTGGATTTGTCCCGACCATGGGATACCTCCACGATGGGCATCTCTCCCTCATGCGAATCGCGCGGGAGCAATGCGATGTTCTCGTCACCAGCATTTTCGTGAATCCCACCCAGTTCGGACCCAGTGAAGACTTCAACGAGTATCCACGGGATCCCGATCACGACCGGCAGGTGTGCAAAAAGGTCGGCGTAGACATCATTTTTTATCCCACTCCCCCGGAAATGTATGCCCGGGACCATACCGTGTACGTGGTGGAGGACTATCTTTCATCGGGATTGTGCGGAGAGACCCGCCCCATACATTTCCGGGGCGTGCTCACGGTAGTGGCAAAGCTGTTTAACGTCGTGCAGCCCGACCTCGCGGTGTTCGGTCAGAAAGACGCACAGCAGTTTCGCCTGATTCAGCAGATGGCGCGCGATCTGAATTTTCCCATTGAAATCATTGCGGGTCCCATCGTCCGTGAAAAGGACGGTCTCGCCATGAGCACGCGCAACCAGTATCTGTCGCCACAAGAGCGGGAGGACGCCGTACAGATCAACCGCGCCCTCCAGCGGGCAGAGGATCTTTTTGACCGGGGGGAACGTTGGGCGGAAGTATACCGGCGGGAACTTGAAGTGGTGATCCACAAAGCCGCCACCGCGAGAATTGATTACATCGAGATCGTGGCTGTCCAAAACTTTCAGCCGGTTTCCAGGATTGAGGAGCCGACCCTCGTCGCCATCGCGGTCTTTTTCGAAAAGGCCCGACTCATCGACAACACCGTCCTCCGTCCCTGATTGGTAGTGTGTGTTGAGAGTATCATTAGTGCCTCGAGTGCTTTTTCGTAATCTTAATCAAAGTCGCTCGATTTGGAATTACGAGTAGGATGAGGAGCAGCGAAGAAAGATGTAAAATTCAACGCCATGGAAAACCTCCCTCAGGCGGGCTTGGCGAGGAGTATGGCCGAGCATTCTGTAGTGGCGTGGCCCCTCGGCCGTGGACCTTAGACGCCCGGGATGCAACGCTTGGAGTTGTACGCTATTCTGCACAGTTTAGGGAAAGACCTGAATGAGATCATTGAGATCGCGGCCGAAACTCCAGGGGAAACATTTACCGGCCCTCACGAACGCTTGAAGCTCTGCTACCTTGTGAACGAGGATGACCCGGCATCGCAGATTGCGAGCGAGATTCTGGAGTCGAATCCAGGGGATCACCTTGCACGCACCTTCCTGGTCTGGGTCAGTGAGTTGGGAGGAGGCCCTTACCGCGGGTTTCACGACGGTTTTTACGGTAGCAAAGGCTTCCCAAATCGGTTTGGCGCTCAATCCGAGGAAAGTGAACTGGACACGTGAAAAGTTCACATTGACTACATGCGGGCGAACGATTTCGCGAACACCTGGTATTACCTGTTCCACTATCGGGACCGGCTGTTCAGGAGCGGTGGGATGAACGAGTTGAAAGCCATCGCACTGGATCTGGTGCGCGCGAAAACGCCGATGACCACATAGACAGGAAGGTCAACTTTCTCAGGCCCCTCGTCCAGGCCGACGCGAATGAAGCAATTCGAGAACTGGTGGTGGAATTGGACGCCTGGACCAGAGAGCACACTGATTCGATTCATTACAAAAAGATCATCAATATCATTCCGCAGGCGGCCTGTCTGCTGCTCGGCACATCACACTTCGAAAAGGGATTCTCCTGATTTCAGCCGTATGTCGAAACCACCTCCCCGTCTGGCGCCGCGGTTCGAGGACGACCAATACCGATTTTCCAAACCCGCCGCCCGACCAACTGCCCCCCCCCGCCCAACAAGTGGTGGGACCAGAGGCGTCTACGCTCCCTCAGAAATTTCCACCACGCGTGTTCGCAAAACGGGGATACGAAAACGCTTTTCAAGATGCTGGAAGAATTTGACGAATCCGCCAGAACGAATGTGGAGAAAATCCAGTCGCGCCGCAAGCCGGTCCCCGTCCTCATTCTCAAAAACAGTTTTCTTGCTGATCGTTTTCATAATCGGTACACAGACTGCTGAATTTGTTGTATCATAGTTGAAAAGAGGCCGTGCTTCGAATCAGTTCGCCCCTACGCGCTCATGCCGGTAAAGAAGCTAATACGGAACTTAATGGGTGCAAAGAGCTTCCGGGACACTTTCTTCGACCTGGATGCCGTGATTTGCGGGGAATGCCGCAAGTCTATTGCGCCCTCGGGACTCCCCCCCCTGGAGTTTGTCCCCTGCCCCGCCTGCGGGAAATCTCTGTTCGTTCCACTTCTGGTCTCGGATTTTATGTTGTTTGAGCCTGCCGGCGCCGGAGGGATGGCCAGCGTGTATAAGGCGTATCACCGTGAACGGGGAAACGAGTGCTGCGCCGTAAAGATTCTAAAGAACGAATTTCGGGATGACGAAAAAGTGGTTCGGGATTTTCTTAACGAGGCTGAGATTCACAGCCAGGTGCCGGACCACCCGCATCTCGTCCACTTCATCGAAAGCGGGTACGACAACGACCTCTATTTCTACGCAATGAATTTCGTAACCGGCGAAAAACTACTCCGCCTGGTGGAGCAGCGAGGCAGGCTGCAGGAAAACCACGCGCTTCTCATCCTCGACCAAGTGCTCTCCGCGGTCGAACACATCGCTGCGAACGGATATCTCTACCGTGATGTGAACGCCGCAAACATCATTCTACCGTCAGATAAAAATGCCATCCTGCTCGACTTCGGCCTGGCGATGCCGAGTGACGAGGCGGATGCTCCCGTGGTGGACATGAAGGAAGTGTTCGGCACGCCGGAGTACCTTCCTCCCGAAAGACTGGTTGGGTGCGGGGAAGATGAGCGTAGCACGACTTACAGCCTGGGACATCTGGCCACGTTTATGATGACCGGCGCGGCAATCATGAAAGGCGGGTCTATCACCAAGATGGCGAATAAGCACGTTTCGTCTCTCCGGTTGGGCCGCCGGTCCTACGTGCCCCAGGACATCTCCGAACGGACCCTGGAATTCATCGACCGAATGACCGCCCAGCAACCTGCCGACCGATTCGAATCGTTCGCGGCAACCCGCGAGGCGATCGCAGCGTTGGGGTGAAGCGAGCGAAAAGTCCGATTTTGAATTTTGGATTTCGAATTTGTACTGGAACATCACAACTTCCACCGCGGCCAAATTACGGAATCCCCAAATTCAAATTCCGTGCGTCTTCGGATCCAGTGCCTCATCCACGGGTTTGCCGTGCGCGAGCAATTCCGCCAATTGCCGGGCGCAATCGGGCGCGTACAAGACTCCTTTTGATCCAAGTCCATTGAGAATCGAGGTGGCGGGATGATCGGGGTGGCGTCCAACGACCGGATGCCTGCGGCGTGTGGTAAGTCGGACCCCGGCAGCATGGTCTATCACTTCGAAGGGGACTTTCAAGAATCGCCGCAGTCGCGATTCGATCCAGGTGCGCCCGGCACTGGTCGGCGACGGATCGCGCGACGACCAGTCGTACGAAGCGCCTGCCAGGAAAATCCCTTCTCCTACCGGCACCAGGTAGATTCCCCGGCAAACGGCACATGCGTTCGGAAACCCAAGTGCCCGAATCGAAAGTATATCGCCTTGGGAGAACTCGAAGGGAAGCGATGCGAAGACCGGGTTGTCCAGCACCGCGTACCCTTCGCAATACGAGATCGACGGAGAAAGATTGGAGACAGGGCGCGGAACCCTCCCGGTAACGTGTAGTACGCCCCGCTCACACCGCCCTTCGACCAGCGTAGCCCGTTCGCGAATCAGCGCATGGAGCCGATCCAGCAGCAAGCTCGGTCTCAGAAACCCTCCGCCGGTAATCATGACCGCGCCAAACGAACCGTGAACGGGAAATCGATCCCCTACATTCTCCGCCGTCTCCTGCCGATAAGGTTGAACGGCGGGGTCATGCATCCGCTGTTGCCACCCTGCCCGGTCCGGTTCATCCTCAAAGAAACGGAAAATAGGCTCATCCTGAAAGAATGCCGTACTAAACTCGCGCTCCAAGATGCGGTATGATTGACGGGCAGAAGGAAGGAACCGTGAGAGTTGCCATGCGGGGGCATAACGTCGACCGGTGATGGGATTGAGTAATCCCGCGGCAATTCGTGACGCGCCGGGATTGCCGGGATCGTGGACCACCAGCACGTCCTTTCCGTGATGTATCAATTCGCGGGCAAGCAGGCTGCCCGCGAGGCCGGAGCCAATGATTACATGATCGTAAGACATAGGAGTCCTGGTTCAAGAACGCGGAATTTTGCTAGAAAATAACTACGGACACGGCTTTTACATAATTTTTACAAACGACGAGCCAATCAGAAGCGTCTCACTCTTGAATTGCAATCACATCGATAATCTCGTTGGAAAGAAGAAATTATGAAACGCTTTTTCATCGCCTGCCTGCTGGGGCTCTGCACGCTGCACGTCCTCACCGCCCAAACCTTCTCCGCTACGTCCGCGGAACGTCCCTATCAAGATCTCCGGGATCGCGCTCACAAGGAGAACAACGAGGGCAATTATCAAGATGCCTACGACCTGTTCCAGAAATTCGTTTTCGAACCCGAAGTTCACACCGACTCGGTAGTTAACGACTTTAATATCATGGTGCAGTGCCTGGTCCAACTCAACCTGGACAGAGAGGCCGACGTGCTGCGCGAGAAATTTGCCGCCGCACACCCTGGAAAGTTTCGCCTGCTGCAGGCGGTCGCAGACAGCTACCGGGGGGCCAATCATCATGGCAATATTGTGGCCGGCGAGTACAAGCGCGGACATCACCGGGGCGGCGGCGAGTATGCAAACAGCTTCGAAAGGGACCGAATCCGAGCGCTGCAACTGATGGAACAGGCGACGGCCCTGGTCGAACAGCAGGCTAGCCCTGGCCAGGCCGCATCCTTCTACCTGACATTCGCATCGCAGGTGCTCACCGGCCGGGGGCAATACGGCGCATGGAAACTCAATGCGCTCAGCGACACGAGCAAACTTCCCGACTTCGAGAACGGATACTACTACGGGTGGCACCACAGCGGCGGAACGCCCGGCGCACCCGTTGATGAAAATGGGGATCCCGTCTTTCCCCGAGTGCCCGACTCGTTCGCATCCGCGCAATCCGACGGCGAACGATGGCGCTGGCTTCTGGAACGCGCAAAAACGCTGAACGAGGGATTTGCGAGAAATGCGGACTGGGTATTTGCCGAGTTTCTTCACCAGCAGTTCGGTGTGCAGACGATGGCGGAGCACGGCTGGTTCTTTTATGGCTCCCGGGCACAGCAGGCCGACTCGGGAAAAGATTCGAGTGGCACCTACCAACTGCACACACTGGATCGCGACGAAACGATCGCCAAGCTGGCGACCGGAATAAAACGGTTCTTTCTGCCCGAAGAATTCGACTTCATGCGGATTTACCAGGCGTTTGCGGACGATCCACAGAGCGGCTACCGCGAATCCGCGCTGAACAAACTCGCTGAGATTTTCAGCAACCGCAGGCAGTATCCCGAATCAGCCACCTATTGGGACCGGAGCATCGAGTTTCACGGACCCGGGAACAAAGGCTGGAAGCGCGAAAAAGTCAGCCAGATTCGCAGCCCGTGGGGGCAATTCGAGCCCGTTATGACGCAACCCGCCGGGACAGGCGCCACCGTGGACTACAAATACCGAAACGGAAGTAAGGCCCGTTTCACCGCCCACCGCATTGACGTCAAAGCGTTGCTCGACGACGTCAAAACCTATCTTCGAAAAAACCCGGGAAACCAGGTGGACTGGAACCGGCTTCAAATCGGAAATCTCGGGTACCGCCTGGTGCACAACAAGAGCGCAAAGTATGTCGGGTCGGAAGTGGCATCCTGGAGCTTGAAGCTGGATCCAGCGCCGCGCCACTACGACCGGCGCATCACCGTCACGACCCCGCTGCAGGAAGCCGGCGCCTACCTCGTAACCGCCAGCATGGACGACGGAAATACCTGCAAGATCGTACTCTGGGTAAACGACACGATCATCGTCAAGAAGCCGCTCGCGACAAATATCAAGAATCACCCCGCCGATGGACCCGCCTACTATTTCGTTGCGGACGCGCGGACCGGAGTTCCGGTTGAAAAAGCGAATGTCGAATTCTACGGATACTGGCAGGAGTCGATCAAGACGACGAAAGGGAATCCCCGCTACGTGGTTCGTACATCCACTTTCGCGGAATATACGGACGAACTCGGACAGGTAATTCCGGACCGTGATGATCTGATTCCTGACAAAAACCGCAACGCGAGCTGGATCGTGACGGCAACCACGCCGGAGGGCAGGTTCTCACATCTCGGCTTTTCGTCGGTCTGGATGCAGGATTACTACGATCACGAATACAATCAGACGAAAGCCTACGGCATCACCGATCGTCCGGTATACCGACCCAACCAATCGGTACAGTTCAAGTTCTGGATTCGGAACGCAAAGTACGACGAGAACAGCACCTCCAACTACGCGAATGACAGTTTCAATGTGCATATTCGAAATCCGAAGAGGGACATCGTTCACGAAGCGGCGGTGCAGTCGGATGCCTTCGGCGGTATCGAGGGCACCTACGAAATCCCCGACGACGCCCCGCTGGGCATTTATTCGCTCGAAGTTGTGGGCTACGGTTCTTCGACTTTCCGGATCGAGGAGTATAAGAAGCCCGAATTCGAAGTCGTGGTGGACAATCCAACCGAACCGGTCATGCTGGGCGAAACCATCGCCGCGACGATTCGGGCCAACTATTACTTCGGTGCGCCGGTGACCGAGGCCACGGTGAAATACAAGGTCACGCGGACGGCCCACTCCGCACAGTGGTATCCGCCGGCGCCGTGGGACTGGTTTTACGGGCCTGGCTACTGGTGGTTCGGGTATGACTACGAGTGGTGGCCGGGATGGTATGGATGGGGATGCAGGCGCCCGTGGCCGGGATGGTGGCCGGTACAGCCGGACCCGCCGGAAATCGTCGCCGAGGCGGAAGTACCGGTTGGCGAAGACGGCACCGTCGCCCTGCGCATCGACACCTCGCTGGCAAAGGAAATTCATGGGGATCAGGACCACCAGTATACCATCTCCGCCGAGGTCCGTGACGCATCCCGGCGAACGATTGTGGGAACCGGAGAAGTGCTGGTTGCCCGCGAACCGTTTAAGATCTATGCGTGGGTCGACCGCGGCTATTACCGGGTCGGCGATATCGTCAGTGCTTCGTTCACGGCGCGGGCGCTCGACGGAAGACCGGTGGAAGGGAAAGGACGGCTCACCCTCTACCAGGTAACGTATGACAAGGAGAGGATGCCAGTGGAGACCCGGGTGCAGGAGTGGGACCTGGATACCAACGCAGAAGGCGCGGCCCGGCAGCAAATCACCGCCTCCGCCCACGGCCAGTACCGCGTATCCTATGAGCTGACGGATGCGCAGGGCCACAGGATCGAAGGCGGGCATGTCTTTGTCATTCGCGGCGAAGGATTCGACGGCCGGGAATTTCGGTTCAGTCAACTGGAACTCGTTCCGGACAAACAATCCTACCGGTCCGGGGAGACGGTGAACCTGGTGATCAATACCGACCAGCCGCGCGGCACCGTCGTTCTCTTCATTCGCCCCGCCAACGGCATCTATCTCAAGCCCAAGGTTCTGCGCTTGAACGGGAAGTCTACGGTCGTCCCGATCGAGGTATCCGGGAAAGACATGCCGAACTTCTTCGTCGAGGCATTCACAGTGACTGGCGGCAACGTGTATACGGAGTTGAAGGAGATCGTGGTGCCTCCGGAAAAGCGGGTGCTCAACGTCGACGTGGTCCCTTCGCAAACGGAATACAAGCCGGGTGAGAACGCGTCGGTGGAGGTTCGCCTCACGGATCACGCGGGAAAGCCATTTCACGGCTCCACGGTGATGACGATTTATGACAAATCTGTAGAGTACATATCCGGCGGAACGAATGTGCCGGAGATCAAGGAATTCTTCTGGAAGTGGCGGCGATCTCACCATCCGAGCACGGACGACAACGCAAAACGCCGGGAAACCAACCAGGTGCCCGGCGGTGAGAAATCAATGACCGCACTCGGAGTTTTCGGTCATTCCGTTGCCAGTGAGATCGATGAACTTGCAGCGGGCATCGGCGGCGGAAGGTACAGGGAAGAGAACGGAACGAAGGGGTTTGCCGGAAACGTTCGCATGGCCGCAATGAGTCCCGCGCTGGAATCCAAGGACGAATACGAGGAGAGCCCTCAAGCGTTGCCGGAAACGGTGGAACCGAAGGTCCGGACGGAATTCGCCGATACGGCCTATTGGAACGCGGGCCTCGAAACCGATGAAAGCGGTTTTGCCACTATCACCTTCAACATGCCCGAAAATCTGACCGGCTGGAAAATTCGCGCCTGGGGGTTGGGCCATGGGACACGAGTCGGCGAAGGCACAGCCGAAGCGGTCACGACCAAGAAGTTGCTCCTCCGGTTGCAGGCGCCCCGGTTTTTCGTCCAAAAGGACGAAGTGGTTCTCTCGGCAAACATTCACAATTACCTGGATACCGAAAAGCGGGTGCGCGCGGTCATCGAACTCGATGGCGACACCGTGGAACTCCTGTCGGAGGCCACGGTGGATGTCACGGTCGACTCCAACGGGGAAGCCCGGGTGGATTGGCGCGTCAAGGTCGTAAAGGAAGGCAAAATCGCCGTTCGCATGAAAGCCCTGACCGATGAAGAGTCCGACGCCATGCAGCGGTCATTCCCGGTGTATGTGCACGGCATGCTGAAAACCGAGTCCTTCAGTGGCGTGGTGCGGCCGGATAATGCGCAGGGCCAGATACACCTTACGATTCCAGAGGAAATGCGGCCCGAAGACTCACGCCTCGAAGTGCGCTTTTCCCCGACCCTCGCGGGCGCCATGGTAGACGCCCTGCCCTACCTCGCGGACTATCCGTACGGATGCACCGAGCAGACTCTAAACCGCTTCCTCCCCACGGTGCTGACCCAGAAGATCCTTCTGGATATGGGCATCGACCTCGAAGCCATCAAAAACAAGCGGACCAATCTAAACGCGCAGGAAATCGGGGACGCCGTCGAGCGGGCGCATCAATGGGAACGATTCGACCGAAACCCGGTGTTCGATGAACAGGAAATGATCCGGATGGTGAAAGAAGGCCTCAAGGCCCTCAACGACATGCAACTGTCTGACGGCGGCTGGGGCTGGTTCAGCGGGTGGCGCGAACAGTCGTGGCCACACACCACCGCGCATGTGGTACACGGCCTTCAACTTGCCCGGGAGAACGGCGTCGCGATCGTGCCCGACACATTATCGCGAAGCGTGAACTGGTTGAAGAAGTACCAGGAGGGCGAGATCGCGGATATCAAGGCTGACAAACGGGGCAAAACCCGGGCAGACAATCTTGACGCCTTCGTCCTCATGGTTCTTGTGGACGAAGATATCGTCAGTAGGGAGATGATGGAGTACCTCTATCGCGACCGTAACCGCCTCGCGGTGTATGCGAAGTCGATGTTTGCAATCACACTTCACAAGGTCGGGGAAACAGACAAGCGAGACATGCTGGTTCGGAACATTGA
>CAUZEO010000089.1:0-15434 GCA_963578625.1 Kiritimatiellia bacterium | reverse complement strand
CCGATCCTGCGGTGGGAAACTGGACTGCCACCGAATTCACCTTCGAAGGGAAGGCCGGTGCCACGTCTGTCTTTGATTCCTCCGGCGGGGACAACGCAAGGGTCTACCGGATCGCGGTTCAGTAGGTCGGCCTGGAAGGCCAACCTACCCTTGGCTCCGGCCCGAAATCTTCCTTGTTGAATGTTCGTTGTTGGACGTTCAGACTCAGGGAAATGTGATCGAAGTCAGACGCCGCACGTGTTGCTGAGTATAACGTCAGTAAATCCTAAAAACTCCGGCCAATGATCCCGAATCCCGAACCCTAAAACAGGACCAACAACTTGAACTTGAGAATCCTCCTCATCATCCTTGCCATTGCGTTGCTCATCGTTGTCACCCAACGCCAGAAGTTCCCTAAGGTCGCAAACCCGATTCTTTTCATCCTGCTCCTCGCGATCTTCGTCTCCCTGGGGGCAATATTCACCAGGGGATGCAGAGATGACGGGACTACCGATCAGCTGGTTCTGGACTTTAATGAAGCCACCGGGCGAAAGCTCGGCTCACTGATCGCGCAGACCTATCCGGAAGGCGGCGAGGTCCTCGTTCTGCAGCTTTTCAGGTCGCGGCCTGCCGAGCCTGGCCAGCCCCCGCCGACCGGAGTGGCCCAGCTCGAGGGATTGGAGCGAGGTTTCGGCAAAACCGATTTGCGAATTACTCACGGCGTTTTCGACGCGGAGCCGGAAATGATCGATATGCTCATGATGGGAGGCGGGCCGATTCAAGAAGAGATGTTCCTGGCTGCCTTCGAGCAGGCGCCGGGGGCGGTAGCGGTTGTCAGTTGCGCCGGGATTCCGTATTTCGATTCCGACCCGCTCGAGGAGATGCCGCCGATATTCATCCTCTCCGGCGCGGATCTGACGGTTTGCCAGGATCTCATCGCGGAGGGAACGGTACCCGGAGGGGTCTTTTTCAAGCGGGGCGCGGATCTGAAGACCAAGCCGACCCGCGGTATGTCCGTGGATGAGATTTTCAATCTTCGATACCTGCTGGTTACCGCGGACAATCTGGAGGAGTCTCTGGACCAGATTCGCAGGTAAAGCGATTTCGGATGTCGGATTTTCGATTTCGAATGTAACGATCCCTCCACGTAGCGGAAGTCGCCAAGACTTCCGCTCGGCGACAAACAGGCTCGAATAAGACCCCGAAGCTGAGCAAGTCAGGGGACTCTATCAATAAAAGTCAAGAAAAACGTAGAGAGGGGCAGAAGAGTAGAGGAGGAGAGAAAGAGTAACGATTTATCTGAATTTCCAATTGACCCGCTCTGCTTGAAAGGGGTACTCTTCGCCTACGTTTTGGGCCGGATTTCAATTTGGCCAAAAGTTTTTCAGGGTGCGGACGTGAGAAGCCATAACGATACGCAGGATGAGTATATGAGCGAATTCAGATCGGTGCATCAGTCGACTCTCCCGAATTCTTTTCCCCGTCGAGCCGGTGTCCGTTTCTGCGCGGCGTTGGCAGTGGCCGGATTCGCGTCAGTACATGTGCAGGCAGCCGTCATTTATACTCAGGATTTCGAGAGCTCGACTCCGGCCTCTGAGTACGCGTCAGGAGAATTCGATCCGGCCGGCCCCGCCTTCTCGCAGAACGTTAAGGAGCAGAAGAAATGGTTTATTCAGGTCGTGGATACAAACACTACCGCGAACCTGAGCCCATCGGGTCCGCCCCAGGTTTTTGAAGGATCGAATTCTCTGAAGATCGACAGCAATGCGACGGCAAGTCCACCGCCCGGGCCGTCGACACCGATCTACCAGATTTGGCCTACGACGTCCGAATTTATTCCGGGCCCGCCGCAATCCTCCGTGACGTTTTCGTTTTACGGTGTTCCGGCGGCGGCAGCCAACGTTGTCAGCCCCCGGTTGTTGGAGGTCTGGTCCGCGGAAGGGGGTAGCGCGAACCCGCCGGTCACGTACGGCGGACCGTTCAGCTACGCAATCCGCTTCGATCAGGACGGCCGCATATTATACGACAGGGGCGGGTGGCAGGATTCAGGACTCACGGTAACCTACGGCCAATGGAACACCTGCACCATCACCTGCGATGCCAGTGTGAGCCCGGATTGGGTTACCATGACCCTGAACGGCGTCTTTCACGACAACAACGGACAGGGTTTCAGCGCGAATGACGACCTTGCCACCATCGGTCGCTACCAATTCGCCGGTCAATTAGGTTCGGGAGTCGGCGCTGGAATATTCATTGACGATATCACGATCGTTGACACCGCCCCAGGTCCCCCGGGTCCGGACCTCAGTGGGATCCAGGTGGCGAATGCAGCTGCATTTTCATTTGTGAGCTTGAACGGCACGGACTATCTGCTGCAGACGGCCAAAACCCCATCCAAGCCTTTTTGGCGCAATACTGGCTGTACCATCCACGGCAACGGCAGCCCCATGATCGTAACGGATCCGGAGGGTATCGACCCGGGTAGTGTCTACCGAGTAATTGAGAAGTGAAGTAGCAGTAAGTATGGCGTCACGCGGAAGCGTGTTAACGCAGGAGCAGAACCAGTAAGGAAGGATTATGGTGAGAGAGGTATTTCGCAATCCCGCCATATCTGTAACGTGCAAAGAACATGGAGAAAAAAATGAATAAAACCGAAAAGAAAACAACAGTAATCGTCGTTGCGGTTGCGGCCGCATTGGGCCTCTCCGCGGCGAATTCGTGGGGTGCATTGATCTATTCGCAGGATTTTGAAAGCTCGACTGCAGCGGCTGAGTACGGTTCGGGAGATTTCGATCCCGCGGCGCCGCTCGTGGGCACGCAAGGTAATATCGTGGAACCGGGATCCGAGAGTTTTGTTCAAGTTGTTAACGCATCGACGGCTCCGGGTACCGCTGGTTCGCCTCAGGTCAAGGGAACGAATTCGCTAAGGATCGATTCCAATACCGCGGCCGGGTGTTGTCCGAAGATCGAGATCTCGACGGCAGATGTCACGGAATCGACGCTTGTCTTTTCGGTATACGGAGACCCGAACGTCGGGCGGTTGATCGAACACTGGACCATGCCTTGGGGAAGTAACGAGCTTCGTATCGATTCGGACGGAGCCATCTTATACGACAGTAATGGGGGCTGGTCCACATTCGGCGGCGCCGGAACGTTTGTCCATAATCAATGGAATGACGTAAACCTCGCCACATTTGTCGATGGCGAGAACGCGCCAACCGCCTATTTGACCATAAACGGATCGACCTTTGGCGATGGTGTGGGTGGTAATTTCAACTTCGGCAGAACTGGCGGAGCGCCGGATGCCATCAATAAGCATATAATAGCCGGCCAGACAGGTAGCGGAGAAGGAGCAGCGTTTTTCCTGGACAACATTCAGATCTATGATGTCTTCGACACGACGATTTTGCCAGTACCCGAGCCGACCTCTCTGGCCCTGCTGGGAATCGGATTCCTGATGCTTCGTCGGTTCCGCCGCGTTGCGTAATAGCTTGATTTCGGTGACGATCCCTGCCCGCTGCGGGGAAGCATCGAAACGTGATTGTGACTGATTCGACCCCGTCGCGGCGCTTGCGACAAGCGGCGCGACGGGGTATTTTTTTATACAGTGCGCGGAAGAAAGAAATCTCTCGGTTTCACGTTGATTGAGCTTTTGGTGGTAATCGCCATCATAGCCATCCTGGCCGCGCTCCTCGCCCCCGCCCTGAACACCGCCATCGAGCGTGCAAACGCAACCTGGTGCATGAGCAACCAGCACCAGCTCGGACTCGCCCTCGCCCTGCACGCGAATGACCGGGCCGATTATGGATATCACGGTTTCTTTTCAATTTTTCGGTATGAACCATTTTCGTGGCAACATCACATCGTGGCCGGGGATTACCTCGACGGCAGCGAACAGCTATGGCTGAACGATGTCCCAAAGGGCTCCGGGAGGCACTACTGGTTGCGGAACCCGAGAAACCCGATCCAGATCTTCCTCTGTCCCACGGCCAAACAGGCACGGAACCTCGATGAGGATGTGCTCGGAATGGATGTCTCCCATTCCATCAGCTACAACATTAACGCAGCCCCCGTCGGCGCTCCGTGTGGACGGGAAGGCGCCACCGTCACCACCGGGAACTGTGAGCGGGATTACGGGCATCCGGGAAACCTGCCTTCCGAGGAGATCGAGGACACCATCGGCACCTATCTGCTCTTTGACGAACTGCCGACCCAGATGCACGAGTGGAACTCCCCTTTTCCCCGATCCGATACAAGATCCTGGAGTCCCTACGCTAACGACTGGCTGATCCCTGACTATCACCTCGATGGATTGAATTTTCTGTTCGCCGACTTCCACGCTGAAACAGTCAAGCGAGACAACGTTCCGTTTTCGGACACCGTCTACTATATCCCCAATCCCGCCGGTCCCAACTCCATCAGCGGCGGCTGGACAACCGTTCAGAGCGACTAGCTCGTGGGGGCTTTTGAGTGTTTAGTTTTTAATGTCGAATATCGAATACTCCATGTCCAATATCGAAGTTTCTTGGAAATTCGAAATTGAGCATTCGAAATTGGAAATTCAAAACTAAATACTAAATACTCCTCCCCAACCCCAACCCCAACCCCCGGACCATCCAATGCCCCAAACTCCCTCCTTCGGTTTCGGCCCCATCCCCTGGTGGGTCTGGAACGGAACCATGAAGTACGCCGAAATCGAGCGGCAGCTTGTTCTGATGAAAGACGCCGGCATGGAAGGCTGGACCCTTTGGGCGCGGTTCGGATTGGAGATGGAGTATCTCTCCCACGATTTCATGCAGCGGTTCCGGTTCGCGGTGCAGAAAAGCGCAGAGCTGGGATTGGATGTCTGGGTCTTCGACGAATTTGCCTGGCCGACCTGCTCCGCCAAGGGGAGTGTCCAGGAGGTCGATCCGGCCTACCGAATGCGCGTGCTCTCTTGCTTCTCCACGGACGCGCAGGGGCCGGGTGATGTTGCGTTCAGCCCGGACTGGGGTAAGACCGGCATGGCCGCCGCGCCCGTCAACGCCCGGCCGGGAGGCGGCGAAACGACCTTCAGCGATGAGGGCGACCGGCTGACCCCGATCACACCCTACCTCTATCCGGAGACGATCGAAGAAGGGAACCGGGTATTCTTCGAACCGCGTGTCGAGCGCGTGCTGGCGGTTCCTCTCGAGGAGGGACGGATGCAGATCGGCCAGGCACTGGACATCACGGACTCGTGCGACGATTTGTCTCTGAATTGGTCCGCTCCCGAGGGTTCATGGCGGATCCTCATGCTGATCAGCCGCGATTTCGGACTCAACATCGATGTCCTGAACCCCGAGGCCGTGCAGTGCTTTCTGGATGTCACCTGCGAGAAGTACAAAAAGTACGTCGGCGAATTTTTCGGCACCACATTCAAGGGTTTTTTCTCTGACGAAACCCGGATGATCCGGAATACGCAGCACCGGTTCACCGAGCCGACCGTCGCATTTTCGCTGAACATGTTCAAACGGCTCGAGGAACGAGGGATCCCGAATCTGAACGAATGCCTCGCCGCTGCCTTCGCGGATGAAGACAGCCCGCGAATTCACGAGTGCCGGTGGGCCTACTGGAACCGGGTCACCGAATTGTATGGCGAGTCTTTCTACGATCAGTTGCGGGAATGGGCGGACCGAAACGGGGTGATCTATACGGGGGACTGCTTCTCGGAGGAGAGCGGGATCATTCCGCAGATGGGCGATTATTTCCGGATGGCCCGCCCCTATCATATGCCCGGCCTGGATGCGCTCTGTGCGCCGAAACAGCAGGGCCGCGAGTCTTTCAAATCACCAAAATTCGCGAGTTCGGTCGCGCACCAGAACGAGGGTCCCGTGGCGGGACGGGTGCTGTGCGAAGGTCCCGGATTGCTGGGGTGGGGCACCACCATCGAGGAGATGAAACACGTCACCGACTGGATGTATGTTTTCGGCGTCAACATCCTGGTCCCGAACGCAATGCACTATACCATCGGTCATGACCAGCTGTACGAAACGCCGTCCTACTTCTTTCAGTCGACCCTGTGGCCGCTCTATCCCGCATGGGATCGTTATACGGCAAACCTGGGACGCGAGCTGACGCGGGGACGGCATGTCGCCCCGGTTGCCTACTACTTTCCGACTGAAACGCTGCTTCCATTGTTCCGGCCCATGAAGCCGATGACGAAGTCGATGCGGTACGAAGGCGACATGCGGGAAGTGTTTCCTATCGTGACCTACACGGCCCACGACATGATTCGCCGCCAGATCGACTATGACTACATCGATTACGCAGGCATGCAGCGCGCGGCGGTGAACAAAGGAAATCTCGAGTTGGCCGGCGAATCGTTCTCTCTCGTCCTGGTGCCCGCGACAAAAATCATCGCCCGGGAGTCCGCCGCGAAAATTCGCGAGTTTGGCGATGCGGGAGGAAAGGTTCTCTGGATTCGTCCCCTGCCCGATCAGTATGAAGACGGCGAAAGCGCACAGGATCTTGTCGAATGGGTCGAAGGGGCAGGGGATGCATGTACCGTGCTCGACGGCATCCCGGACGAACACCTGGATCAAATCGGTCACCTGATTGACTCCGGGCAGGATCCTCTGCCCAAAGGCTATTCCGACACCGTCGAATCGGCGATCGCCGGCATGATAGAGTTGCCAATACGGCTCCGCTCGGACCAACGAAACGAATTCGCGGTGTATTACCGGGATGACGGAGACGACCAGCTTCTGTTTGTCGTCTATTTCGGCGACGAGACCGTCAGCGCAAATCTTGAGATCGCGGGCTGGGACGGCGCCGAGCTTGTCGATGTTCTTCGCGACAAACGATCCCCGGTGGAAGGATCGAAAGGGGAATTCCAACTCGAATTTGCCCCGTACGAATCCAAGTTGCTCGCCGGAACTTCAAAGCCCGGTTCTTCGCCGGCCGCCTCGTCCTCCCGGATCCTGGACGGAGAATGGACCGTTTCGATGCCCGATCACAACCTGGTCATACCGGAGCCAGTGACGATCGAGACGGAGTGGATCGATCGCCGCGCCTGGGAAGCCTTTGTGATCTACCATGAGCGCTTCACCCTGAACCTTGAGCAAGCCGTGGATACGCTGGTTTGGGTGATGGATGAGACCCAGCATTACCGGGAATTGGAGCGGATGAAAGTGTTCGTGAACGGCCATGAAGCGAAGCTCCTGGACAGTCCGGTGGTGGATCCCTCGCTGCCGGCGGCGGACCTGGCCCCGCATCTGCGCCCCGGCGAGAACCGGATTGAGCTGGCGCTGGAGCACACCGACTACATGAACGCGCGCGACCTGTTCTGGAAGCGCCGTGCCCCGGCGCCTGTCGTCCGCCCCCGAATTTTCGGAAAGTTCGTGGTCAACGATGGGAAACTCGCGCAGATGCCCGAAAGCTTCACCGTATCGACCGGCGACGACCTGGCCGACAAGGGGTACGGCCTCTACTCGGGCCGTTCCGTCTACAAGAAAACGCTGAACCTGGAGCAACCAGCCGTTCTTCGAACGATCGAATTCGATGATCTCGCGAACCACGCCGTGGTTTCCATAGACGGAACAGAAGTCGGCCGCGCCCTGTGGCGTCCCTGGAAAATCGATTGCGATCACTCTCTCTCCGCCGGGGATCACACCATCGAGATCGAGGTCACCAACACTCAAGCCAACCAGATGTTCGAGGAGCCGCGCCCGTTTGGACTGCTGGGCCCAGTTACACTTGCATTGGATATTCGAAATTAAGAATTCGATATTGGATATTTGGAAATGTCGAATGTTCAATATCGAATTTCCAAGGAAACGGATTCTGAACAGAAGGTAGCGAAGAGAACGAAGAGGAGAAACACTACGTAGCATTCTGTATAGTGTTTGTCTACGGGTTTTGTGTATCGATCCGTGTGTTCCGTGGGCGAGTAGCTGTTCCTGAATCCTCGTCGCATCTCCCGATCGTACTCGTAGTCTCAGCTCCTTCGAGTGTCAGGTTGACCGCGAATCAACGTGTGCTACCCTCACGGTCCGCTACACGATGACCCGGAATACCAAAAGATTCATTTTCCTGATCGCAATCGTGGTTATGGTTCCGGGTGTGATTTCGGCATGGTGGTTTCTTCCCGGTCGGCGCACCGACGTACGTCTTTCGTCCACCTCCCGGGAGGCGGTGCCGCGTTCCGCGCTCCCGGTAGATCCGATTCACTTGCAGGCCGATCCGTTGTGGGCCTCTGAGAAAATTGGCGGCAGTGGCGAGGCGATGCGCCGGGTCGGTTGCACACTCTGTTGCTTGAGCATGGCTTTGACACATCATGGGATCCCTGTTGACCCGATGGATCTCAATGAAAAGCTCAAGGAGGCGAACGGTTTCACCTCCCGGGGTTGGGTGATTTGGGAAGCAGTGAGCCGGGTCAGCGACGGGAAAGTGAGCATTGTGATACCAGAGATTCCTACGCATGAGGACATTGAAGGCGCGCTAGAAGAGGGGAACCCGGTTCTCGTGAAAGTGCTTCTGAAATCAGGGGTTCACCACTGGGTTCTGCTGGTTGGCCGTGACCAGCAGGAGTACCTGATGAAAGACCCGCTGGGAGATGGGACCAGTCTCGGGCGGTTGTCGTCTATCGGGAGTGACATCCTGGCGGTTCGAATTGCTATGAAGTGAGGGAATCCGTTTGTATGAAATGACGAATGACGAAATACCCAATGTCTAATGAAAGTCGAATCTCGAAACCCGAATGACGAGGGACACGTGCCCCTCCTGCCCGGAAATGGGTCCAATCGGTTTCGGAAATGACTACTCTTCCAGCATCTGATAGATGATCCCTCCTTCCGTGTCGCGCGGCGCGGGGAATTTCATCAGGTGAGCAATCGTCGGGGCAATATCTTTCAGGGAGACGGGTCTTGTTATCCTGGCATTTTTCCTGATTCCGGCACCGGAAAATAACAACAAACACCTCATTTTTTTTCCATGGTGCTCGGCGCCGGGAAGGCGGTGGCCATGCACCTCGTCGCCGGGGATTCGACCATACCCCCCCCGTACCGCCACCACAACGTCCCCAATGCCCTCTCCACAAAGTCCCATGATACCCGCATCTTCTTTCCTCAATGCCAGGGCGACCGGCTTGCACTGTGTCGCAGGGTCCGTGTAGTCATATAGCGCTGCGATTATTTTATGCACTACTTCATCGTAGTTCTTCTTTTCAACGATGCCGCCGGGGTTTCTGCCCTTCAAGTTTACATAGATATAAACCTCGCGTTGACAAACAGCTTTCGATCTCTCCAGGTCTACTACATCTCCCTCTTTCGTTTTCTTCGTCACCAAAAGTCCCGCCTGCTTCAAAACGTCGTCTATTCTGAAATCGTTTCGGTAGGTGACGGCGCTGTGGTCCGAAACCAGAACAACCATTCGGTTCTTCTGACGAATCTTGAGCAATTTCCCGATGAAATCGTCGATTGCTTTGTATGTTCTTCGTTCGATGTTACGTGCCTGCCGATATTCACTCCTCGCGACGGTCTGCTCCTTTTCCAGGATTCCCCGGTATAAATGATTCACCGTGTCGATCGAAACGGTATAGACGCTCGTGATTTCGCAGGGGTGATCCCGGCGGCAATATTTCACCGCCGATGTGATCCAGTCGAATCCCAGTTCCTGGATTTCAATGAAGGTATCAAGATCGACCGAATCCATATTCGGCGAATTGAAGTGGTCCCGATAGGATGGAATGCCCTTGATTTTGTCGATTGCCGATTCAAAGGAAGGGGGAATCGCGAGAGGCGTCGTAACCATTCGAGTGATGTAGACGACCAGCTTTTTTGAACGATGCGAAACAGCAATGACTTTGATTCGATACTTTAAGTCCATTGAACCGGTAGCCGCCTGAATCGTAATCCTTAGGTCCTTGCTCCATTCGCCTTTTCCCAATGTAGCCAGTCGTTTTCCTGTTTTGCTCGAACTGTAGAATGTAACTTCATTTTCTCTTGTTATTTCTACCGTCCAGGAAAAAGGCTCTACCCGGGTGGCTTGCCGCCGCGCCTCGTCATCCACGATCCAGTAACCCGGGTCCAATTCCGGCGTAAGTTGTCCACGAAGAGAATTCCGATCCGTCTCTAAACTGATTTTCAAACCGGCAGGCATGTTTTCGGTTGAAAACAATTGGTGCTTGATCCCGAAGGATCCATCCGTGGCAGAGGTATCCGTCGTTCCGATTTGAATGCCCTTGGTTTTGGGAGGCCACGATGTTGGAAATGAAATGAGAAGGGAGCGCAACCCGGCCCGCTCGGCGGCTTCCCACATCGTCTCCGCTTGAGTCGATTCCGACGAATATCCCTTGTGCGCGTAGGTTTCGGATAGTGGGATTCTGCTGTCATACAGACTCGAGGAGGTCACGCCGTGGGTTGCGGGAGACGCGCCGGTGGCAATGGTTGCCCAGCAGGTAGGCGATGTATTGGGCAGGGGCGGCAGGCAGTTCTCGGCCCAGGCCCCATTCTCAATCAATCGCGAAATATTCGGAAGGTAGCCCTGCTTCGAATATTTCTCGATTACTTCGGGGACCGCGCCATCCAGGCCGATGATCAGGCAACTTTCCGGTATACTCATGCCTGTTTAGATTCAAGAAAACCGAAAAGGTCAATTAAGAAAGGGCCTGTCTCGAATGGCGCTGACTTAAGGCTTGGACATGATCCGTTCATTCTCAGGCACGGTGGGGGCCGCAGTTTCCTGGAATCCTCTATCTGGCTGAAAAGCATGACAATAGGAGAATGGAGACGGCGGTTTCCGCCGTATCGAGAATGGGGAGATCATGAACGGACCACATTGGAGCGGCAGCTTAAGTCAGCGCTATTCGGGCCTCTCCCTAATTTTTCTATTTCGGATTGGAATTGCTGGGTTGCGTGTGGATTTCGTAGCCTGTGAGGCAAGTGAAACCATGGAGATACTATGAAAACTGAGGCGATTTTGGTGAATGGGATTCTGGATGCAGGATTCGGGACGGTGGAGGTTGGGGAACCTGGGGAAGGTGAAGTGCTCGCGAAAGCGGTCGTTTCCCTCGTTAGCACCGGGACTGAAATGCGGATCTTCCGCCAGGGCTATGCCAATACCGAGTTTCCAATCGTTCCGGGCTACTCCGCGGTGGGGACGGTTCAGGAAACGGGCTCGGGAGTCACCGGAATTAAGGCCGGCGATTCTGTTTTCCTGCCGGGGGGAAATCGAATTACGGAGGGTGCGGGGGCTCTCTGGGGCTCGCACTGCCTGCATCAAACAGTCGCCGCGGATTCCTTGATCAAGCTGCCGGATGGATGTTCGCGAGACCAGGCCGCGTTCATCAATGTGGCGGGAATTGCTCTGCACGGCGTTGGATTCGCCGATATGAAAGCCGGTGAACGCGCGGTGGTGATCGGTCTGGGTCTCATCGGCCAATGCAGCGTGCGCGGGCTTCTTGCCCGGGGCGCGGAGGTGATTGCCTGCGACATCGACGCGGAACGACGGGGGCTGGCCGAAGGGATCGGTGTGCCGTGCATCGATCCGGCGGTCGGGGAGCTTTCGGAGCAGGTGTATGCGCAATGGGAGGACGGTCCGGACGCGGTCTTCGAGGTCACGGCCAGGCCGGATATGGTCAATGTTGCCGCAAATCTCCTGCGTGCGCGACCGTGGGACGGATCGGGCAGAGCGCCGCGTCTCGTGCTTCAGGCGAATTACACGGAATCGTTTTCATTCGGCGCCAGGGATCTGTTTCAACGCGAAGCCATGGTGCTCAGCCCGCGGGCAAACCTTCCGGCCGATCGTGAGTTGGCTGCGAAGTTGATAGCCGACGGCGCCTTGCAAATCGACAACCTGGTCCCCGCGCGCTCCCGCCCCCAGCACGCCGCGGAGGTTTACGGAAAATTACTGGAGAATCCCGGGAACCAGGTCACGGCGATCTTTGACTGGAGCCAGCTTTAATGTTTAAAGGGCAATTTTTGATTTTGAATTGGATGTCGGGAATGAATACTCCCCGTAAAGCCCAAGAAATCAAAAACCCGAAATCGAAAATCCGGAATTCCCCATGTCTCGCCCCAACATCCTGATCTTCATGCCCGATCAGATGCATCGGGAAACGATCGGGCCGGGCGGGCTTTGCCGGACGCCGAACTTCGATATGTTGGCACGGGACGGCGCGGTCTTTACACATGCCTTTACTCCGACACCGATTTGTACCCCGGCGCGCGCGTCGACGTTTACCGGGCTTCTTCCACATCAGCACACTCTTCTTCACAACTCGCATATGGACTATCCCATCCAGAACAACCTGCCGGAGGGGATGCCGACATTCGCCGATGAATTGGGGAAGGCGGGATATGAAACGTACTACACCGGCAAGTGGCATGTCGGGAAAACGAATGCTCCTGTAGACCACGGATTCGGGCAGGTAGGGGAAATGCCGGGGCACTCCAAGTTTCCAGAAGACAAGTTCACGGACGAGATTCTTGTTCCCAACCGAAGTACCACAAAGAACACACTGGCGGCAACGACTTCGGAGTCGGTAGAGGAAACCCAACCGTGGTTGGTGTGTAAAACCGCGGCGGAAATGATTTTCCGCCATGATCAGGAGCGCTCCGGGCAGCCGTTCCTCCTGTTTGCGTCAACCGATATGCCACACGTCCCGTGGTGCACACCGGGATCTTATGTGGCGCGATACGACCCGGACGGGATGGAGCCGTGGCCGAACTATGATGACAATCTCGAAGACAAACCCATCGCCTACCGCAAGCACTACAACGGGTGGGACTACTGTCGGGTTCCGAACAACTGGCCACTGGCAGCAAAGGCGCTCGCGCACTACTATGGGATGGTCAGCCTGATTGATGAAGCGTTCGGGCAGATTCTACGCGCGTTGGAGACAACAGGGCAGCGGGAGAACACGCTCATTATCGTAACCAGTGATCACGGCGAGTTGATGGGCCGGCATGGCTTGTTCGGCAAGAACGAAATGCTCAGTGAAGACCTGGTGCGGGTTCCCTTGATCCTTACCTGGCCGGCGCGCATTGGCTGCGGCGAAAAACGGGACGAGATGGTCACTCTTTGTGATCTGTTTTCCACTGTAGTGGATTCTGCAGGGTTGTCTGCTCGAGCTCCTGCCGGCGGCCGCTCCCTCCTTTCCCTGTTCGATGAGAGGCAATCGACGAGTGACTGGCCCGATGAAGTCTACCTCGAGCATCACGGAGATCTGCAATACAACGTGGTGCGCGGTATTCGTGACCGGCGGTACAAGTATGTGTATTGGGCGAACGACCTGGATGAATTTTATGATCTCGAGAAGGACCCGTGGGAGCAGCGGAATCTCGCTGGAGACGCGGCGCACGGTGATTTATTGCGCAAATGGCGCATACGATTGCTGAGTCAGATGGAGAAAACAGGTGACCCCTTCCTGCGCGGGGTTCGATCGAACCTGGAGAATGAGGTGATCTGAAATGAAGCCTCTAACCCCGCATGGACACGGAGTGGATCCCCGGCCCTTGCGGCCGGGAGGTTCAGGCTGCGAAGCCCCTAAACAGCGCTAATAAAAAAATGAGCCCGGAGGGGAGCGAGAAAAGGAGCGACGCGCAATCTCGCTCATTTCGGGCTCTGGGCCTGTTTCTTGTCTCTGTTAGGGTGAGACTCCCGGGCGCAAGGCCCGGGGATCTTGGGGCTGCACAACAATCGAGCCAATTACTCCACCGGAAACCGGATCAAGCTGTAGTTCTGCGCCCTGACGCTGACCGGGATCCTGCCGTCGGTGAATTCGAAACGTGTAGGGCCCGAATGAATCCGAGCACCCGCGCCGTGTGATCCCACTCTCCATCGGCCATTTTACCGTCGAGGACCGGTTGTTGGCGAACGTAGGTGGGGGCGATCAGGCTTTTCGCCGCCGGAAATGGAGCGGCTGAAGAGTCGATGATCCCAAGGGGAACACTATAGTAAAATACAGCGATCGCCGCAGTTACCTATGTATTTCGAAGAAAAACCTCATGCGCTCGAACCTGCATTCATCGTTTTCGTGGCGCCAATTGCCCGAATCTATGAATCCCATTCCTTATTTCAGGCTTCAAGGATGAATTCGTAGATACTTTTGAAGCCATTTTTGCTGGGAACGAAATTTATGGAAATAAGCTTGATAAACTTTGCGGCACGCTTTTAGTTACTCATTGGTTGTTCATGAGGGGTTAAACGTAGAGGCGTTGAAAGGAAGCTATCACATGGTACGTATTTCCACCGTGGCGTTCGCCACGTTGCTTACAGCAGGTATGGTCGGTGGGTTTTTGGGGTGTGAAATCGATGGATCCGATGACGACAGCTCTGCGGGCCATCAGGCGCCCAGCGAGACGAGCACGGAGGCGCCCAAGGAGTCTTCATCGTCGTCGTCCGGGTCGTCCTCATCCTCGTCCTCTGGTGGTGGCCTTGCCGGGTTTCTTTGGAAGCCGATTTCGGAAGGAGACGGGAATCTCGTGATCCTTCTTCCCTCCAGTCTGACGGGCAACGTGGAGAGATTAAGTGTTTCTGGAGCAGATGGTTCGGAAATAAGCAGCAATATTCGAAGGTCCTGCTGTAATAACGGCAACCGGGAGCACTTCCGCTTTGATGATCCTGGCGCTGCATACGGAAACGATTTGACCGTCACCGCGCACCTGAAGGACGGGGAAACCATTTCCTGGTCCATTCCGAACGGCGGCAGCCGGGTCGACTAAGTCGTTCGTCGCCAATGAGTCCCGACCGAGAAATGGCCTGGCCATTTCTCTAGGGTCGACCTTGAGGCGGGCTCAGGAAACCCGGTGCCTTCAGGAGAGCAGACCTTCGTCGAACATCCACTTCACGGCGCGCTCCAGCGTTGATTCGGGCGTCTGTACTGGGTCGTAGCCCAGCTTCGTGCGGAGTTTGGTGATATCCGGGCACATATGCTGGAGAAAGTGGAAGTTGGCGCCGAACTCTGGAACGCTCTCGGTGGTGTATTTCTCGTACGACACCCAGTCGATCGGGATCTTGGTGCCGTAAATATCCCCAAAAGTGCCCACCAACTCCGGTGCGGTGAGTGCGTAGGCTGAGCCGACATTGAAGATTTCACCATCGGCCTGCTCTCGCTTTTGCACCGCCAGCCGGAATGCGGCCGCGATGTCTTCCGCGTCGCACGGGCCGATGAGTGTATTGCAGCCGTGGGGAAGCGGTACCGGCTCGCCGCGCTGATGCGATTTATGCACTTCAAGTCCGCGCCCGCCCAGGAGATCCAGCGGGATTTTTCCCGGGCCGCAGATGTTTGGCGGCATGATCGCCGAAAAAGCGATGCCGTCTGCTTTTGCGCGATCACGCGTTTGCTGCATTTGCTCGTAGCGCGTGTCGTAGCCTTCAAATGGGCAGGGAGTCTGGGTATCGTCCGGGGTGGGGACGGTTTTCGCGGCGCCGAACATCCAGATTGATCCGCAGAGAATGATGTGCTCGATCCGGTGCTTGGCGTTATCGTAGAG
>CAUZEO010000088.1:0-15525 GCA_963578625.1 Kiritimatiellia bacterium | reverse complement strand
AATAGCATTAGAAAGACCGTTGAAGCCCATGACGTCGCCCTCTCGCAGTGGACGTCGATGGTGCTCGGTGATGAAGAACTCGATTTATGTTCCATGGATACCAGGCACAGGACACGGTCCGTTGCCAGGATCACGGAGTTGATCGATCAGGCCGCGGAATGCGGCGTTCGAAACTTGGGACTGCTGAGTGGCCCGGATCCGGGTGAGGAACTCCGCGCGCAGGCGACGGCGTCGATGTTCGAGAGTCTGAGCGAATTGTGTGATGTGATATCAACCTATCCCGGAATGCGCCTCATGCTGGAACCTTTGGACCGGGACATCCATAAAAAAGGGCTGATCGGCCCGACCACCGAAGCCGTGGCGCTCGTGGGCCACGTGCAAGAATCATTCCCCGCTGCGGGGCTATGCCTGGACACCGGGCACGCCGTACTCCTGGGAGAAGACCCGGTGAATTCCCTCGAACTCATGGGACCGCATATTCTCGAAATCCACTTCTCGAACCCGGTTCTCGATCGAAACGACCCCACCTTCGGCGATATGCACGGACCTCCCGGGCCACCGGGAGTCCTGGATGTTGCGGACTTCGCCCGAGTCCTTTCCAAAGGCATAGAAACCGGCATCGTCACAAAGGGGAGGCCCATCGTGTCCGTTGAAGTACGCACCACTGCGGGAGGCGACCCATGGGAAACGGTGGAACTGTGCAAGACGACCATTAGCAGGACGTGGGAGTTGGTGCAGGCGAGCGGGAAGGGATCGGTCGGATCCGACTGATCGGTCGGATCAAGTGGCGATCGTTTCGGTCGCCTCCCTGGCCCGCTCAACAGTCTTTTTTCAGCGCTTTTGTCAATGCTTCCCTGGTGAGAAAAATCTGGACAAGTTTTCCCGGGGATCTTCGGCTACCGGAGACAGAGGTCTCGAAACACGAAGGGGATTTCATCGATCAAGTCGGTGGCCGAGAGGCCGGCCTGTGAAGCGCGCATTGCGACCTGGTCGCCGGCGCGACCGTGGATGTAAACGCCCGCCCGGGAAGCATCGTACGGGGTAAGACCCTGTGCGACGAGACCAACGATAAGGCCGCCCAGGACATCGCCCATTCCGCCGGTGGCCATACCTGGATTTCCGGTGAGGTTCACGATGCAGGGGTGCTCCGTTTGGGCGATAATCGTACCGGCCCCCTTCAGGACCACGGTGGCGTTGGTATATTTCGCGGCAGCCAGAGCCATTCCCTCGCGGTTCTCCTGCACTTCGCTCACATGCGGGCCGAAAAGCATGGCGAGTTCACCCGGATGCGGGGTGATAATCACCGGGCAATTTGCCTTGGTAAGCCAGTCCGGCTGGTGCGCCAGAACCGCGATTGCGTCTGCGTCAACGACAATCGGCTTCGTCGATTCACGGAGAAATTCACGAACAAGAAGCAGCGTGTCGTTGTTCCGGGTCATACCGGGTCCAATGAGAATAGCATCGTAGATGTCCAATCGATTCCGCCAGTCCGGCCACAGTTCCGCCGAAAGGGAGCCATCCGGCGTTTCGCGGGCCGCGTACACCATGGTCTCCAAGGATTGTCCGGCGACGATGTCCCTGATGTTTTCAGGAACCAACGAGGTCACCAGACCCACGCCGGACCGCACCGCCGCGCGGGCAGCCATGCTAATTGCGCCGGCGTATCCGACGGCCCCGCCGATTAAAAGTACGTGTCCGAAATTTCCTTTGTGCGAATTCCGGTCGCGACGAGGAAACAGACTCTTCAGGTCCGTCACGTAGTTGAGTTCCAGTTCGGTGTCGCAATCGGTCTCTTCCACAAACTCCCAGGGGATCCCGATGTCGACCACTTCCAGCGAGCCGACAAAATCACGCGCTTCCAGCCCGACCATGCCGCATTTCGGCAGACCCATGGTGGCGGTAACGTCGGCGCGCACCGTTTCCCCGAGCGGTTCCCCGGTGTTCGCGTCCAGCCCGGACGGGATGTCGATCGACACCACGAACCCGTCGCGGGCACGAGAGTTGATATACTGGATAGCGCCGGCAGCCGGGCCGCGGGCAGGTCCGGACACCCCAATGCCGAGAACGCCATCCACAAGCACTTCACCGCCGGGCATGCAGTCCAGAGCCTCGTCCCAATCGTCCTTCGTCGGAAGCTCGCGGTGGGAAACACCGGCATTCGACATCTTGCTGAAATGTTTCAGGGCATCGCCTTTTAGATCCTGAACAGACGCGGCAAGCCATACTTCCACCTGGCAATCCCATTCTTTCAGGAACCGGGCGGTAACGAATGCATCCCCACCGTTATTTCCCCGCCCGGCGAACAGTTGGATGTGCGGATTTACGAACCCGGTGCTGTCCGCAAGCCGGCGAACAATTTCCGCAACCCCGTACCCGGCCCGCTCCATGAGCATCTCGCCCGGCGTGCCGTATTCTTCGATGGTGCGGCGGTCAAGGTCCCGCATCTGTTCTGGGGTTACCAACTTCATTCGAACCTCTTGTACTGACCGCAAGCTCTCAACACTTCGCGAACTGCGTGGTCCATTCCGACCATGACTGCCCGCGCCACAATGCTGTGTCCGATATTCAGCGTATCGAGATGGGGTATTCGCAGAATCCCGTCAAAATTACTCATATTAATTCCGTGTCCGGCGTTAACCTGCAACCCCAGGTCGTGGGCGAGTCGGGCTCCGCATATGAGACGTTCCAACTCATTTTCCGCCTCGCGGCCCTCCGCATCACAATATGCGCCGGTGTGCAACTCTACGACCGGCGCCCCCATGGACTTGGCGGCCGCCAACTGTTTCTCGTCCGCTTCGATAAAAAGGCTTACCCGAATCCCGCACTCGCGCAGACGATCCGCGACCCGGCTCACGTCATCGAAACGTCCGGCGGCGTCGAGGCCTCCTTCCGTCGTAACTTCCTCTCGTCGCTCGGGGACCAGGCACGCTTCAGCGGGTCGAACCTTTAGGGCGAGTTCCACAACATCGTTCGCGGTCGCGAGTTCGAGATTAACAGGGACCTTCGCTGCGCCGACAAGTTCTATCACATCTGCATCCTGAATATGACGCCGGTCTTCCCGCAAGTGGATGGTTAATCCGTGTGCGCCGCACGCCTCACAGATTCGCGCGGCTTCGAGGGGTGACGGATACGCAGTCCCCCGGGCCTCACGAATCGTGGCCACGTGGTCAATATTAACGCCAAGTTTCAGCACGTTCCTGTTGCGGGTGGATTCAGAGCCCGATTTCGACTTAAAAAGCGTCTCCCGGACGGAGCACCTGCTTCGGCGATTCCATTTTAGTGTCGTACACCAGGCTTTTTCCCCGACCCCGTGCGGACGCCTGTTCCTGCGCCGTTTGTGCGTGCTCAAGCAGTTTGAGCGCGACCGCGCCGTGGTCGGGATAGCCCGCTACCCCGCAGTTCAGTGTAACTTTCAGCGAGGAATCGCCAATTGCAATTTTCAAGGTGCCGAATTCATTGGACAACCTCTGCACTGCAATATGCGCATTGGCAGGTGCGCAGTTCATGATCAGCACCGTCCGCTTGTCTTCCAGGCTCCCCAGCAGGTCTTCCTCGCGGATCTCATTTTGAAGAAAAGCGCCGAGGTGGCCGAGAATGGCATCGCGCCCGGATTCGCCGTAATAATCGAGATATCGATCCATGTGATCGATTTGAATGCAGATCACCGAAATCGGCAGTTCTTTCTTGCGATGCTGCGCGAATCTCTTTTGCATGACACTGCCAAGGTACTCGGGCTTCAGGACCCCGGAAACAGGATCTACAAGATCCCGTTGGTCATCGGGAATTGCCGCCAAGGGGTCTTCCGGTGTGGCGGCAGGACTTGCGAGTGCTTCAATTTTGACCTCCGGAGCCACCATCACGCCGGACACCGCGCCGTCTTCCGGACGGGTCTCGACCGTTCGCCGGATGACCTCGATCAAATCGTCAACCCGCTCGCCGCAGTCCGGTCCCACGACCAGCGCGACGTACCCCTGGGCCTGACATTCACCCCCAGCGGAAAACCGGAAAGGTTCATCCGTAAAGCCGGCGAGAATCCGGTCCCCCACCCCGCGGCCCGGTAACGCGCCGGTATCGGCGATAACCCCGAACCGGGCATCCTGCAGTTTCACGATGGTGTCGCTCGCCCGGATTGCGCCGCGGATCCTGGCAATCATCAAATCATTCAATTCCGAGCGTTGATCGCCGGTAATACCACCGAAAATCTCTTCATCATCCTTCAGGCCGACGACGAGAATGGAGAACGGATCGACACTCCGGTGCCCCGTGCCTAAGCGTGCCGCAATCTGCACCTGGAAAGCATCGAGACCGTCCGCCACCGCCTCACCAGTAGATTCCGTGCGCGACGCCATGTGCTGAAATCTGAGAAAGCTCGTGATCAGACAAAGGACCACGAAGGCGATCCCGGAAACCAGGAGTAGCTGCAGAATCGTGATTAATAAATCGTTCGGAGACAACGGCCCCTCACCTTCCCGCGAAAACCCAAGCGGATCGAAAGCAATGGCTTCGCAAAATTCCGTGACTCATTAAACAAGAGTTGCGCCGGATTCTTTATCAAAGAAATGCGCCTTTTGCATATCTACCGTCATCCGTAAATTCTGATTTTCCTTCACTGGATCGTGCGCATCCACCCGTGCCGTGAAGGGATTCGCCCCCGTGTTCATGTACAAGTAGATTTCCGAACCCATGGGTTCGACGACCTCGACTTTCGCGGCAAACTGGTGCGCCGGATTGCCGTCCGGCACGGACGCGGAATCCTTGATGTCTTCCGGCCGGAACCCGAATACGATTTCGTCGCCGACTCGGGCCTTCAACTTGTCGGCGTGCCCGCTTTCCAACTGAAGGCGGAAACCCTTCTCTTTAAAGAAAAGCGAGCCGTTGCCGGCTTCCAGGCTGCCATTGAAAAAATTCATCGGCGGGCTTCCGATGAAGCCGGCAACGAAGAGGTTGGCCGGTTGTTCGTACAATTCAAGTGGAGGCGCCACCTGCAGAATCAGGCCGTCCTTCATGACCACGATCCGGTCCCCCATGGTCATGGCCTCTACCTGGTCGTGGGTGACATAAATCATGGTGGCCGACAATTGACTGTGCAGTTTGCTGATTTCGGTGCGCATTTGAACGCGCATCTTTGCATCCAGGTTCGAGAGCGGTTCATCGAAGAGAAATGCTTTCGGCTTCCGAACGATGGCCCGGCCCACGGCAACCCGCTGCCGCTGACCGCCGGAGAGTTCCTTCGGCTTTCGTTCCAGGAGTTCCTGGATGCCGAGGATTTCGCTGGCATCCCGCACCCGCTGGTCGATTTCAGCTTTGGGGTACTTCCGCAGTTTCAGCCCGAACGCCATGTTCTTGTATACGGTCATATGCGGATAGAGGGCGTAATTTTGAAAGACCATGGCAATGTCCCGGTCCTTCGGCGGCACATCGTTGACCCGCTTGTCATCGATGAAGATGTCGCCCTTGGTAATTTCCTCAAGCCCCGCGATCATTCGCAACGTGGTCGACTTCCCACAACCGGAGGGACCGACCAGGACAAGAAATTCTTTATCCCGGATTTCGAGGTTCGCATCCTCCACGGCCATAATATTGCCGGGATAGACCTTATATACGCTCTCAAGAATCACTTTCGCCATGCTGTCAATTCCTCCGTCGTGCAGACTCCATCCTTATCCGTGGCCACCAGTAGAGATGGTTGCGAACGGTCGATACGCTTAGCATTCCAGCAAACGCCATGCAACGGGATTCACCAAGAAAGGCATCTGCCGCTGGATCAAAAGATTGTATAGATAAACGGTGCTGCGCCAGCGGAAACGAAGATAAACAACGTTACCGCCAGCAACACAACCACGATGGGAACGATCCACCATGCCTTGTTGTGCCAGGCAAATTCGATGAATTCCCACAGCAGTCTCTTGAGATGTCTAAAGAAACGCATTCTTTTCCCAAGTTAATTCAGAAGGATTTTAGTAAATCTTGCGAAGATTCACAACTCTGAAATAGAGATCGTGCGGGCAGACGGGGGAACTCTGTAAATTTTACGGGAGCGCCGCATCCGGAGCATAGGCCCAGACATCCGTGGCCCGGTCGGGATAGGCGACCCGAACTTCCACCTGGGACTGGCCCGCCTTCAGGAGGCCGCGGCGGGCCGCGCTGAGCGCCAACTCCTCCCGATTGCAGTCCTGGCTGAGATGTGCCAGGAATACCCGACGGAGGTCTGAACCGGCGATATCCGCAAGAACATCGGCGGTATGATCATTGGAAAGATGTCCCTGGCGGCCCCGTATCCGCTGCTTCAAGTGCCACGGACGCTCCGCCTCCAGCAGCAGTCTTTCGTCATGATTTGCCTCCAGAATCACCGCGTGAGACCCACGCAAACGGTCCCGAATCAAGGCCGTAGGAATTCCCAGATCCATGGCGACACCGAGTTGAACCGGCCCAGATCTGACCACGACACCGATCGGTTCGTACGCATCGTGGGGCACGGCGAAAGTGTCGATCTCCAGATCACCGATTCGAAAGGGATTTCCCGTTGTGATCAAATTCCAAGACAAATGCCGGCATTTTGCGTCCTGAGCCATGGCTTCCGCAGTGCCGTGGTTGGCAAAAAGGGGGACCGAATATTTTTTCGCAAAAGTTGGAATCCCCCTTACGTGGTCGTCGTGCTCGTGGGTCACGCAGACTCCGCTCAGCTTTGCAGGATCTGCGCCAATGTCTGCGAGACCCTGGGTCAGCCTGCGGGCACTTATGCCCGCATCGATGAGGATCGAAGTGGTGTCAGAACTGACATAGGTGCTATTTCCTTTGCTGCTGCTGGCGAGTATGCAAACACGCAGAGACACGTTTAAACTCCTTGATTTCAAGTCAATTTATGGCATGATCGACACGAATGGCATCGAATCTGCTATAGGTCTTGGCAGGATCGCATCATTCAGAATCGAGAGTGGCGGGTCAAGAGAATGAGGAACAGTGGGAGTTGCGGGTTCATGATCCAGGCGGAGGGGTCTGGGATTAGAAGACCGGCTTAATCGATGAGGTATTAAAAGACGATGGCTGAGCAAGTTCTATCCCAAATACAATCACAGCGAATGCAGTTAATCCTGGCGCCGCAGCTGCGCCAGTCTCTGGAAATGCTCCAGGTCCCGGTCCTGGAACTTCAGACCCTGATCCATAATGAATTACAGCAGAACCCGGCCCTCGAAGAAGAAGTGACGGATTCCACGGACCGCCTCGAGGTCGAGCCAAACAAACCCGATGCGGAAGAGGCGAATAATGTCGAGGGCAACATCGACGAGCAGTTCGAGGCCCTCGCCAAGCTGGATGATGAATGGCGAGAATATTTTCAGCAGAGCCGATCGGCCACCAGCTATACTTCGGATGACGCGGCGCGTCGTCAGTTCTTCCTGGATTCCCTGACCATTCCCGAATCTCTGCAGGAACATCTCAACATCCAGCTGAATCTTGCGGGCCTCAACGGCAACGGCGATGACCACCTGATCGGCGGGCTACTTCTTGGAAGCATCAACGATGACGGGTACCTCACCTCGACCCTGGAGGAGATTTCCGAATCAACCGGCTTTGCGATCGAGGACGTGCAGCGAATGCTCACCGTGGTGCAGGAATTCGATCCCGTCGGCGTAGGCGCGAGAGATCTGAAGGAATGCTTACTCCTGCAGCTTCGCCGGCTCGGCTCAGAAGATTCTCTTGCGGGCCGCATCGTGAACGATCACCTCGATTCGCTGGCGACCCATAAGTTCAATAACATCAGCCGCGCGGTGAAAGAACCGGCGGACGAAGTTCAAAAAGCGGCACAGTTCATTGCCACCCTCGAACCGAAACCGGGACGCCCGTTTACCTCCACTTCAACCACGTACGTGCTGCCGGAGGTCATCGTGCAGCGCGACAACGGCAAGTACACGGTGAGCCTGAACAACGAACAGATCCCTCACCTCCGGATCAGCCGTCACTACCGAACCCTCATGGCGGACAAGTCCACCTCGACAGATGTGAAGTCCTACATCCGCGAGAAAATCCGCGCCGGCGAATTTCTGATTAAGAGTATCGGCCAACGCCAGCAAACCATTTCCCGCATTGCGAACGAGATCGTCAACGTGCAGGAAGATTTTCTTGAGCATGGGGTGTCCCATCTCCGTCCGTTGACCATGGCTGAGATTGCGGGGAAACTCGGCATCCACGAAACCACCGTCAGTCGCGCCATCGCCAGCAAGTACATGCAGACACCTCGCGGCACTTTCGACATGAAGTACTTTTTCACTCCGGGGTTCAAGACTGCGGACGGCAGACAGGTATCCAACAAAACGATCAAGGATGCCATCGTTCAGTTCGTCAACAGGGAGGAAGTATCGAACCCGTTGTCGGACCAGCAGATGGTGGACCTCCTGAAAGATCGAGGCACCAAGGTAGCCCGCCGAACGATCGCCAAGTATCGGGAAGAACTGAAGATCCTGCCCTCTCACATGCGAAAACGGATGTAGCCGGGTTCGGGATTATCTCACCGAAACATCTCTTCCCACAACTCGGCCGCCCGTTCAATCCCCTGCTCCACGACTTCACCGGTGTTTTCGAATATCTCGCTTCCGGCCGCGGAAAGGATTCGGCCGGAGAGATCCTCCCGTGGCGAGTCGGCGGGTCCTGACACCTTCATCTTCGCCCATCGGTAACCGTTCCGTTCCTCGACAAAAACGCGCGTGCGGGCGCCGGGTAGCCAGCGAAGATGTTCGGGCGCAAGACCCACTTCGAATCGGCCCTCGATCCACTGATTATGTACGCCCATCATTCCCTGGATCCGGAGCTGACCGGGCGATTCAGCGACGATGTCGGTTGCGGTCAACCGGTCCAGACGGGCTGAAATGTGAGCGCGCGCAGTGGCCAACCGAATACTCCGGAACTGTTCCGATCCGGTAAAGGCCGAAATCTGGTTCAGTAACGGCAACGCTTCGAGAACCGCCTCGACCACGGACAGGTCTCCCATCAAATCTACTTCCCCAGCGTCAATCAGGGGGCCGCGGACCCGGAATGACCCATCACAAAGCCCCGAAACTCGCGCCCGCCAATCCTCATCGAGAAACAGGCTCACCGGGACGTCCTTGATATCCACTGCTAGATTGACCTCGCCGTCCTCGACGAATTCGCTGACCGGCGTAACGGTCCCGGCGACAGATGCGCGCCCCTGATCATTCTCGAACGCCAGATCAAGTCTTCTACAATCAACGTTCCCGTTCAGAAATCGAATGTCACAAGATTCGAGAGCGATGTCCGGGAATCCGCTTACGGTGATCGCTCCATTTTTCCCTTGGAAATCCCAGCCATCGCCCTCGCTTTCAATCTCCAATTGCAGATTTTTCAATGTCATTAAATTCACTTCCGGGACGGTTCGAATAGAGACGTTGTGAATCGTGACATGCCCTACCTCTACAGGATCTTCCGCCCCGGCCAAGCCAGGTCCGGCGTAAAAAACGCGAGGCTTCTTGGGATTGAGCGCAAAACGGAATTCGCCGTACGGGTCAACGATTGCATCTATTTTCTGTATGTCGATCGTGTGAATGCGCCACCTACCGCGAAAAAGTGAGCGGAGATCGAACTCCGCCCGGATGTGATGGGCGTGAAGAACTCGAATGCCCTGACCGTCCGGAGCCTCTGCATCGAACGACTCCGCATAGAGGCTCGCCCCCTGCCAGGAAAGCGCGCTGAATTCTCCTTCCACCCCAAGGGTGGAGGAGACTTCACGGCTGAGATGCGCGCGAAAATTTTCGCTGCGCAGCCAGGACCGGAACCAGGCGGAACCGCCAACGGCCGCGAGGATCAGAATCAGAACCACAACGGCGCCCGCAATGGTTACCCGTCTTGCGATTTTTGATTTTTGATTTTTGATTTTTGATTTATCCCGGTTAACGCGGCTCAATATGGATCCATAAAATCAAGAATCCAATTTCAAAATCACCGAGGGCTCCCTTTGAAGGCGGACATGAGAGATGATTTCGATTGTCACGGTTGACGGGCCTGCGCATATTTGAGGCTGTGCTTGAACTCAAGGACATATCCGTCCGAGTCGGAGATTCACGGGCCCCACGAACGTTACTCCGGGATATCTCCTTCCGCCTCCACCCGGGACAATCCGCCGCGATTATCGGACTCTCCGGCAGCGGAAAGAGCACGCTGCTGAAGGCCATCGCCGGGATCCTTCCGGTGGACGGAGGAACAACATCCTGGCACGGGGGTGACCTGTCGGCCGAGGTGCGGGCCGCGGGAATGATCGGCTACGTACCCCAGTTTACGATTGCGCATCCATTTCTCACGATTCGAGAAAGCCTCGTCTCGTCAATGCGGCTGCGAGCGGCGGGAAAGTCGAAGGTGGAACTGCGGGCGAATTCGGACCGAATCCTTGAACACACGGGATTGGCGTCGATCGCGGAGCGAGAAGTCCGTCGCCTGTCCGGGGGCGAGTCGCGGCGCCTCAGCCTCGCCCTCGAACTGGTCAGTGCGCCGGATCTGCTGTTGTGTGATGAAGTGCTCAGCGGGCTGGACCCGAAGAGCGAGTCGGAAATTGCGGCATTGGTACGGGATCTTGCGGAGGATCCGGTGCGGCTCGTGGTAACGGTTACCCACACTCTTCGTCATCCTGAGCTCTACCGCCAGGTCGTCGTGCTACACGAAGGCCGGCTTGCCTATGCGGGTACAGGCGAAGGCCTGTTGACATACTTCGGGGTCGCCCACCCCGAGGAAGTTTACGTGGCGCTGGCAAATCGAACCGGCGAAGAATGGCATCGCTCCTGGGCGACGGATTCTCCTGCGCAATCGAGCCCGCCGGAGCCGGCCGCCGAAATTCAGTCCCCGGCGAAGCAGAAACCGAGAAGCGCTGTCGCTAACGCCTGGACCCAGTTGGTTGTGCTGCTCGAGCGCCGGGCGAAGGAATTCAGCCGCGACCGGCGCTATGCAATCTGGCAACTGGCCCTTCTGCTCGGGTTTCCCTGCCTGGTTGTCATTTTCACGCACGGGGGATTGCCGCAAATCAGAAACCAGAGCATGTCCCTCGATCAGGACGTGGTCGATCAACTTCTCGAAACGATATCCTCCACCCGGCAATCCTTCTCCGCGGGCACGCTGGTGTCGGGCATCATAATGTTCCAGGTCGTGTTGCTGGCGCTGACCGCGTGCAACAATGGCGCGCGTGAAATAGCGGGCGAACGAAGACTGTATGAGAAGGAGCGTCTCGCCGGGCTGAATACGGGAAGCTACGTCGCCAGTAAGGCCATTTTTCTATCCGCCCTGGTGCTGATTCAATCCACCTGGATGGCGGTATTCGTGGATTTTTTCTCGGGGCTGCCCGGATCGTTGCTCATGCAGATCTTCTTTCTCGTTCTTATCAACGGAGCGGTCACCTGCACCTGTCTCGCGGTTTCGAGTACGGTGCCGACCGCGGAACAGGCGTCTCTAATTTCGATCTACCTGGTCGGGTTCCAGTTGCCGCTATCCGGAGCGGTGCTGGCACTGCCGGATTTCTTTGCCTGGATGACCCGACCCTTCATCGCCGCCTACTGGAGTTGGTCCGGGGTGCTGCAAACCATGCGGGATACCCGGTTGTACGATGCGGTCGTCCAGGTTACCAAGACCGATCTATCCAGAATCCCCCTCTGCGCCTGGGCGCTTGCATCCCACATCGTGATCATGGTCCTGATATCATACGCCGGCTGCCGCTCAACCCGGCCGCTGTAAGTGCGTTCTTGCTTTCACAAAAAGCGGGATGAGTGTACCTTCTGGGTCATTGACATAGGGCTCTCGAACCCGACGAGGACCCGGGTCCATTGCGAACATGAGCGACGGCACGAAAATGGCGGGCAAGAACTTCAAGTATCACATCCTATTCTATGCCGTCATCGCGATTGCGGTTGGCTACGCATTGAAATTACTGGTTAGCGAACCGTTCCTGAATATGGCGGAACTGAACGTGAACACCTACTTGGATAACGCCAACAGCCTGCGCGGAAATCAGTATCGGTGTTCGGGCGTCATCGACAGTGCCCTCGCCTGGTCACCAAGCGCGGGACGGCTCCTTTCGGTGCGAGTGGGTCCGGAGGGAACCGGGGAACTCGTGCCCGTGATCGTGCCCGCGGAATTCAACGAGATAAACATTCAAAAAGGGCAGGCGTACCACTTCAGCCTCGAGGTCGTGGAAAGCGGCATTCTCATCGCTCAGGATCTCAGGAAAAAATGAAGAAACTCGGGAATTCACTCTTCGTTTTCGCTTTCGCGATCAGCAACATTCCGGTGGCGGGGCAAGCTCCCGGTCAATCCGGGGCGGCAGGCGCCGAACAAAGCAACATGATCGTTCCCGTGCCTTCATCCGCGACGCAGGATTCGATGATCTCTAATCTCGCGACGATTTCCACCAATCATCCTTTCTTTCAAACCGCCGCCGCGTTCTCGGAATTCGGGAAGTTCAGCCTCAATCCGTTCGACCAGCTGATCTTCAAGGAACGTTTCGAGCAATTTCTGAACGAGCCTGAGCAAATCGCCGAGACCGACCTCGAGTATCAGCAATTCATCCGCGCAATCCTCAACTATCTTTCGCCGACAAAAGTCTCTCCGGACAGCGTTTCGGCTGCGTTCGGATTGCTCCCGCGCACTTCCAGTTACGATACAGACGAGCATCTCTGCGATGACATTGCAAATGCGGTTTACGTGGTATGGGTCGCACGGCGCGACCAACGGCGCTTGTCACGCGCCCGGAAAGACATTCAGAAGGAATGGAAGCGGCTCGAGTGGAACCGGACGATGACCACCCAGGACATGCAGCGAAAGGACATGGACCAGGAGAACCCACAGTCGATCGCCTCGCGGCTGGCGCCATTCGAGCGGCGGCAGGCCGAACTCGCCGCAATGTCCGCGGAAAACAAGACCAAGCGCGAGTTCTCACAACTCCAGACCAAGATCGAGTTCCAGGTGCTGATGGTCCAGCTGTTTTTTCAGCGCCGGTTCCAGCACGTTCAGATTGCAACCGGATTTTATCGAGCCCTCTTCACCGACGGGGATACGACACTCCAGATTGAAGAAGGAAGCCGCGCCCGCGAGTTTTTCTCCAAAGGCACCGGCATGCCTCCCACGGTGTCGACGCTCGATGCGCTTTCCAACGAGATCATGGGCGAAGTCGGAGAAGGCGTGGAAGCCTACCTCTATCTTCTGAACAAGAACGAAGTCGCAAGTGCGGCAAAACGGCTAGCCCAGTCCTATGCTTTCGGCGAGTACATGCCTGAGATTCGCACCCTGCCACGGGAGGAAAAGCGTAGAATTTTCGCCTACTCCCAGAAACTGGGGAAACTTCAGTCCGCGATGCGGGCGCGTGACTTCACCCTGGCGGGCACGCTGTCAGAGGACCTTTCGGCGTTGGCGCCGGACTACGATATCGCCGAGCCCAGGGCCCTCATCGAAACAACCAAGACCGCGGCAAACATGCACCTCGCGAAGGCGCGCAGCGCAGCATTGAGCGGCGATATTGAGCAGATGGAGAAAGATCTTCGCAGCGCGATGACGATCTGGCCGCTCAACCCGGACTTGAAAGATGCGGCAACGACTATGTTTTCGGTTACCGACCAGCATCAGCAGGCGCTGCTGGACCTCGACCGGCTCTTGGGAGAAAAGAACTACCGGCGAATCTTCGAAGACCAGTTCCGCTATATCGCCGCGGCGGCTACAGACACAAATCGCCAGGCCCAACTCACGGATGTGCTCAAGAACATTCAACTGATCGAAGGTACGATTGCGCGCTGCGAAGAAATCGCAAGGAGAGGCGACGTAATCGGCGCGTGGGAGGAGGCGGAAGAAATCTACCGCGAATTCCCCGGGGATTCGTCGATCAACAAAATGCGCGCGGACTTGACAATCGATGCGGCGGATTTTGTGAAGACGATTCACCGGGCCTGGGATCTCGAAGAACAAGGCCAGCCGGGCTCGAGCCTCGCATGGTTCCTGAAAGCGCAGAAACTGTACCCTCCCAGCAATTATGCCCGGGACGGCATCGAACGGATGGTCGCAATCATTTTCCCGGACACGGAATCCTAGGTGAGACGTGGGTGTAAGTGACAGAGACTACATGAAGCGGCCATCCCGCGACCGGGGCGGCAAATCAGAGAAGGGATCAAGAGAAGCCAACGCGGAGAACTTCCTGAACGGATTCCTTGACCGTCATCCGAACTTTCCGAAACAGGTCATCATCGCACTCACCATTTTCTTTGTGGTAATGCTGTCGATCGTTCTCCTCTTGAAGAATTGATAGTGCCTCCTTCCCTGATCGACTACCGAACCAGGGACTGCAATACTTCCGCGTTCACTTCATCCCAATCTCTGCCATCCGATGCACGATTGCCCTTGGGCGTTTCCATGATGAGCGGAATATTTTCGAACCGCGAATCGTTGACAAGGTTTTTGAAGCCGGCGAGGCCAATTTCGCCTTCCCCGATGTTTTCGTGTCGATCCACGCGGGAGCCCAGCGGCTTCTTGGAATCATTCACGTGCATGGCTTGCAGATTCTTGAGGCCAACGATTGACTCAAATGCGTTCATGGTCTCTTCCCACGCTTTGGGTTTTCTCAACTCATAGCCGGCGGCAAACATGTGCGCGGTGTCGAGGCAGATTCCGTATCTGGATTTCCGCTTCACGCGCGAAAGCAGTTCCGCCAGGTGCTCAAACCGGTGACCGATGCATTTCCCCTGCCCGGCCGTCACTTCCAACAACAGCTTGACGCGTTTGTTCGCCACCGTCTCCATCGCTTCATCCAATCCATCCGCAATTCTCCGAATCCCCTCTTCCAGATCCGGGCAGGATCCCGGATGAAGCACCAAGTGTTCGATCCCGAGCGCAGCGCACCGGGCCAGATCTTCCTGTACGGCGCCAAGGCCGTTCTTTCTCTGGGGCGGCTCTCCGGCGAGATTGATCAGGTAACTGGCATGAGCAACAACAACTTCCACACCGGATTCCTTTCGAGCCCGCTTAAACTCGGCGATCGCTTCCCTGGTGAGCGGGGGAGCACTCCACTGCCGCGGGCTCCGAACAAACAGGGCCGTGGCGTGAAATCCGTATTCCCGGGCATCTTTGAGCGCGTTGTGAAGACCACCGGACGTACTGAGATGTGAACCTAAGAGCATGAAGTCACTTTATGGTTTATCTGAATCCTAATGCGCCAACTTAATCAATCACGAGCCACAAAAGGACATAAATGTAGTTTTTGGCCAGCATCGATACATTTTCGTCTTTATTTGGCTTGCAGGCCACAAATCAGGAACAACAGCATCAACTCATAAACTATTTATATACAGAATGTTACGAAACAAACTACTGTGGGTATTGTAATCCTTGGCATTACTAATGCTAGTAGATTCAACGCGAAACGCACGATGGCCTTCGAGGACGGCGGAAGAATAAAGGCGTTAAAGTTGTTCCCTTTATTGCATTCAGGCTTGCAGGCGAATCTTCATGTCGATAGCGTGTCTGCTTTTAAATATCTCAGGGGTGTGGAAGAAG
>CAUZEO010000087.1:0-15695 GCA_963578625.1 Kiritimatiellia bacterium | reverse complement strand
ACCCGGAACAATGCATTTTCCGGGAGATTCGCATCGTCGATGCACATCAGACATCGGCTGTCGTCCTGGTCAATATGGTAATTGGCGGCAGGTTCCCATTCGTCGGTGACGGGATTGTAGATTTCCGGATAGTAATGCCCGGGGTTACTCCAATCGAATTCGATACAGTGCTGAGATAACGAGTCAACAGTTTCGATCTGAAAATCCGGTCCTCCACCTCCGACCCCACCCTGGGAATTAATCCAGAGAATACCGGTCAAAGACACAAGGACCAGTATACAGGTGCGGAAGATTAGACGACGGGAATGCAGTAAGCGTTGCGAAATGGACATTGCTCCACCTCCCTATGGTTTATGTTTCTACTCACTTTTCGAACAAACTTCATGTCACCCCCTCTGGTCGACCTGCCCCCCCCTATTCTTCCCCGGGCGAACGCAAAAATCTGGATCGAGGGGGCTGCCACCATCTGACATGCCGAAATGCGTCCGTATCCCGCCGTAACATGGAATGGCACCCCGTGGCACAGGAAGCCCGACGCTGCGCCCGGCAGGAGGCTCCCGAACCGCCGAAACGGCGTGGAAACAGGCGGCATGCATGGTTCATGGAAGACGGGCTTTTTCTCTCGACCCCACGCCAAGTCGTGCCTTGCGTTCATAAGCGGCGGTGTTGGCCACGCCGACTCAGCGCGCTCCGAGGCCGCCTGAGTGCTTCGGCAAAGCCACTGAATGCGTCCCCGTGCTCCCGGGAAGGGAGAGAGCGGGGACGCATTGGGCTAGGGACAGCCTATGGGACCGGAGACGGTGAACTCATCGGAGCAGGTGCCGGTGCGCCTGTCGTTGTCTTTGAAAAGCTCCCAGCGGTAGGTGCCCGCTGAGAGGCCACAAAGGTTGACGGGTGCCACTTCATCGCTCGCCGGGACCCGGCCCGCCACGGTGATGGGATCGGAAGCTACCGTGCATCCCGTCCCCACGCAGGTGAGTTGTTTGGCCTGGAGGGTCACCGTGGCCTCCGGATCCATGTCCCAGCGGCCGGTGGCGTCCCAGCTGACCGTAGTCGTCCCCGCCGTGTACTGGGAGGGGATCGAGGTGAAAGCGAGGAGCGTCGCGTTCGACCAACTTGAGCTACGGTTGGTGTTGAGCCCTTCGACCCACCCAACAGGACCCAGGGGCCCATCGTATTTGGCGACGGCGTTGTAGCGTTGGTTGCCGTCAAAGTGATGGAAAGCACTCACCTTGCCGTTGCCCACCTGCATCACCAGATCGCCCACCCCCGTGGTCTTGGACGTCTCGGTCATCAGCTCCCACTGGGAGAGCTCGAAGGGGCCGTCGCCTTCAGGGGTCGGATCCATCCGCTGCCACCCGTAGTTATCTCCCAGCCAGACCTCGATCCAGCGGTGGAAGGTCGTGTCTTCGGCCTCCTCTCCCGGGCCCAGGAAGCGGTCGGCGTCGAGATCCCAGTCCCAGACGCCGTCGGCGTCGTCACTATCTTTTTCTCCTGATGAATCAAAAGTGGCATTGTCGGGATAGCGCATGCGGGTGGTGCCCACCCAGCGGGCGGGGATCCCGATGTAGCGCAGCATCCCGGCCATCGCGAAGGCAGAGGACGAGCAGGTCATCTGGTTGTTGTCGGCATCGCTATCGAGCACCAGCGCCAACTTATTGCTCGCCGGGTTGTAGCCGTACGGGTTGTTGACGTTGTCGTAGGTGTAGTTCTCCAAGATGAACTCCAGCACATTGCGGGTCTGCCAGTAGGGGTTTGAATCCAGCGCCGAGGACCCGTATTCCGCGGCCATGTCGTCGCATATCTGCTCGTAGACATCCTCGAAGGTGTCGGTGTCGCCCAAGTCGTACACCGTGGTCGAATTCGACAGGTAGCTCGGTGAGGGCGAGGCGTTATCGTTGGCGCGATGAGGATAGAGGCGAAACCCGTAGTTGCTGGTCCAAAAATCGAACTCGAAGGTTGTTTTCACCGGCTCGTAGCTGGCCAGGCCGAAGAAAGCGACCTCGAAGTATTTCTGTAGGGTGTCGGAATCCCCCGCCGGGGAATAGTTGAGAGAGCTCTGCACAAATTCCCGCGTGGATCTGATATCATAGGTCTCCGGGTCCCGGTGTTGACTCTCCCGCTGGTACATCGAGGGCGGGCGCATGAAGTTGTGCTTCAACCCATCGACGGGAAGGAGAAAAGGCGGCAAGGGTACGGGTGGGAGGACGTAGGCAGAGGTCAGCTCGATAGACAGATGCCGCACTGCTCGACCCGATTGGAAGGGGCCGTTGTGTTCGGGGTCGAGGGCGATTTTCTGGATGCCCCAGGTCTGACCGCTGCCGGAGACGTAGCGCTGCTGCACGGCCCACAGGGCGTCTCCGCCGACCGCAAGGCCCCGGGAGCTGTTTGCCCCCGTTTTGAACCAGATGGCCCCTCGTCCAGCTCGAGCGTCGGATATAAACAAGCGCTTGTTGGACACTGTCCCCACGAAATAGTCGGCGTTGCCGGCACCAAACGCCGCCAGGCCCCGGCAGTGGCTGACGCTCTCGACCTGACCCGTCTCGTCCTCACGGGAGGGCTTGGCAGCGTGGGGCACGTCGCCTTCCACCAACATGGGGTGGCCCACTTGCAGCACCGCCCACCAGTCGGTCTTGCCCGACTCGGAGAGGACCCGCAGCTTGAGGACCCCGCGGCGGACCTTGTCCGTATCGCTCTTGAAGCCGTTGGTGTCGTAGCTGACGTAGAGCAGCCCATCGGCGAAGGCGAGCCCATAGACAGCCTTGCCATCGATCCCGAAGACCGGCAGGTTCAGGTCTAGGCTCTCGGCGGTCGGCGTCCCCCCATCGTTGAGCGTGACCCGCCACAAGCTGGTGTTGTAGCTGCCATCTTCATTCCAATCCTCGCTGGAGATGGCGAAGAGTGTCGGGACGCCCTGCATGTCCGCGTAGGCCAGGTCGAGGGGACGGACGAACGCGGAGTCGATGTCGGTAGTGCTGAAGCTCTCCTCCGGCTTATGACTCAGGTAGTCCTCCTCCAGGTAGATGTCCTTTTGAATCCCGTAGACGTCGATCCAATGCGCGTTCTTGTCTGAAAGATAGAGGCGATCGGGGCCGGAAATTTCCCGGTAAGCGAGGCCCCAGGGAGACTCCGTGTCGTTGTGGAGTTCAGTGAAAAAATCGAGACGAGATCCGGTGATGACACTGGCGGGAGGCGTTTGGTTCTCTTCTATCTGCGCGCCGTAACTCCCGGAGCCGGAGTTGGTTGTGTCTTCCTCGAAGGCGCCACTGCGGAGCCCGTTGGAACCACCGCCTTGTTCCACCGGGCATTCGGTCCGATTCTCCGGGCACTGGGTCTGTTCTGCCGGGCAATGTGTCTGCATCCGCGGACAGACCGTGTCCTGCTTCGGGCACTCGGTCTGCATGGTGCCTGCGGCATCCGGACAGACCGTGGGAATCCGCGGGCACTGGGTCGGCACTCGGGGGCAGGACGTCGGTTCCACCGGGCATTCGGTCGGATTCGGCGTGGCCGGGCAGACCGTCTGCTCCTTCGGGCAGATGGTGGCCTGCTCGGGGCAGAAGGTATGCTCATCCGGGCAACGCGTCTTCTCGATCGGGCACCGGGTCGGCTCGCCCGTGCACTCGGTATCCAGGACCGGACATTCCGTGTGCTGCGAGGGGCACCATGTCTCCGCCTTCGGGCACTCGGTCTCCACCCGGGGGCAGAACGTCGCTTCCTGCGGACACTCCGTCGTCGCCCCTCCGGATGTCGACACGCACTCGGTAACGATGACAGGGCACTCCGTATGAACCCGCGGGCACTCCGTCAGGCTGTCCGGGCAGATCGTCTCGTTGCGCGGACATTGCGTCGGGATCACCGGGCAGTGAGTCTGCGTTCCGTTCATGCAGAGGGTCGTATCGTTCGGACACTGCGTGATCGCGTCAGAATCCGGGCAGACCGTCGGCACCTGAACGCAAAACGTCGGGCCAGACGGGCAGACGGTACCCACCCGGGGGCACTGGGTTTCTTCCTTCGGGCAGACCGTAACCTGTGCGCCACCGGCGGGACACTGGGTCCGGAAAACAGGGCAGGAGGTTCGGCTACGCGGGCAATGGGTGGGACGCTCCACACACACGGTGGGCCGGCTCGGACAAACCGTGGCGGCCGCATCCGCACAAAATGTCGCGCGGTTCGGGCAGGTTGTGAACCGGACCGGACAGGCCGTGGCAATCTTCGGGCAGGAGGTCTTGCGAGCCGCACAGATCGTCGGCGTCCTCGGACAGAACGTCGGAGCCGCGACCGTCGGGCACTTGGTTGCAGCAACCGCACAGCTCGTCAGAGCGCCAGCGGGACAGGTGGTAATCGCAACCGGGCAGGACGTAAAAACCTTCGGGCATCGCGTCGGCGAAATGGGATCGATCGTCGGTCGCACCTCGTCAGGACGGCAAGCCACCCGGATTATTGCGTCATCCAGGAGATCGTCGTTGTCGAGACACATGAGACCCCGCGTGTCGTTCTGCTCAATATGATAATTGGCGGCAGGTTCCCATTCGTCGGTGACGGGATTGTAGATTTCCGGATAGTAATGCCCGGGGTTACTCCAATCGAATTCGATACAGTGCTGAGATAACGAGTCAACAGTTTCGATCTGAAAATCCGGTCCTCCACCTCCGACCCCACCCTGGGAATTAATCCAGAGAATACCGGTCAAAGACACAAGGACCAGTATACAGGTGCGGAAGATTAGACGACGGGAATGCAGTAAGCGTTGCGAAATGGACATTGCTCCACCTCCCTATGGTTTGTGTTTCTACTCACTTTTCGAACAAACTTCATGTCACCCTTCTCCGGTCGATCCCTTTGAAAATCTATTCCTCGTAGCTCAAAAAAATGTGGAAATATTTTCCGGCGATTATTGCGGGTGAAACACAACCCGTCACAATGCGTACTTATGTGCCGTTGCTGTCTTAGCCCTCTGTCTCCCGGAATCACGGGAAGGTGGCACGGCGCCTCCGGCCCGTGTCAGCGCAAGGAAAGAGGAACAGAGGAGCACGAAAAGAGCCTTACTCTCCCCCTTGCTCAATTCTCGCGCTCAGCTTGCTCTACGCGGGTCGGATGTGTGCCAAGACCTTTGGCTCTGGGAGCACGGCTTGGGCTCCGGGGGACACGGGCCGGAGGCGCCGTGCCACGACCTTTGCCAAAATCACCTTATTCGGGCAATTAGAAGATTAACCGGCCTAATCGTCTGTGATGCCTGGAGGTTCTTCGATTTTCAGGCCGGAAATTTTGTCCATTGGGCGCTCCAAAGCCTTGGCACGGGTGGTGCTGCATTCATCAAAATGCTTCTGCGTAGTACCGAGTGATTTGCCCAAGGCATCAAATTTGTCGTTGTATTTTTTCCATTGCTCGGAAAACTGCTGTACCAGTTTCTGTAAATCGCCCGCGCGTTTCTCAACAGCAAAACTGGCAACTGATTGGCGGACGAGTGAAAGGATGGCGTAAAGGGTGAGGGGAGAGCAAAGAACAATTCGTTTTCCCATCGCGTAATCCATGAGCTCGTGATCCTCTTGGTTAATAAAGCTGTAGATACTTTCATTCGGGATAAAAAGCAGGACGTAATCAACGGTGCCGCCAGCTGGATCAATGTAGGAGCGGCTTGCTACGGCTTTCACGTGGCCACGGATGTCGGCGAGGAAATGTTTCTTTTCCGATATCTGCGTTCCTTCATCCTCGGCGGCTAGGAAGTTTTCATAATGCGTTATCGGAAATTTAACATCCATATTAAGGCGTTTGCCTTTCGGTAGATTGAACGTGAAATCAGGTCGGTCGCTGCCTTCAGTGGTTTGTTTTTCATAATTCTTACCTTCCAGCATACCTAGTAGGTTCAGGATATCCTCGACCATACGCTCGCCCCATTGGCCCCGGGCCTGGCTGCTGGAAAGGATGCGCCGTAATTGATCGGTCGTTTCACTCAGGTTCTCGATGCGCTTGGCTGAATGCTCTACCTGCCCGTGAAGCCTGGCGGTGCCTTCGTTGAGTTGCTTTACGGAGGTGGCAATGGTCTTGAGGCTATTATCAATAAGCTCCTTCTTTTGATCCAACTGCTGACTGGAAGTGTCCTCAAGTTTTTTGAATTCGTTGCGTGCCAGGTCAAGAAATTGGCTTTGATTATCGGTAAGAGCCTGGCGTGAGAGACTGCTGAATGCCTGTTCGAGTTCGGCCTCCATGCGCTGGCGTTCTTCAATCTCCTTTTGCTTTATTTTCCAGATTACAAAGGCGCCAACTGCAAAACCGGCAACAAACAAAATGATGGGCAAGGCAATCTCCACGCCCGAAGATTCTGGCTACCAAGGCCAAAAGGCAAGGCAAAGCCGCCCGCTTCCGCATCCAACGACGGGCAGATCGTGTGCCGTTGCGGGCAGCCGGTCACGCCGGACGGGCATTGCGTATTGTTCCGTTCGATTTCATAGTCGCCCATCAACGGTTCCCATACGTCGGTATCGTGGTTATAGACTTCCTGGAAATAGTCCCCGGGCTTTGACCAGTCGAACGTGAAACACATCTGGGACCCCAGACCCAATTCCGCGACATGGAAGGCAAGAGGAGGATTGCCCCCTTGGGTATTGATCTACATGATGCCGGTCAACGGGAAGAAAACCAGCATACATGTTCGAAGGATCAGTCGGCGCGACTGAACGAGACGTTGCGAGATAGACATGGCTCCACCTTTTCTAGATAAACGCTTCGACGAACCACTACTAAGTGTGCACACACTTCATGTCTTTTTAGGTTTACGGTCTCTATTTCTGGAATGACCCGCCAGATTCTTGCAGCAAAAAAGGAAGTTTTTTTTGAACAGGTCGACTGTAGTCCAGAATGCGGCGAAGTTGTTCCGGCGAAGAGACCGACAAGTTCAGAGATCAACTCGTAAAGCGTTCATAGACAAAACGTTACAAACTTGAACGTGAAGGGTATTTCCATCCATTGACTCTGGGGACTTATCAACAGTAGCATGGCGGCGTCAGATTCAATTCAAGAAGCAGGCATGGATAAGCAACCAGAAGGCCGGCTGAGCCCGGAAATTGGCACCGATGAGCCCGACGGGGGGGCGAAGGAGACGATGTCCATTCAGGCCGCCAACACCGTGGCGGGAATGCTGGGATCCCTTCTTTTTCTAGCTCCCCTCGCCCTTATTTTTGACTTTGTCGGCTATATAACCCCCGCAATTCGGCTTTTTCTGATCTACGGCCTGCTCGCCCTCCCCTTTTGCCGTTGGCCGAAAGCCAAGCTGCTGCGCGGTGCTCCGATCCTCCTCCTCGTCATCGTGGCCAACGCGGCGCTCCCCCTGCCGAACACGGCTCAAATCCTCCTCCTCGTCTTCGCGCACCTGTGGATCTGGTCTCTCGCCGGAGTCGCTTCTCCGGCAATCGTCCAGGGCGTTGTCTTTTACACCCTCCTTCATCTCTACCTCTTCTTTTCCCCGCTCGGGTACCAGGTGCTAGAGTCGTTGAGCGATTTTTCCGCAATGATCAGCGGGTGGATCACCGGCGCATCGCTGAACCTAGGATTTACCTACTTCAATATCGGCAGCCTGCTTCTATTCCTCAGCTTGTCGATTCACGCCTGGAATCGCAACGCGATATCGAAACTTCGCACCGGCGCATTTCTCATTGTCGCCCTCTTGCTTAACGCATTCCTGTCGGCGTTCCTTGTATACAAAGTTAATACGGCGCCGGATCTCACCTGGGAACTGAAGTTCCGAGATTCCTTCAATCTCGCCGTGCTCTGGGGGTACCTGAAAAACCTCGCTCTCCTGGTTTACCCGGCTTTGGCGTGCCTGGTGCACGCAATCGCCTATCTTTTCCTGCACCACGACGTGAGAAAAGGATCCCCGGACCCCGCGGAAGAGGCGACGGCAAATTCTGGCAAATGGACCGGAAAACGGTCGCTTGTATTCGCCGCCTCCTCCGTCGTCCTCCTCCTGCTAGTCATCCCTCCGGTCGCAATTCGCAAGGCAACCCCGTCCCGGCTCGTGTTTCTCGAACGCGGCGTGGTGAGTTTCACCAAACCGGATTACACCCGGTTCGGGCGAGCCGCCGGGGGAATGTACGGTTTTTTTCCGGAGTACTCGCGGCTCTTTGGCTGCGATTCGGTGGTCGTTAAGGAAATCCCTGAAAAACTGGACCCGGATCAGATTCTGATCACCACCAATCTGGATGAGCCGCTCACACCCGAGGAGACGGAGCGCCTCTGGTCATTCGTTCACGCCGGGGGCGGTCTGTGGGTCCTGGGCGATCACACATTCATTAAAAACGGCCGGAACCACATCAACGATCTACTCGAGCCAACCCACATTTCCTTTAATAACGACTCCGCCCAGTTCTGGCCGCAGGGATGGTTCAACTCCTATCGCCTCCGGGAAGGCACCGCCTTCTCCTCGTTGAAGGATCCCGCGGAGAACCGGCTGTCGATCCTCGTCGGCGCCTCCCTGGAATTGAAACCCCCGGCGCGGCCGCTGGTGATGGGCCGATTCGCCTACGGCGACTGGGGCACAGATGTGGATGTCGAGGATAAGGGTCATCTCGGAGACTTCGAATACCAGGCGACGGAAAGATTGGGCGACCTCGTCCTGGTGGCCGGTGAACATGTGGGGAAAGGCAAGGTGCTGGTGTTCGGGGACACCACAAGTTTCTTTAACAACAATCTGAATCGATCGAACGAAATCTTGCGGTCAGCCCTCACCTGGTTTGGAGAACCGGCGCGCTATGCGTGGTTCAACGGAAAAACCATCGGCATCCTGTCCATCCTGGGCGTGTTTGCCCTGCTGGCGGTGTCGCTACTGGCGAGGGAAACCGCGGCGCCGGCAACCATCGCCGCGCTGGCCGTCATTTCGTTGATCGCGCACCGTCCCGCTGGTTTGATTCCCTTCGATCAGAATCTCGGGCGAGAGAAACTCGCGGTATTCGACTTCTCTCACCATCCCTACGCGTCCAAACACGGAAGCATGGGCGAGGCGCTGTACGGGCTGTCCATCAGTTTCCTTCGCTACGGTTTGCTGCCGGTCACGCAGAACCACTGGAACCGGGAAAACCTGGACAACGCTAAATTCCTGATCCTCAATGCGCCCCGGCAGTCCTTTTCGGCTTCGAAGAGGAAGCAGATCATGGACTTCATGGATCGTGGCGGCGTGGTCGTGATGGCCTGCGGCGCTCATCACTACGAAAATAACCGCGAGCTACTCGAACCGCTGGGATTAAGCATTCGGAATCTGCCCCTCGGCCGATTCTTTGACCGGCCCGCTTTCAATCAACCGATTCAGTATTTCAGCGCCTGGCCCATCGACGTGAGTAACCCCGATGCCACCGTCGTCTCGATTTACGGGGACTGGCCCCTGATGGTGGATGTGCCGGTCGGGACCGGCCGATTCTTCCTGGTGGCGGATTCGGAGTTCTTCCACAACAAAAACGTGGAAAGCCACGAACAGTACTCTCAGCAGAATATCGAGTTCATTCGCAATATGCTGGATTTCGTATCCCGAAGCCGGCCGGCAGATGAGGGGACAGCACCTTGATGTTCCTCTCTATCCTGTTGAAGGCATATGCCCTGGTGCTGATGACGATTCAGCCGGCGGCGGGTATCGCCCTCTGGGTAGTCTCGCTGGCTCCCGACTATTGCTGGTCGAGATCAAGATCCCCGTCTATTCGAGGACGACTCTGCGAAATTCTCCTGGTCAACGTGGGCGCACTCATTGTCGGGGCCACACTCCATGCGTTTTTTATCGATGCGACGACCCGCTGGAAAGACGGCATCCCGTTGCTCGCCCATGCGACGGCCCTCCTGCTACGCGCGGTGCACGTATCGGCCGGCGCCTTCGGGGGCCAGATTCACATGAGCACCATGGCCGGCCCCTTGGTTTTTCCGGTGGGCCTGGATACCCTCGGGCTGCTTACCCCACTTTTCTTTTCAGGCATTGGCCTTACCTACCTTCTCTTTTCCGCTCCGGACTTCAGGGCGGCGGCGAGAGGAACCGGATGGATTGCCGGCGTGGTGCTGGGCGCGATGCTGCTGCGCTGGGTCCTCTCGACTCTTCTCTTTCTGTTCCTCTCCGAGTTTATCGGGTACGAAACGGAAGAACTTCCGATTCTTCCCTTCTTTAAGCTGAACTTGATCGCGATGCTCTACGCGCCTTTCCTGGTGGCAGCCGCCGTCATCCTGCAAAAACAAATCTGCGGTTCCAGTGCGTCCCAACAGGATGCGCCCTCTTGCCTGCTGCCCCGGCGGCCCTGGCTTCTTGCCGTTCTGTTCATCCTCGCCGCCGTCGTACAGTGGGAACCATCGGGATCGCGGAAGGACGGCGAAGTCGTGATCAACACCTACCATGCCCAGTGGTCGCGAACAGACCGGCCCTACGACAAGGAATGGTACGGGCCCGCGGCCGGATACAACTACGCCTGCATGAAACGCCTGTTTGAAGGCTACTATCCGACCCGTGAGCTCAAGACGCGGATCACGCCCGAAGAGCTTGAAACCGCCAGTGCACTGGTCATCTACGATCCCGACCGGGCCTTTACGGCGGACGAACTGAGCGCGATTCACGCTTTCGTGAAAAAGGGAGGCGGCATCCTTCTTGTCGGCGATCACACCAACGTGTTCGGAACCACCACCCACCTCAACACCGTGTGCCGGCCCTTCGGCTTCATCTTTCGCGATGACGTACTCTTCGATCTCGATGAAGATTTTTTCCAGCTCTATGACGTGCCCCGCATGCACTCCCAGTTTCTACACGGGATGACCTTCTTCAAGTTCCGCGGGCCCGCATCGATTCAGCCGACCTCCTGTTCCACCCGAACCATCTTCCGGGTCAGCCATGCCAAGTCCCTTCGCGCCATTTACTCCGTAAACAACTTTTATCCACCGCCGAATGACGACCCGAAGATGCGCACCGGAGAATTTTCCTCGTCAGTTTCATCCCGGTATGGACAGGGACGCGTTCTTGCATTCGCCGACAGCACCGTCTTTTCAAACTTCGAAATCTTTTATCCCGGCAAATACGAATATCTGCTCAACGGCATGCGATGGCTGAATCATAGCGACGGACCCCTCACCACGCCAATCAAGCGGCTGGCGTGGCTGGCGGCGTTGATCCTGCTCGGATACCTTTTCTGGCGCACCGGGCATCCCCGCCGGCTGATGGGAACGATCCTGGCAGCCATCGTCACTTGGTCCCTCGCCTGGGCGATTTGCATCTTCGCGGAGCAGGCACGCGCGGAATTTCCTCAGCCAGCCCAGCCCATGCAATTCATGTTTTTTGCCACCGAACCTGACGACGATCCCTACACCCTCCGGACGTTCGTGACGGAGGCGTCGTATGATCAGAAATATGACGTGTTCATTCAGTGGGTCCTGCGAACCGGCATGTACTCGGGTTTCTACCTTCACGGCCCGGACCAGAAAAACACCCTTTTTCACATGCTCAACGAGTCCGAGCAGACGGACACCGGGATGGGGCTGATCATTCGCGAGCAAAAACATCTCGAACTGCTGGAGAAACTCGGCCCGGGACCCCTTTCCACTGCCGACCACCTGCTGCTCATGGTATCGGTATCGACGAATATGGCCCAGGAGGATGCCATGGCCTCGATTCGGAAATCCGGCGTGATCAAAGAGGAGGCGAACCTGGCCAAAGTCGAAGCCTGCTGGCCGGATGGAGAGGTCCGGCTTCAGGAAGGCGGGCGGCGCATTGCCGTCGTGGTCCCGGCGGAGAAATTCAGCGATTCACAAATGGGATTCAGCGAAAAAGTCAAGCCGTCGGAGATTCAACTCGAGCGATACGCGGAAGAATTCGAGCTCATGGACTGGTTGTTCGGTCGCAACGATGATATTGTACCGGACGACGGTCCGAGCGAAGACGTTACCCCATAGGTGAATGATGAAAACGTGGACCACGAAGCAACTCTTGATCTTGATGGCCGGAGCGGCCCTGGTCGCCACCGCGGTGGGAGCCGGACTCCGGCGACCCCCTGCCGGCGCCGACATCACCCTGCCCGATTCGCCGTTGTACAACATCGCAGTGACGGAATCGATCAAAGGACTGAACGGCGAAAAAGAAGAATCGGCGGGCACGCCATGCCCGGACTGCGGAAAAATCCATGCTCAGCCGGCGGCGAACGTGGCCCAGTCCGCGGGTGCGCAGAGCAAGAATTACTACTACTGTGAGAACTGCAAGATCTATCACCGGAACCCGGTATCCGTGCAACTCGGGAATGAAGCCCCCCAGCCAGGAATCCCCGGGGTAAGCAATTTCGTAACCGAGCCTTTCGCCGCCCCGTAGCGCGGAGTTCACCCTTAACGTTGCGAACGACTCTGCGTTTTTGCAGGAACGGCTGCAACGGATATGGCGCGCAGCTTTTGGATTACCGAGGTTCCGCAGTGAATGGCCACGGGTGGAGTAATCGGTTCCGACTGCGAACTGAATCCCAACGATTCAAAAGATATTGCCACTCATCTTGTTTCAGCCTGCAATCCCAGCTCGAACATGAGCCTGGAACAACGACGCGAAGTTTCACGGTCCGTGAAATTGGCGCAAGCGTTAAATACCCCCCCCCCCTTGGGGTCCTGTATCTGCGATGTACCGAATCATTGAACTGGCCTCAGTTCACCTCGCCAAAACCCCGCCCCTTGCGGGCGGGGTTTTTCAATCATGCGACCGCAACGGCATCATTCTTTTGCATCCTTAGGGTGAACTCCGCGCTACGATTTGGACACGCTGGTTCGCAAATCATCGAGCATGAACTTTGCGGACTCGCCCAACGGACTTGCACCGTCGAGCACCACAAGATCCTGCAAACATCTGATCGCTAGTTCCTTGTTTCCCTCGGCGGAAAAAAGCGCCCCGAGTTCGTACAGCAACCCCGCCGCATCGAATGGTTCAGCAGTTCGCAATCGATTCATGAGCAAGCGACAGGCATAGGGGGAGTATCCAAGCGTAATCAGTGCTCTGCCACCCTTCACCACCGCGGATAGTGGGAGCCGGTCAAAAAGACCGTCGGCCCGAACTGACGACACCACCAGGGAGGCGCACTGTGCGGGCCGATGGTCCACATTCAACGTATGGATCCAGCCGGCGATCTCCTCCGCATCACCATGCATCCCCGGGGTCTTGAGAAAAACCATTTGTCGCAAGGCGGGATCGTCGGTGACCACGTCGGGAAGAGTTTCACCACGAACGATCTCGGCTGCCTTTCGCCGCAACCCGATCTGCCATTGCAATACGGCCCAGTCCCGGCGCGCGGACCGCGCCACGGAAAGGACTCCGAACAGCATGTACCCAAAAAGAAATCCGCCCAGATGTGCGCCGTATGCCACCCCGGTAGCCTGCGGATTACCGCCGAGCGCTTCCTGTAAAATGAGCTGAATAAGGAACCATAAACCGAGTACGAACGCGGCGTGCAGTCTCACAATGCCCACCGGACGAAACTCGAAAAGGAGAACCACACAACCGACGCGCAGCGCAGGAAACACGGCCAGCGATGCCCCCAGAACACCGGCGATCGCGCCGGAGGCGCCGACCGCGGGCACATCCCAGTACAGTGCGGGTGTCAGCAGAGCGTGTGCGACAAGCGCGACCGCGCCCGCGGTGAAATAGAATACAATAGCAGCCGGACGACCGATCCGATCCTCCAGCGGGCGGCCGAATAACCAGAGCATGTACATATTCCCGATCAAGTGCAGCCAACCGGCGTGAAAAAGGGTGGACGAGACCAGGGAGATCGGCGAGAAATCCTCCGGAGGAAAACCGAAGCGGTACAGCATCACGAATCGACTGTCCGGCGGCATCAACTGGAGCACCAGAAACACCAGCGTTGTGAATCCGATCACGCCCAACGTCGCCACCGGCCATCGGCGGTATTCATATTCAATATGATAGGGAAAAAGCATCGTACGCTACTCCCCGCCCACCTGTAGAATACGCGCCGGATCTTTGGGCCGGGCTGCGTCGCCGGCGCCGCACCGGTCCAGCCCCGCGTAAATCTCTTCCCGCACCACTCCCGGGCTGGTCACGGTATCGGTGAGAGCAGCGACTGAGTAGAGATCCCGCGCAGCCACCCGATCGGTAGCGTAAAACTCAATGAGACGATCCAGCGTGGCGTCTTCGTTTTCTACGATCTGGAGCGCCATTTCGTAGTGCGCACAAGCCGCATCCGTATCTTTCATAGTGGACTCGCTCAGTTGCGCCAGGTAGTAGTGAGCAACGCCCGTGGCATGGAGCGAATCAGCTTCCAATATTTCGCGATAGAGCTTTGCTGCCTCGTCGAGACGGTTCAGTTTCTCCAGCAATCGTCCGATACCCAACTGTACCTGTGTGCGATGTCCGGAGTCCGGGTTTACTTCATTGTACGCGGCGCAGGCCGACAGGGCCCGTTCATAGCATCGCTCGGCCCGGCTGGTATTGTGACGATCTGAAAACAGGTTTCCCGCGTGGATCAGCCGGAAAGCGCGTTGCAGCAACGGCGCGCGTAACGTCGCGTCCTCGAGCCAGTCCGGCAAGGCAGGTTCCTTCGGCCGGAAGGCGTTCGGCATGAGAACCAGGGTCCCCTCCTGCGATTAAAAAAAAGAGGACTACCGCCGCGGCCCAGGGACGGCGCAGGACGGTCTGCAGAAAGGAACCGGTCGCGGAAAGCGGAGACGGCAGCCGCCGCGCCCACCGTGGGCGGCACCTGCCGCAACGTACGTCCCCCAGAATGGGAACGATGCATTCGCGGCATACCGGACGACGGCAGCCGCCGCAGATCCCTGTCGCGTCCGATTCGCGATGAAGAGCGCAGGGCGGCGGGCCGATCGCCCAATCCCCGGCATGCTCGTCGAGTTCGAGAAACAGGCGCTCCATGACCAACGCGTCAGGCGGCGGTTCAGGAGACCTCGACGCCGAAGGGCATCACGACGTACGCCACCACCAGCGCGACCAGGACCAGGAAGACAATCTTTAACCCGGCTCCAAGGCAACGCCCCAGAGCCTCAGCTTCCTCCCAGTTCGCGTGCTCGTCCGCTTCCCCCGACCCGGGTTCGTCCGCGCCATACACGGTCCGGCACTCCTCGCTGCAGAAATAACCGTAGGTCCGAATGCAATCGGAGCACACGGTCTTTCCACAAACCGGGCAAGTGGCTACCGGACGCCCGTCCGGATGCTGGTCACACAGAAGAAGCGAAATTGCCATCACTTCAAGCCTTTCCCCGCTCACATCGTTGTTTAAGACAGACGCCCTACGACTTCGTCGGTCACATTCAGAGTGCGGTCAATGTCCTCGACCGAGTGCGCACAGCTGATACTACCCTGTTTCGTGGCGAGCGGAAAATTGTAAATGCCCCGATCAATCAGCGCCGAGCGATACGCAGCATCGAACTTCATGTCATGCCCGGTAGCAATTTCCCACCAGTTTGAGGGGGCATGCTCCATGAAATATACGCAATGCGCGCTTCCCTGGCGCACGATTGTGGTCGCTATTCGGTGGTGGTCAAAAATCTTCTTTTGCCCCTCCTCCAGCCGGGCCGCCAACGATTCGAGATGATCGTACAGTTTCAGCGCAGGACGACCCAGTTTCGTCAGGCAAGCGGTAGCAGCGGCCACTGGAACCGGATGGCAGTTGTAGGTGCCCGCGATGAGAACGCGGCGGGCAGGATCTTCGGACAGTGCCAAGTCGAGAAACTCCTGCTTGCCC
>CAUZEO010000086.1:0-15742 GCA_963578625.1 Kiritimatiellia bacterium | reverse complement strand
CGCTTGACTGGATAACGCTTCGCGTCCCCTTGTTTCCGTCATCCGCCTCCCTCGATTGCAATTGAATCTCCGGTTCCGGGGATGATTCGGATACCGAGACCTTCAGGTGTACCAGTTCGATGGGTTCGTCTTCGAAATGATATCCGTAAAACTCGTGATGCCGCTGATGAAAGCGTTCCACGGCATCCGCCAGGCCGTCTCCGGCATTGTAGGCGATATCCTGCTCATAGTTTTGTTGGCCGTATCGCATGCTGATCACCAGGGATTCCCGGGGTTCGCCGACCAGGCCTTCGCGGGCGATCTCCGATCGACTCTTCTGCAGCATCGCGTCAAATCCAGCCTGGAGGCGAGCGTCATCGACGTCTGCTTCCCGGGCGGCAATGGTCTGTACCATTTCGATGCGGAGTTGGGAGATGGCGGCGCCGAACGCCGAGCATAATCCGGGATGAGGAGGTACGAGGATCGTTCGAATACCCAGTTTCCGGGCGATGGATGCGGCGTGCAGGGGGCCCGCGCCTCCGAATGCGACGAGGGCATGTTCCCGGGGATCGATACCCCGCTCAATGGTAAGTAGTCGAATGGCGTTGGTCATATTCTCGTCGGCGATGTCGATGATCGCCATCGCCGCCTGCTCGACCGGACACCCCATGCTGTTTGCGAGGGGCTGGATAGCGTCCATCGCTTTATCACAATGGATCGGCAGCTCGCCGCCCAAAAAGTACGCCGGGTTCAGGCGCCCGAGCACCAGGTTTGCGTCTGTTACGGTAGGGTGTGTTCCCCCGGTTCCGTAGCAGGCCGGGCCCGGTACGGCGCCCGCGCTCCGGGGACCCACATTCAACATGCCCCCTTTATCGATCCACGCGATGGAGCCGCCGCCCGCACCCAGTGTTCGAACTTCGATCACGGGAATGGCAACGGGTAATCCCCATTCGATTTCGAATTCCGTTGTGAATGCCTGCGCTCCGTCCGTAATCAAGCCCACGTCGCAACTGGTTCCACCCATGTCAAAGGTGATGGCATTGTCCAAACCGGCGCCGCTGGCGAAGTAGCGGCCCCCGACGATGCCGCCGGCCAACCCGGATAGCAGCGCGTCGACGGGACGATCCGGTGCGCGGGCCAGCCCGCAGGTTCCCCCGTTCGATTTGAGCAGAGAGCAGGGCCCGGTCACGCCCAGGTCCCGGAGCGCCTCGGAAATTTCCGCGCAGTATCCGACCAGGAGCGGCTTTACGTAGGCGTCCGTCAGCGTCGTGCTGCCACGTTCGTACTCACGCCAGATCGGTGCAATCTCGCAGGACAACGAAACCGGAATGCCCGGAAACGACTCCCGCAGAAAGTGTCCGATCTCGAGCTCGTGATCCGGATTCAGGTATGAAAAAAGCAGGCAGACCGCGATTGCTTCGACCGACCGGTTTGCGGATCGTTCCTCGATCGCCTGTCGCAACAACTCCAGGGAATCAGGAATGAGCGGCTGAATTACCTCTCCTTCCGAATCGATCCGCTCGTTCACTCCGATGCAGTCGCGTCGAAGCACCAGGGGGCGCGGCTTCAGCCACTGAAGATCATATTCGCGGCGGCGGTTGAGACGCTGAATGAAGGGAATGTCTTCAAAGCCCGCCGTTGTAATCAACAGGACCCGGGCGCCGCTGCGCTGGATGACGGCGTTCGTGGCGACCGTGGTGCCATGCACGATGCGCTCGATGTCCGCAATCTCGACCGTGCTTTTCAGCAGGACGTTTGAAAATGCCTGCATGGGAGCGTCCGGGGTGGATGGATACTTGGTAACCTGGACGGAACCATCATCGGCCAAGGCGACGAGATCCGTAAATGTTCCACCTGTATCTATACCGATAGTCGTTGGCATATCACCTGCGGTCCGATTTCAAGTCGAGCCAATCCGATTCCTCGCGCGTCAATTCGATCTTGAGCGCCTCGAGATTCGCTTGCTGTTCTTCAGGAGTCGCGCCGCCGACGATCGGAAAAACGTTTAGTGGCTGGTGCAGCACCCATGCCAGGGCGAGTTGCGGTACGGAGATGCTCTTTTGCGCCGCCAGTTCCACGACCCGGTCCAACCGCAAAAAATTTGGTTCGTGGCAAAAGGCGCGGACGTTGGGTTCCATGAGATCCGCATGATTCTCGCGATCTATCCGGCCGGAAAAGAAACCGCCGGACAGGCTGGACCAGGCCAGCACCGGCATTTGGGTCTGCAGATACCAGTTTCTCGATTCTTGGTTTTTCGGGCCCGTAATGCTGACGCCGTCTTCCCAGGGCACGTCGAACTCTTCCGCCAGGCTATAGTGCGGGCTGCTGGAAACGAAGGGCGTGAGATCATGCGCTTGGGCGTAGGCGTTCGCCTCCTGGATTCTCTCGGACCGCCAGTTGGATCCGCCCAACGTACGGATGCGGCCGGCCGCAAGATGTTCGTTGAGCGCCTCGACGATCGGGCCCACGGGCACGGCTGGATCGTCGCGGTGGAGCAGGTGGAGGTCAATGTAGTCTGTGCGCAGACGGGCCAGGGAATCGTGAATGTCCGCTGAAATGTCAAAAGGAGTGACCCGCCTGCGATCGACATTGTGGTGTGCACTTTTGCTGATGAGCACAACTTGGTCCCGGTTTCCGCGGGACTTCATCCACTTGCCGAGAATGCGTTCGGATTCGCCGCCACCATAAACGTGTCCGGTATCCAGCGTGGTACAACCGGATTCCATCGCGGCGTCGAGCAAAGCAAACGCGGCATCCGGATCCCTGGTATTCAGCAGCATCGTCCCTTGAATGAGACGCGACACCGGCTTCGAAAGGCCATCAATTGAACGATATTCCATTATGGATAAATTGGAGCGGAAACCAGTTTCGAGACGTCGTTGCACAACTTCCACACCAGTCCCAGCGGCATGTCGTAGGTGGCGCCGCCCAAACCGTTTTGCCCCACATTCTGATGTATTGTTTCATGATACAACCACAAAATTAATATAACCGTCTAGTAATAGGAATGTTGTGAATCAAGCTGTAGCCGCCTGCCGTGCATCGTTGACTTTAGTCCATAAATGGCGTGCAAATATGGATCATGATCAAGAAGCACCAATGCCGAATACTCAATTTCGAATTTCCACGTTCGGGGAGAGCAGCGATGAAACAACAATCACACAACCCAACAATGTGACAACTTTAAATCAGGACTCGACCGAACAGGAGGAGCACCGGGACGCAACCCCAGTGGATCGCCATGTAGCCGGTCACAAGGCCGTTGCCTCATGCACGCTGGTTTGCGATTCTTGATGAAGGCGCCGGAGGATCCCGACGACCTCCCCGGCCGGATCCGGGTCGTGGCGAGCACCACGTCTATAAAATGTCGGGCGGCTCATAAAGCTCCTTGGTCGAGAAATAGAAATATGACGAAACAAGTCGGTATCATCGGGTGTGGCGGAATCGCCAGGGCTCATGTGGACGGATATCGTGCAAACCATGCCGAGATTGTTGCTCTTCACGATGTGAACGCGGCCGGCGCAGAAGCCCTGAAAAAGCAAAAATCGCTAAATGCCGCCCTCTATTCTGACCTGGAAGATTTTCTGAATCATCCGGGGCTCGAGGCGATCAGTATCTGTACGCCGCCCGTGGCGCATGAAGAGGCCGCTACGCGGGCATTGCGAAAGAATATGCCAGTGTTGTGTGAAAAGCCATTGGCTCACTCCATCGAATCCGGAAAACGCCTGTGCGAGATTGCTGCCGCAAGCGAGGCCCCTCTGATGGTCGGTTTTCGCCATCGATTTCTTCCCGCGATCAATGAGTTGAAGTCCAGGATCGATTCAGGGGACATTGGCAACATCATCTGGTTTGACAACACCTTTTGCGCTCCCGCCTTCGGGATGGACAAAACGTGGTTCAGCAAGCGATCCGTCGCGGGCGGCGGCACGTTGATGGATACCAGTATTCACTCCATCGATCTGTTTCGATATCTCTTTGGCGATGTCATTGATCAGCACTGCGTGTGGCACCGGCATTTTGACGACACGGATGTCGAGGACGCATCGATCCTGACCATGAAATCTTTATCCGGCGTCCTGGGTACCGCCCTGGCGTCCTGGCATGCAGGGGTCGCTAAATGCACCATTGAAGTGATGGGGACGAAGGGGCGGCTGTTGTACGATTACGAAAAACCCGCGGCACTGAAGTTCCAACCGGCCGATGGGGAGTGGCAATGCCTGGAAACAATTCCGAGCAATGGCTTTGCCGAGGAGATAGAAGTGTATTTTGAGACGATCGATGGAAAGCGTGATTTGACCTGCTCGGCCTTCGATGGATTGCGAAGTGTGGAGATTGCGTTGTCCGTAATTCGGGAGACGATCGAGTGAAGAAGATCCGTTGTTCACCTCACCCGCTACTCTCCCAGGAGAAGCCGAACAGTTTGGAGTGGGCCCCGGTCACGTAGAACCGGATACGAAAAGGTTGGTCGGGCATCGCGGCGTCGAGACGGTTTTCCCATCGAATGGGGCCGGCGACGGCGTCGGTGTCCATGGGCAGGCAGTCTCCGGCGGCGCATCCGGGCAAGGGAGCCAGGGTTTCCGCATCCAGCAGGGCCGCGGTTACGTTGCCGCCTGTATGGACCCGGGCGTTTACCGCAAGGGGCGGGAGCGTGGGCCCATTGGTGGGCGCGATGGGGACGGTGGTGAGCGTCGCGGCTTCCGTGTTGGAATCCACTTGGAACCCCGCATAGCGACCGAGCCCGATCCGGGCCAGGCCTCCGTGGATGATCTGCTTGCCGGGTTCGTCCCACTTCGCCATCTCCGGTGTCTCGCCATCCCCGGGGCAGTTGTTCCCGGGTACTCGAACGCGGTGTACCACCAGTGGAGTGCGTCGTCGTAGTGAAGCACCGTGGCGCCGCAGCAATTGATGGACATACTGTCCCAGGCGTTTTCTCCGGCGAGGAGGATGGGATTGTCTTCGTGCTTCTCGGCGGCTTCCGGAGACCAGGAAAGTCCCTCGACCTCGGCCACTTCCAGGTCGTCCACGAAAAGTACCGATGCGCCCGGACGTGCGCGGGGGGCGCCGAGAGGAAGTTCGTGTGTCGCGTGAAGCGGAAAGTTCTCGTTGTTGCCCGGTGTGAGGTCTGGATCATTACCCGGGGAAGCGAAAGTATCGGGGGGCCAGGTCTGGGGGGGCGGGAAAGTCCAGAAGGCGTCGAGACTCTCCAGCGCGACGCGCAGCGCGCTCCGGCTTGGATCCACCGCCACGTCATAGGATGCCAGGGGCGCCCGTTCTTCGTAGACGGAGCCGTCATTGAACGGTTCCGCATAATGGATTCCCGGCACATCAAACCGCGGCCCCCATGCGCCGCCCAGATCCCGATGCGCAAATACCATGCGCCGCTCCTGACCGAGGTAGAAAAGCCACGCCACGCCGTCGGGCCCCACGATCAACCTGGGCCGTTCCCACCGTTCGCCGTTTCGTCGGGGATAGCCTGCGGTTACCTCCGCGGGCGGCGCCCAACCTGATGGGGTGCGACGCGCGACAATAGATGTCCCCGGTCGGCGTTTCGTAGGCGGCGAGGAGGTCGCCGGCGAGTTCGAGCAGATCCGCCGCGGCATCGTCCGCGGCATCCGGCGCAAAGACACATCGCGCCCGGGAATCCAACGCAAAGAGCGCGTCCATGATGTCCGCGACCTCATTGTGCCTTTTCTTGTTCATATCGAACTTGCCTGCGAGAACCCTGATTTCTCCAATCCGAATCTCAATCTGAATCCCGCAATCTTAATCGACCTGGATGGTAATTGCGATTGGGATTCAGATCCGTCGACAAGGTCATATTTCAAGGAGTGGCCCCGACTCCCCCCTGGTAGGCGCCGAGGTCCGGGCTGAAGGGGGGGCGCGCGATGCCGGCAAGGTCGGCGGGGCAGTTGGGCAGGGGCCGCCCGGCGGCGCGGGCGGGGCTGTAGGGCCGCAGGCGGAAGTCCCCGCCCTCCCGGTCGACAAAGTGCGGGTCGGCTTCGAGGTTTTGCCCGCCGTACGTGCGGTAGTGGCGGTGCCACTTGGGATATTCTTCAAACAGCCATTCGAAACTGGGCGGCGTGGCGTTGAAGAACAGGTTGTAATCGGCGCCCACTAACCGGGCGGAAGCCGGCTGGTCGCCGGCCATGCGTTTGTACATGGCCGGGTTCCAGTCCGCCGCGGGATTGGTCATGCCGCGACCGTCCACGTAGATGCCCGCGCCGCGCCGCGCGCCGGCGGCGAGGATGTTGTTGAACACGTGAGCGTTGGCGGCGCCTTCCAGCCAGATCGGGACGACGGACCCGGCAATGGTATTGTGCACGATCCAGTTGCCGGGGCCCGCCCCGCCGTAGGAATGGGAAGAGAGCCATACGCCGACCGCCGTGTGGATGATCACGTTGTTGCGTACCAGGTGGTCGGTGCCGTTGATGCGTACGCCGGCCCACTCGGCCCGTTCGATGCGGTTGTTCTCGACGACGGTGCGGGACCCGCCGCGCAGATAGATGCCCGTGCCGTACCCGCGGTAGCCCTGCCGCATGTCGTGGACGTGGTTGCCGCGCACGATGTTGTCGCTCGTCTTGACATGCACGGCATGATTGCACTCGGAGAACTCGTTGCTCTCGATGGTGATGTAGGCGGGTGGATCGCCCTGGGCCCCGACGCCGAGCTGCAGGCCGTACATGTACCCGCTGAAGCGGTTGCCGCGTACGATCCAGTGATGATTGGCCTCGTGGATGTTCAGGCCCTCGTTGACGGCGTAGTACCCACCGTAGGGGCGCCGGATCTCGCAGTCCTCGATGCGATTGCGATGGGCGTTGGGCCCGGGCGCGGAGATGGCTCGCAGCCACGCCGTGCGCTCGGTCAGATTCGAGGCGGCGGGCGGCGGGCACTCCAACAGCCGGCATCGGCGCAGCACGCTGTCACAGGTCTTTTCGCCGAACACGAACGCGGGCGACGGACAGCGCCGGAAGGTCAGGCCCTCGACGACGACGTGGGCGGCCCCGGCAAGCTCCCAGGTGGTGTCATGGATGACCGGGTCGTGGCCTTCGGCGTTGCGAATGAGGATCGGTGCATCCGCGGTGCCGCGGCCGGTCAGGCGCACGGGCTGATCGTAAGTGCCCGACGCCAGGTACACGGTATCGCCGCCCTGGAGCCTGCCCGCCAGCGATGCGATCTGACGCAACGGATCGCCGGCGGCGCCGGTGGCGCCGTCCCGGCCGTCGACCCCGTCCACGTGATAGTCCGCGGCCGACGCCCTGATCGACCATGCCACCGCGAACACGGCCGCCCATCTTGTAGCCCGTACCTGCTTCCCGCTCATGTTTGAAGGTTGTCCCATGAACCGCCGAACCAGTCCAGATTTGAGATTCAGATCCGCCGACAACCGAAAACCGCGACCGGAGGCCGCCCTACTCCGAACGCCGAAGCCGCTCAATGGCCCGCGCAATCCGTTCCCGCAACGCGAGAAACCAGGCGTCGTTTTGCGACCAGTGCACCATGCTGGGGAAGAAGCGGGAGATTTCGCGGAGCGCGGATTTCGCCTCCGCCGTATTCACGCCTTTCGCGTCGGCCACAGTAACAAGGTCTTCCAGGATTCGGGCGTATTCATAGTCATCCACGCTTTCTCGGAATGTCTCGATGCGCAGGGAGGGGACGATGGTGAAGTCCGGCTCCGGGGAGGAGCCTTCCCGGCGGGGCGGATAGAAGTAGGAAAGCGCTCCGTTGCCCCGTTGTCGGATGAGCGAAACACCAGGATCGTTCCGTCGTCGCTGTCTTTCGTCGATCCGGCCTTACAGACGGCAAGCAGGGTCCCGTCAGACAGGGGGATGACGGATGGGCATGTCCGCGCTTTCAGGGACTCGGCAGGGCCGACGGGATGTATGATTCCGGAATCGATGACACGCATGAAACACCTCGCTTCTATTGAGATTATGGCGAGGATTGTCGCGGATGCGAACCGAATCAAGAATGCACCCGGGGAATAGTGGTCATTACCATCACTCTCTTGTTGCCTTCCGCCGATTCCTGGGCGGCGGCGGCCAGAGCGTGAGCGGTTCGTTCGCGGGGCAGATGTGTTTCCCAGTCTTCTTCCCCAAGCAGGCACCGAACAAAGGCCGCGTTATCCTCCAACACCGAATCGACCTCCCGAACCGGGAGAGCTTCGATCCCGCTTTCCCGCTCGATCACATAGCAACCGTCAGGCTCTCGTCGCATGATGCCTTCGGTTCCGATCATGAAGACTTCGTTCGTGGCCTGGCGCCGGAATCCGCCGGTGGCAATGCCGATCGCGCCGGTCTCGTAATGGATCTGAGCGACACCGTACCGGCCATCGTCGCTGAGTGAAGCGTCAACCCATTGCGGAATGCCGGCATGCTGAAGAAAGGTGAATGGAAAGATATGCGCACAGGGGAAAATGCCTCCGGAGACAGACCGGTCGTAGTACCAGGTCCCTTCGGCAGGACACCACGAACTGTCCATCTGCGCTCGGAGGATGTTGCCGATGCCGCCGGCTGCCAGACTTGCCGCCTGGCAGGGTTCCATAAACCGGTAGTCGCTGCCGCAGTAGAAGATTCGTTTGTTCCGTTGTGCCATTTCGGTCAGCCGATCAAAATCGTCCACTCGGTTCACAGCCGGACCCTCGACCAGGACATGTTTTCCGGCCTCCAATGCGGTGGCTGCGAACTCGACGTGAGTCACGGTCGGCGTGGCCACGCACACCGCATCGACCTGGGGATGATCCACCACCTTTTGCCAGTCGGTGGTGGCTTCTCCATCCTCGTATTCGGTAAGTCGTTCGGCCGAACGCGACCATGCGATGACGCTTTTCAGGTCACTTCTCGTTCGAAACTTGTCCAGCCGGAGTCGCCCCATCCCGCCGAGACCGATGTGCCCGATGCCGATCATGTCGCCTGCTCTGCCTTGACCCTTCTGCCTCCACACCGCGAACCTTGCCGCCAACTACCTCCATCCTAACTGATTCCGAGAACTTTGTCGCGAACTACTTCGATGTGGTTCATGACAAGGTTCTCGTTTTAGTTGGGATCGTCATCTCGCCGAACGTCCAGCGTGATGAGTTTTCGCTTCCTTGCGAAAATCTCTTCGATGCTTTTGTTGTGCCGTTCTCGGGCCAGTCCCGACTACCCGATTCGAACGTGTTGCATCAGAACTTTTCGCTTCTTGGCGAAAAGTTCTGGATGCTCTTGTCGCACAGTCCCTTCTGTTTGTTCACTGCTGGCTCTGTTCTTCCTCGTCGTCCGTTATCGTCCACTGGTTCCGGTCCTGTCCCGCACCTCCCTGCCGGTTTCCCGCCTGCGCACATAGGGTCCGGAGCACGTTCCCGAATTCCCGGAAATGAAGGGAGGGCACGATGAAGGTCATTGTCGCGCCCAACATTTCCGCCTGCCACTCGCGAGCAGAATCAGAAAAAGACTCCGGCAAGTACCAGGCGAGGGCGGTGCTGGTGTCGAGCACACATGGCGTCATCTTGACCGGTCCTGCTTGAGGAGGTCAGCCGGGTCTTTCCGCACTTGGCAGTCCGTGAGGGCCTCCTCGATCAGCGCCCGCTTCGTCTTGGCCCGGCTGTACTTCCGGGCTTCCGCGACGAGGTCGTCATTGAGCTCGATATTCGTTCTCATACACATAATTAGTGAATAACGAATTCTTCCGCGCCGGATCTTCGCAGCAAAGCGGGAATCTTGATAGAGGCGCCTTTTTTCAGCGATTCCCGGTATGCCTGTGCGACAGCTACGCATTCGATCATTTCACCAGCCGGTTCGGTCGGTTTGCCGGTCCGGACCATTTTTCGCACACGCTTCAAAACTTCCGCGGCCGAGAATGGATTCTCCCAATCTCCGATGTCGTGGGAATCGATTTTCCGACGGTGTCCGATGGCGCTGATGTACAGGCCGCAATGGAATGTGATCCCCACGTCGCAGTTGATCGTGACGCCGTGGACAGGCCGGTCCGGCCGGTCGCCATAGTCGAGGTGAATGAGTGTCTGATTCCTGCCGGGCATGGCCTGCACGGATTGTACGCCCGGTCCGAAGGTTGCCTGGGCGAGAGAGATGGAATGTATGAGCCCTGCGAGATTGGCGCTGCCGCCGTATACGGAACCGAAGTTGACGCCGCCCGTTTCCGCGAGGCGGGAACGGAAGCGGGCTACCGCCGGAGAAGCCCGCATCATGGACATGGACATCAGCGGCACGCTTGCATCATTCGCCAGTTTCAGCATCTTGCGCGCATCGGATACTTTGTATGCGAGCGGCTTGTCAATGAACGTAGGAACTCCTTTTTTTAAACCGGGAGTTGCCAGCTGCAGGTGATCCTGTCCCTCGCCGTTACAGTCGGCAATGAACACCAGGTCGACGCCGTCGCTCACCTCGTCCGGCGTGTCGCAGACCTGCGGCTTGTTGTAAAATATTCCGGCCGCGATTTCCGCGACGTCCCGGTTTCGGTCCCAGAGTTTCGTGAGTTCGAAACCGGAAACACGCTCCGCGGTGAATCGTTTCGGATCACAGTAGTGCGTATAAAAATAGTACCAGCATCCGCCGCGTTGCCAGGAGTAATTCATCTCCTGATCTTCGGTGATCGATTCGCGCAACAGGAGCGGATCGTGATTTTGGATCAGCGGGCCGTACCACAGGCCATGCGTATCGCAACGTATGAGTCCGACGCGGAGTTTTTTAGCTCGTTCTTTTTTCACAACAGTTCCTCAACCTGGTTCACTGAAAAAATCATGGCCACGAAAGTGCACAATCCCGATCTAGTCTAAATCCACGATCTTTCCATCATCCCTGCACGACTCGACGATTGCACAGAGCACCCGGGTCAGGGCCAGGCCGTCTTCGGCGCCGATCATCGGCGGTTTTCCCTGCAGGATACAATCCACGAAATGATTTGCGGCGGCATGGACGTGCCCGCTTTCCTGGTCGTTGATCGGGCCGGCGGTCGGGGTGTTGAGGGTCCACGTATCCGGGCCGGCGGTCATCAGTTCGCTGCGCATGCGGTCGATATCAATGACGCCTTTTTCGCAGAGAGCATAGAAGCGTGAGTCTACAAGCGCGGGAAAGGTCAGGGGGAGGATCCAACTTCCTTCGAGGTTCATGACGGCGCCGCCGTCAAATTCGATCGTTGCCTGGTAGAAGTCGGGAGCGTCGTACCCCTGTTCTTTCAGCACACCATATCGCTCCACCCCCCTCACCCGAACCACCTCCCGCCCGATCCACCACCGGGCGATATCCAGTCGATGAATTCCGATCCAGTGTGCGGGATGGCTGTCTTTCAACCAGGGCAACATTTTCGTCGGCAAATCAATCCGGTTGGTCATTCGCGCGAATACGTGGCGGACGTCTCCATACGCACCGCTGTCGACAATCTTCTTTCCTTCGGAGAATGGGTACATCCATCGGTTGGACAGGTTGAGCATCAAAAAGCCATCGTTGTTCCGCGCGGCCTCTGCAATGGCAACCGCATCCTCCACGTTCGTCGCCATCGGCTTTTCAAGCAGAACATGCGTTCCTGCTTCGAGAGCCCGGACCGCGGCATCTCGATGCAGGTGGTCCGGCAGAACCACCACCACTGCATCAATTTCGTCACGGTCGAACAGGTCCCCGTAGTCGGTAAATCGCAGCGGAATATTGTGCGCGTCCGCGGCGGACGTCAGCAGGTTCTCGTTGATGTCGCACAGTGCCTGAAGATCGACAAGGGGATGCTGTGAAAGCTGGCGCAGGTGTGACGCGCCTTGCATTCCCGCACCAATCACGCCGAACCGAATTTGTTTTAGACTCATGAGCCCCCTATTGGTAAATCGCTATTCGAGGTTCGATTCCCGGAATTTGCAACCTTTTAGATGTTTGTGATTCACCTCGTGCTGAAAATCTCCGCCCCTTGAAGGCGGCGTTGCCCAAAGAGCCCCGAGCCTTGCGCTCGGGAGTTTCAGGTTGCGCAGCCCCTAAAGACAGAAGAGTCTGAATGAGCGAGAAAAGCGAAATCCTTTGGGGGTTTCGCAGCCGGAGGCTCCCGGCCGCAAGCCGACGGTCCCGGCTCAGTCGGGGGGCCGGGGAACTTTGCCATCGCTCAGGTTGACACGCAGGGGCAAAACAGTTTGAGGTGGTAGGCGTCATGACGGCGGAACGAAAAGGACGGTTCAGTGTCTTGCCCGGAAACTTGCGAGGATTGCTGATTCGCCTGGCCCTTTACTATGGGGCGATCTGCGTCTTCGTTTATCTCATTCAGGATCGTCTGCTCTATTACCCGGTGCGCGTGGCTCTGGAAAAGACGTTCGCGGCGGCGGCTAAGTATGGCCTGACCCCATGGCCCGAGGCCAATGCCGACTACCATGGATTTGTGCGCCTGCCCGAAACTTCGCCGACGAAGGGAACGGTGGTTGTCTTTCACGGAAACGCGGGGACCGCGGTGGACCGCGGTTTCTACGCGGACGCACTTTGCCCGCTCGGGTATCGCGTGCTGCTGATCGAGTATCCCGGTTACGGATCGCGGGAAGGCCGCGTAGGGGAGAAATCCTTCGTGTCCGCGGCGGTGCAAAGCATCGAATTGGCCGGAAAGCAATACGGACAACCGCTATTTGTCATGGGAGAATCTCTTGGCGCGGCCGTTGGAGCCGTCGCCGCGGCGAAGAGCGAAGCGAAGGTCGCCGGGGTAGCCGCGATTACGCCATGGCACAACCTGCCGGACCTGGCCCAGGCGACATACTGGTACCTGCCGGCCAGGTTGCTGGCTCGCGATCAGTACCTCAACGCGAAGAGTTTGAATGAACTCGGGCAAAGAGTCGCGGTTTGCATTGCGGAAGAAGACACGATCGTCCCACCGGTTCACGGGGAACGACTGTTCAATGATCTGAACGTGGTGAAGCGAAAGTGGATATTCCCGGGTGTGGGTCACAACAGTTGGCCGACCGAGCCCGGACATGCGTGGTGGTCCGAGGTCATGAACTTCCTTGCCGCGAATGAGCCGGCCCCTGTACCCTGAAGTGATGAAATCCGGTCCACTGGCGATTCATGGCGGAGCGAAAACCATCACGGACGATCCGCCGCGTGAGCTTTTTCACTGGCCGATTGTAACGCGGGAAGACGAGGAAGCTGTTCTCGATGTCCTGCGCGCCGGTTCAATGAGCAATACGGAGAATTACGCGCGCCTTCGCGGATGAGTTCGCGGCGTGGAACGAGCGGTCCCTGGCGCTCGCCTATCCCAATGGAACCGAAGCCATCCGCGCCGCGATGTGGGCCATGGAGGTCGGGGCGGGGGACGAGATTATCTGCCCATCAATGACCTACTGGGCGAATTGCACCCAGGGGCCCTGTCCCTGGGCGCTACCGTCAATTTTGCCGACATATTACCCGACACGCTCTGCATCGATCCGGCCGACATCGTGCATCGAATCAGCCCGCGGACCAAGGTGATCGTGGTGGTTCACTATGCCGGGCATCCCTGCGAGATGGACCCGATCATGGAGATCGCGAGGGAGCATGGTGTAAAAGTGCTTGAAGATGTCTCCCACGCGCATGGCTCGCAGTACAAAGGCAGCAAGGTTGGGACATTCGGCGACATCGCGGCGATGAGTATGATGGCGGGAAAGAGCTTTGCGATCGGGGAAGGCGGCATGCTGATTACCGACGATCCAACGTACTACGAGCGCTGCATTGCCTACGGTCACTACGAGCGCACGGGGAGTCGCGCGGAGTCGGGTGATATTTCATTAGAGGAGTTGACTCCCTTCCGCGGCGTCCCCCTGGGCGGTTACAAGCACCGACTGAACCAAACCTGCGCGGCGATGGGGCGGGTTCAGTTGCGGCGCGATGTCGTTGGATGAGTTTCGGGGCAAGCGCGTGCTGATGAATCGCTGGGCGAGTTGGTGAGGATGCCGAAACGACCTGCCGGGTTGGCAGAAATTCTACGAAAAGCATCGCGGGGATGATTTTGAGATTCTTTCGATTGCGGTGGACATCCAGGGCCCCTCGGTCGTCAGGCCGTACGTCGAACAATTCGGTGTTACATTCCTCGTGGCAGTCGACCGGATGGATCTCTTCGGCCAGGCGTTTCGCTTGAACGCAATCCCCGTCAGTTTCCTCGTCGACGAAGTCGGCATCATCCGGTTGCGCGGCGGCGGGCAATGGCCGGAGGCGCCGTGCCACGATTGCAGATTGTTCAACCGGATATCAGCGCGGTGACGATGCCGGCGGTGACGCACCATAGGACGACGACGATTGCGGACATTTTTCGCCAGGCAAGTAGTGCGAAACCAACGACGGCAATGACAATGTCCCAGGGCCCGCGCACGGCGCTAACCCAGACCGGATCGTAGAGTGCTGCCGCCAGGAGTCCCACCACCGCGGCGTTGATTCCGGCAATTGCACGCGCTGCGGCGGGTCGAGTTGAGAAGGCTTGCCAAAAGGGCAAAATCCCCACCACGAGCAGGAATCCCGGCAGAAAAATTGCCAAGAGTGCGACAAACCCTCCTGCCGCGCCACCGTGGTTCCCCGGGAGAATTGCGCCGAGGTATGCTGCGAAGGAGAACATCGGGCCCGGCACCGCCTGCGCAGCCCCATAGCCCGCCAGAAATTCGTCGGATGGAATCCACCCTGGATTCACGACGGACTCCTCTAGCAAGGGCAGGACCACGTGGCCGCCTCCAAATACAAGGGCCCCCGCGCGATAGAAGGCATCCGCGGCGGCAAGAAGGCCGTCCGTCCCGTGCGCAAGAACCGGCAACCCAACCAGCAGTGCCGCGAACAGCGCCAACAGGATACAGCCCTGCGCGGGTCCATGCCGTGTGGGTAAGCTGCCGTCCGAAGCCGGCGGCACGCTGCGGCACACCGCAAGGCCCGCGAGAGCGCCCAACGCGACGACGAGAAGTTGCACCCACGCCTGGCCCGCCACGAAGATGGCCACCGCGGCGAGCGCAGCGATTGTCATTCTTGGAACATCGGGACACAGCCGGCGCGCCATCCCCAGTACCCCATGAGCCACAACCGACAATGCGACAAGCTTGAGCCCGTGAATCGCGGCTTCACCGATCGTGCCGGAGAGATGAGGCAGCAGCGCGGCAAAAACGAACAGAAGCAATGCGGACGGTAGCGTAAATGCGATGAACGCGGCGATGGCCCCTGCCCAGCCTGCCCGCAAGAGTCCGAGAGTGAACCCAAGCTGACTGCTTGCCGGCCCGGGCAGGAACTGGGAGATCGCGATGAGTTGAGCGTACTGACTCTCATTGATCCAGGCCCGCCGTTCGATCAATTCTCTTCGGAAGTAGCCCAGGTGTGCGATGGGACCGCCGAAGGAGGTCAGGCCTAGTTTCAAAAAGACCAGGAAGACTTCGCGCATGTCAGTCTGATGCTACCCACATCCGCATCGCCTGGGGGCCGCGGTTGGACCAGGCAAAGTAGGGGATGGCTGTTACCGGTTCGTCCTGGCCGCGCAGTACGGAGATCCCTCCCAGCATGGCGTCGTGGTAATCCGGCTCGAATGCCGACGACTCGCACACCGATTCGTAAAGATGGGTCCCCGAATGTTCTCGTGCTTTTGAGTTCAGGGGCACCCGAATGTCCCACGCTTCACGGTCTGGTTGGTCCATGCTTTCGAAACAATATACCAATGGGCCCCGCATGAGGGCGACCTTGCTCTCGAACTCCTCCGCCCGGCCGTCGGCCGCCATGACCTGAACAGGCATGGCCAGATCGAGTTGCACGCGATCCTGCTTGCACCAGTTCCGCCGAATTTCGAAGTAGGACCCTGGGATTGCCTTTCC
>CAUZEO010000085.1:0-15918 GCA_963578625.1 Kiritimatiellia bacterium | reverse complement strand
AAGGTGCCGATCCTGCGTGAAGCCTGAGATGTAGAGCACTTTAAATCCACTTCGGATTTTGTGCATCTGCTCGATCATGTCCGGACCGCTCAATTGGGGCATCACGACATCACTCAACACCAGGTCGATGTTCCCATCATAGTCCTGGGCAAGCCTCAGCCCCTCGGTTCCATACCGAGCCTCCAGCACGTTGTATCCAAGGCCGGACAGCATGCGGGACGTCAGCCGCCGCACGGAGACCTCGTCTTCCACCAGTAAAATGGTTTCGCTGCCGGAAATGTTGGTTTCGTCGTCGACTTCCACACTCAGCGTTGGAGATTCGGCGTTGGCCTGCGGAATGTATATTCTGAATTCCGATCCTTTTCCCACCGTGCTAATCACCTCGATCGCGCCGGCGCACTGGCGGACGATGCCGTACGCGGTCGAAAGCCCCAAACCGGTACCTGTTGTTTCACCTTTCGTGGTGAAGAACGGCTCGAAGACATGCTGAATGATTCCGGGACTCATCCCCGTTCCGGTATCGAGCACGGACATAATGCAATGGGATCCTTTCTCCAAATTCGGAAGGTGCTGAAGATCGGTACCCGTCAGAATCTTGGAGTCGGTGCGGATGAGCAGCTTTCCGCCCTCCGGCATGGCGTCCCTGGAGTTCACCGCGAGATTCATGACCACCTGCTCCAAAGACCCAGCATCCGCCATGACGGAACCGGCCTCCTCCGAGAGGTCGGTAACCAGTTCGATGTCCGCCCCGAGCGTTCGCCGGAGCAGGGAAACCATGCTGAGCACCGCGGCGTTGATATCCACCTCACGCCGGTCCAGCTGGCGCTTCCGCCCCAACATAAGCAACTTCGTGGTGAGATCCTGGGCCCGCCCGCCGGAACGAATAATCTCCTCCACATCGTCGCGCGAGGGATGATTTTCGTCGAGCGAATCTAGGGTCAGGGAGGCAAAGCCGAGAATCGAAGTCAGCAGATTGTTAAAGTCGTGAGCCACGCCGCCGGCCAACCGGGCGATCGCCTCCATTTTCTGCGCCTGTCGCAGTGCCTCCTCGGTGATCTTCCGTTCGGCGATTTCCTTTTCGAGCTGTAAAGTTTTTTCTTCCAACTCGTCGGCCGACTGTTGTTCGCGTACGTCGCTGCGGGCAATTCCCGATACCATCGTATTGAAATACTCTCCGATCTCCCCGAACTCACCGGCGGCACCAAGATCTACTCTGGTTGTGTAGTCTCCGTCGTTGACCCGCGTCATCGCGGACACGAGGCGGTCGAACGGGGTCGAAAGGGTGCGGATCACCAGTAAGTAACTGCCGGCAATGACTACGACGGTTGCGATGGCCAGCAGGATCAGACCTTTCGCGAGCATCTCTTCAGCGGGTTGTCCTGCTTCTACTCTGTGAAATCCGTGCAGCATAAATACGCTGAACAGCAGAAACACCAGAATGAAATGACTGACCATCCAGATGAAGTATTTTCGTTTGATTTTCATGGATTGGACTAACCCAAGAATGTAACGCAAGATCACTCAGGAATCCAATGGAGCCTCCCCAATAAATTCACAATGATTCGGGCCGCGCAGCAATCCGGCCCCTGGCGTCATTCTTACTACGGCACTTTTATCCGGGCAAACCCGCGCTTTCCGCACCGCAGCACGGAACCATCGACCGGGATCACCTCGAACCTGGGATCAGAAATAAGTTCATCGTCGATTCGAACTGCCCGCTGCTGAACAAGCCTTCGTGCTTCGCTATTGCTTGCGGCAAGCCCCGATATGGAGACCAGATTCAATATCCCGATCCGTCCATCGACCAGTTGATCCGCGCGTAACTCGACCTCCTGCATCTCCGTCGGCACCTTCTTTTCGGAAAAAACGCGCGCAAATTCGGCGGACGCGTCCTTCGCTGAATCTTCGTCATAATACCGCCCGACAAGCCGGCGGCCCAGTTCGTCCTTCGCCTCGCGGGGGTGCAGCGACTTCAGATAGCCGATCTCCTCCGAATCGAGACAGAGCACCAAGTCGAAATAACGCCACATGAGTTCGTCGCTCACGGACATGGCTTTTCCGAAAATGTCTCCCGGCAGATCGGTCACCCCGATGTAGTTGTCCAGGCTCTTGCTCATCTTCTGCGTGCCGGCGAGACCTTCCAGCAGCGGCATTGTCAATACGATCTGCGGTGCCTGGCCGAACCCTTTCTGCAGTTCCCGTCCTAACAACAGGTTGAAAAGCTGGTCGGTGCCGCCCAGTTCAACATCCGCCTCGATCACGACCGAATCGTACGCCTGGATCAAGGGATACATGAATTCCACCATCGAAATCGGCTGATTTTCTCCATATCGCTTGGAAAAATCATCCCGTGCCAGCATCTGGGCAACGGTCACCCGTGAGGAAAGGCGGAGTACATCCTCAAAACTGAGTTGCCCGCACCACTCCGAATTAAAACGAATCTCCGTCCTGTCCGGGTCGAGGATCTTGAATACCTGGTTTTGGTAGGTCTGGGCGTTGCTCTGCACATCCTCGCGACTTAATGGCTTGCGAGTCTGGGAACGACCCGATGGATCCCCGATCATCCCCGTGAAATCTCCGATAATAAATACGACGGTGTGTCCAAGATCCTGGAATTGCCGAAGCTTGTTCAACACGACCACATGACCAAGATGAAGATCGGGCGCCGAGGGGTCCGCACCGAACTTGATTCGCAGTGGACGGTCCGTTTTCAGCCTTTCTGCGGCCTCTTCGGGCGAAATAAAATCGACCGTGCGAGACCGAATGATTTCAAGCTGGTCTGAGTTCGATGACATGTCGAAGTGATTCTACCAGAAACGCTACACACCGAAAGAGCGATTTGACCGCCTGCCGTTCTATGCGCCCGCCCGAATCCGTGCCACCAAGGCCGCCGCCTCCCGGGCATTCCCCTGGATCTCATCCCACTTCTCCGCCTCAATCAGCGCTCGCGGAGCCAGCCACGAACCGCCTGCTGCGCAGATCATAGGGCTGTTCAAGTACTGCGCGAGATTTCCCGAGTTCACGCCTCCCAGCGGAATGTAGGTCAGCCCCAGATGCGCGTACGGCGCCCCCATGCTTTCCAGGTGCTTCAGCCCACCGGAAGATTCGGCCGGAAAATACTTCAGCACGGTGCATCCCAGGGACAGGGCCTGCTCAATATCCGACGGTGTACAGACTCCCGGCGCAAATGGAAGACCACGCTCAAGTGCATACGATATCACCCGTGGATTTACCCCGGGCGATACTCCGAAAGCGGCGCCGGCATCGATGACTTGATCTACCTGTTCAGTCGTGAGGATTGTCCCAACCCCGGCTGTCATTTCCGGCACGTCCTCCCGGATTCGGACGAGAGCGTCAATCGCTTTTGGCGTTCGTAGCGTCAATTCCATGGCATGTACCCCACCCTCGGCTAAGGACCGGGCCAGAGGCGCAGCGTGGGCCGGATCTTCGATCACCAGTACCGAGATTAGACCCGATTCCCGAATTTCCCGGCCGGGTGACAAATTGATATCAATGGTCATGTTCTCCGTCCTGTTTTCGGCTCCTCATGCATGGCCCCAAATTCCTACCGCTACAAGCAGAAAGGTGGAAGGCTGGGAATCGAACACCATTCAGAGGCTAAATTTTTATTTTTCGCCTAAATCCAGAAAAACCCAAGAAATCAATTGATCTATTTCCAAGAAAGCTTGGGATTAGTCAGTCATTTCAAAATGGCACGCAGGGCGCTTTGACTTCATACTTCACTTGATTCTTGCAACTGTGGTGGTGGTTCGGCTCGCCGAACTGGCCCAGTGGTTATGTTAGTCCGGGCACCAAGGCTGAATATCTCTCCAGTATAGATGTATTGTCAAGGCGCGGGGCGCAGGGAGGGCGTAGCCCGACCGGTTCATCGCTCCAACTCGTAGGCATGGGATTTATGGCTTCAGACTTTTCCTGGCAAATGACGGTCAGGCGGTCGGCATGTCATCGATCGATATCGGCGTCTTCGAACCTACGTCTAACCCAACGAATCTATCGCTAAACCTCGTGGGCGCGGGCGCCACAGCTTCCGATTTCTCCTGGACGGGCCCTACCACCCAGTCTCGGGACACATTGAACGCCGGCCAGATGATTCTGCCGCCCTACGACCCGGATCTTGACGGGATTAACTCGTACTGGGAGTCGCTTCACTTCGGCGGCCCCACAAATGCACTCCCCGATGAAGATACGGATGGTGATGGAGAAAAAAATCTGCCCGAATTTATCGCGGACACGATTCCAACGAATGCGTTGTCCTATTTCCAAATCTCGACCATTACATCGACGGGACAGATCACCATCAGCTTTGATAGCCCCACCGCCCGGTTGTATGGAGTGGAGACGTCGATTCCTTTGGGCAATGACTGGTCTGCGTTGGAATCGAATCTACCCGGCGTAGGCGGCCCCATGTCGGTTATCGACACAAACCCAGCGGCCCACACGGGCTACCGCGCGAATGTCCGTCTGCCATAGACACGGACACGCTACAATCCACGCTCCGCCTGGCCTCGCTCTTGACATCGCTTCGTCGTACCGACATAATGGTGAAGTTGAATAAACGCATTGCGTCCGCGGTTGGGCGTTGCGGCGAGCTTTTTTCTAAAGTGTCGGATAAACCCATAACCATCGTGTCCGGGCTTCCCAGGTCGGGAACTTCCATGATGATGCGCATGCTGGAAGCAGGTGGAATGGATGTCGTGACCGACAATGAGCGAAAGGCCGACATCGACAATCCCCGGGGGTATTACGAATTTGAGTTGGTCAAGAAAATCGAGTCCGACAAATCGTGGCTTTCCGATGCCCAGGGCAAGGCGTTCAAGATGATTTCACGGCTCCTCTATGAGCTGCCTGAAGATCACGAGTACCAAATCATATTCATGAAGCGGGACATGGAGCAGATGCTCAGATCCCAGGAGAAAATGCTCACTCGCCTGGGCAAATCGGGGGGCTCGGTGAGCGATGATGAAATGGCCAAACTATTTCAAAGCGAACTCCAGAAAATCGAATCATGGCTGAGCGAACAGGGAAACATTTGCGTCACCTATCTTGACTATGGAGATGTCGTGAACGATCCAGTCGACGCCGCAGCCCACATAGACGAGTTTCTCCACAAAACCCTGGTCGTCCCTGCCATGGCGGCCATCGTTGACCCGGAGTTACACCGGAATCGCTGACCTTGCCGTGTCCCGGTCCATCAGGCAGCGGGAAGAAACTTGCCGCTTCCCCGTGCCGGGTAGTGAATCTCCAACTTCTCACGGTCGTGGTCTATGCCTGCGCGCTGATTCTCCTGGTGAGGGTGAATGGCTGGGTCGCCCATTGGCCGGGAATTCTATATGCGGCCATCCTGGTCCCACCCGCGGGATGGATCTGGTGGCGGACAAGAAACAATCCGGACCGGGAAAACACACCCGAAGAGCGAATCCTGCTGGTGATGGCAGGCGCAACCGCTCTCTACCTGGTTTCATCCGCGACCCGTGACCCGTTCTTCTTCCTCCTGGGCTGGGTCGAGCCGGATCAGCGAGCCTGGGGCTCCCTGGCATGCCGCTGGGCACTGTGTAGTGCATTCTTCGCATTGATTGCGTGGAAGTCACCGCGCTTTGTGCGCCTCTTCGCATTCGCGCTTCCCTTCGTTCTGATCGCAGCAAGCGCAGTCGCCTTCGCACGTGAAACCGGATTGTCGCCCCTGTACCGCGACGACCACCCATCCTTCCTGTTCAGGATTTGGATTTTCTCCGAATCGTTCCCCCAATTGATCTATTACAATCCTCTCTGGAACGGCGGGAAAATCGCTACCTATGTTGTCGCCTCCGGAGCAACCGGCCCGGGACTGCTGTTCCTCCCTTTTCTGTGGATCTGGCCGATAGAACAGATCTATTCAACCGGCCTGTTGGTTCTGTTCCTGGGGATCCTGCCCGCGGTCGCTTGCTTCGCCGTTCGTCAGACCGGAGCACGATGGAGCGCCGCATTCCTTGCCGCCGCGTTTGCCGCCGGCACGTGCTGGGGCTTTTTCAGATGGCTTTTCGAATTCGGAACAATAGGCGCCTGCTTTGCCGGGGGATTTCTTCTCCCGGTGGTGTGCCTACTGTACAGGCTGTTTTACACGGAAACGTTTTCATGGAAGCCGGCAGCCGCACTGGTCATTTGTTCCTGCTTCTTTCTTTCATGGCCCGGTTACTGGCTCATTTCTCTCGCGCTCATCCCTCCCCTGCTCCTCTCTATTAGAACCTGGAACCGAACGAGGATACGCTGGCTGGCTGGATGCGGGGCAGTTATCGCAGTCTGCATCGCACCCCTCATCGCCAGCGTACTCCTGCGCGTCGATGTCGGGGCATTCGCCGAAAAAGGAGCGCTCTCATCCCCAGGAGAGGTCCCGCCGATCCTGGCGGGATTGACCAACCTGGCTGCCTGTTTCCGGGAGCTGCATCCGGCAATCCTCTGGTGCGGCATTTTTTGCCTTCCCGTCCTCCGCATCCTCCGGCACCAGCTATTCGTCGCCTCATTAATCCTGCCGCTGCTGATTATGGCCGGGTGGGGTGATCACCTCCTCGGCGGCCTGGCGTTAAGCAGGGCATCGTTGCCGCTGGCTTTTGTCGCGACGTGGCCCGCGGCCATTCTGTGCGATCGTATTCTTTCAATGCGCGACCGGGCCGCCGTTATCGTCGCGCCGTTTCTGATGGCACTCCTCCTCATCGGCGGGTACGCAACAACCCGCTTCTACGCCAATGAATCCCAGTCGGCTTACCGGACCATGCCGGATGACGTAAAAGATCTGGTTGATTGGATTCGAAACAATACGGAAAAGGACGCCCGAATCCTCTTCGCCGGCATGACGCAGCACGCGTATGGTGGAGGGCATGTAGCCGCACTCCCCTACTTCACAGGAAGGGAAATGATGGCAGCTGACTACTATCACTTTTCGCCAAAACTGGTGGAGTACTTTTACCCCCCCAGCCGTTTTCGAGAAAAAGACGAGGACGTATTTCGCTTTTTCGAACTCTACAACGTCAGCCACATCATCGCCTACGACGAGTCATCCGTCATCCGTTTCTACCGGAAGTATCCGGAGATGTACGAGGAAACGCATACGATATCCGGAGCGTTACCCAAAACGATTTTCCGGGTGAAGCGACCTCACCCCTCCTTCTTCGCAGAAAACCAGGGGCAAATCACCGCCGGGATCAATCGCCTTGATGTTCGACTTGCAACGAGCGATGTCGACGCGGTGATCCGGTACAATCATAGTCCGGAACTCATCGTCACTCCTCCCGCCGAACTATTTTCACATGACGTGGATGGGCAATCGTTGATAGGAATACATCCCAACGGTCTTACCAATCTGCAAATTAGATTTACCGGCATTTTATGACTTCAGCAGACGTGAAGCGGGTAAAGAGCCCGCGAGGCTACCCCATGCTGCTTACCCTGCTTGCGGCCGCCTTCGTCATCCGGGTTGTAGTGACCCTCACGGCATACTTCCCAACCATTGACAGCGGAACGGTGGGACTGATGGCATGCCACATTCTCGAGGGGGAACGCCCCCTCTACTTCTATGGCCAGCAGTATATGGGCGCCCTGGAAGCCTACGTCGCCGCGTTTTTCGTCTACTGGATGGGGCCCAGCGTACTCGCAATAGGGCTTGCCCCAATCTTCTTTTCTCTCTGTTGGCTCGTCGCAGTCTGGGCCCTGGTTCGCGAAGTGTATGGTGCGAGAACGGCGGTGGCGGCTGCGGCAATTCTTGCCGTTCCACCCTGGCACGTTCTCTGGTACTCCATCGGAACCTATGGGGGCTATCCCGCGGCGTGGTTCCTGGCAACCTGCGCGCTTTATCTGATGGTCCGACAGTGGAATTCATCACCGGGTGCGCCCGGCACTCTGCTCCGATTCGCGGGACTCGGGTTGTGTAGCGGACTAGGAATCTGGACCAACCCGCAGTCCGTTATGATCCTTGCTGTGGCATGGATTGCAGCAGCAGTCTACGTAATAAAGTATCGATCCGTCCGGGATATCATCGGCCCCGTCATTCTATGCCCCGTGCTGACGCTGGCGTCCGCCTCCCCCCTACTCCTGACCACACTTCGCGGGGCGGATTCCGGCATGATGACCGCATGGAGCTTTGACGGGGCCGAACTCGCGAACCGGGTGAAAACGTTTCTGCTGCCGGGGCTTCAAACATTGGTGTGGAGTCGCGAAGAGATGCATCCGGCCTGGGCGTTTGGAGTTGCCGCATGCGTCACGGCCGGCGCTGTGCTGCTCGCCTCATCCCTGGTGCGGAGCCCGACGCGAAGAGACCTGCTACGACGCCTGGGGCCAGCCGCACTGGTTGCCTCATGCATTCTCTTTGCGCTGCCGCACGATATGGCGGACGAACGGGCGCCTCGATATCTCATCCTGCTATGGGCGTCAATCGCCGTGTGGATATTCGCGGTCCCGATCATGACCGAAACCCGGACTCTTCGACGCGCCTCCTATACCGTGCTGGGGTCTTGGATTGCGCTGCAGTCTGCAGCCGTTATCACCATCGCATGGAAGAAGCACCCGCACCGTGTCGAGACCATGGCATCGAGGGATCTCATTGCGGACGCGAGCCGGTCGCTCGGACACCCCTACATCTATCTGGTGGGCGGGGAGATATTCGGACACCGGAGCCAACCCTGGAACTTCCATTCCGGAGGCAGCGCCCGTTTTTTGTCCTGCTTCGACGAAAGGCATCGCAAGACGTCCGCAGAAGCCGAGTTCCCGACAAACTATGCCCTGGCATGCGAGCCCAACCTCGCGGAAAAACTATCCGCCACCTTGGACGACCTTGACGTCGAGTATTCGGAAACGGAGACAGGCACTCTGAAGGTTTTTCACACTTTGACGTTCCCAGTGAGATCCGCAAAAAGCATTCCACCCGCCAAAGTTACCCTCGTAACGTCCGAATCCGGCAAATCCGTGCTCGATACACTGTGCGATCGAAACTCGAGCACAATCGTTTCAACGGGATATGTGGACGGCGCCTTTCTTGACGTGGATCTCGGGTCTTCGAAATCGCTCGATTCGTTAACGATGTTCTCCCCGCACTGGTTCCACGACGATCTGCCAACCTCGTTTCAAATCGAGCATTCGGTGGACGGGAAATACTACACGATCTTCAAGGACGTCACCAACCGGTTCAGTGCCGCTTATCGACTCGCCGGTAGAATTTATGTGAAGGGATACCAGGGATGCCTGGAGACGTCATTACACGGTTTAACCACCCGGCATCTGCGCATTCGTCCCCGTGCCGGCGCATCCGCGTTTTCCAGGTGGTCAATAGATGAGCTGTATGTTTTCGAATCCGTTACTACGAAAAACAATCAGCTTCCTCTCCCCGATGTGAATGTGATTGCAGAGATCATACAAAACCGAAACCTCGATTTCGTGTACTCCGACCGGGCGCAAAGCGCCGGAATTATTCAGGCGTTTCGGAATGGGCGGGAGGACAAGGCCTTCCCCCGGTACAACCCAAAATTTCCCGACTCGCTGATCAGCCGGGAGGTCATCCCCAGTTCGGGCAAGGCGATCCTGGTGGATCAAAAGTACGCAGACGAATGTGCGACCATTCTTGATCAAACCTACGGCCGGGAAGCGGTGGCGGAGAAAGTAGACCTGGGCACCTACAAACTCCTGCTGCTGGGTAAAGGGAAACATCCCGATGACCGGCCCAGACTCTTTTGGAACGGACACACCCTCATGAAAGCGGACGTCCCACCACGCTGGCACTAGCCCGCATATGCCAACACCACCATCTGGTGGCAGGCGAACTCGTCGACTGAAACCGTCAAGACCTCGCCGGCAGTGGTGAAGGGCAGTTCCACGCCCTGCGGTTCCAGGGTCACCCGCTTTACCGCATTCGGCAACTGCAACGATACCGTCGTGCCGTGTAACGGGGTGAGATCCTCAATCACTTCCACTGATTGAGGGGACCTTGAGATCGTACCGCCCGAGAGATTCATGGGACCGCCGCGGTTAATGGTATTCGCATACAATAAATGGAGCACGTAACGGCCCTCCTCCGCCTGGTGCATCAGGGTCACCCTCGCCGTGGACGGCAGGTTTGTCGTCAGCGTTTTGTCGGACCCTGCCAAATGGTCGATCGCCTTGCGCGCGTACTCCTTGTGGGCAACCGCGCCTGTCGCCCAATACTGTGAGAAGACGGGATGAGCCAGGTACAGGATGTTCCCGCTCATCACCCCGCAGTCGAAACCCGAAGCTTCAGGACGCGGCGGCGCATGCTGGTGGCTGCAGTAGCGCCTGTAATCTCGATTGAAGTACGGGTCGAAGATCTTTCCCAGTGATCTTCCGGAACTTGTCTCCGGAACCTTGATTCGCTGGGAGGGGAGGTACATCACCAATGGATGCTGCAAAAAGTCAGGGGCAACCTCCGTAACAGGAAGAACGAAATCAGGTTGACAGGGACTTCGGCCCTCGTGTTCCGCGCCAACATCCAGAACGAAACTGTCCCGGTCCGGGTGCATGCCGCTCGTTCCCGTAAGCAGCAGCTTGCCCCCTCCTCTCAGAAAGGCTTTGATCCTGGTGAGCAGCGTGTCGTCAATCCTCACCTCGTCCGGAAGGATGAGGAGGCGATACGCGTCAAAAGACATCTCCGTGTCGATAACGTCGAACAGGAAGTGGCTCTCCAGCAAGACGCGCGAGGCGCCATCGTCGGCATGGTTGTTCCTGGATCGAACCTCTCCCACCGAATCGCTGGAAAGCAATCCGATATCGGCAACGTTTCGGGCACCGGAACACCATGGCTCCTTGAGCTCAACTTCCGAATAGGCCGCACCGATAATTTCATACGTCGAACCATCCATCTCGCCGGAAGGATGCAGTTGATCACCCACGCTGCACTTTGCCCCGTAGGCCAGCATGGCGGCGCATTCGTAGCGTAGGGCATTGGGGTGTTTGTACCCGCCGAATTCGCCCCAGGTGGTGTGAAACTTTCCGGTCATGCCCATAAAATCCAGATCGAGATTCATGCAGTATTTCGCCGATACCGGGAAATGGTCGTATCCCCACCCGCCGGTGGGAAGCGACTCGAGTTCGAGGTGGCTGAAGTATTTCAACACCGCCCGGCGGCCCCGCGTAATGTGGCCGCTGTTGTGAAACACCGGCATGCCGGGGTCGTCGCAGCGGCACGCTGCCGTGCTCATGGCATAGTAGCGCTCGAGACTCCGTCCCGACATTTCGACCCGGTCGGCGCGCGATTCAGGATCCAAACCACCGTCCACCATGCTCCGGAGGCAATACTCGCAACAACATTCGGGCTGACTGATGATATCGAGGAAAATGCCGTCACAATCAGGAAATTGGTGAACAATCTCCTCAATCAGCTCACACAGGTAATCGGTGTAGGGACTGTTGAAACACAATCTTTTGAATCCGGCCTGCAGAGGTTCACCGATCGAACCTTCAGGGCTCACGGGCCGCCACGCCGGATGCTCCGCCGCTACCCGGTCGCTGAGACCCGCGGTAATATAAATGGGCACGTTCACGTCAATCTCTTTGGAGGCGTCAAACTGTGCCCGAAGCAAATCGAATTCGAGATGGGGATGCCGCTTGCCTATTCGGGTGTTATTATAATTCCACCCGTGATGACAGACGCCGAAGCAGGTGATCGAGTTGACATGCCCTCCTCTCAGGGCATCCTGCCACTGAAGTTTATTGAATGATTCCCCGACTCCGGGAATCATGGGGGACGTGTGAAAATCCAGATGTATTTGCCGATAACGAAGCTTGTGCATAGGCCCTCACTATTAAAGAGTCCTATCATAATCCTTCCCGGACAGATTCACAACTGGCTTTGTCATCCTGCGACCGGCGGTGATTGGCATCGGCTTAGGTGAATCAGGGAGTCTTCACGGCGGACTTCGAGCGGTACCGATCCAATGTGGGTTGCTGGATACCACGAATACGTAAATCCGATTTGTAATCACAAGATTTAGAACGTAGGTGCCCCGCCAACGGCGATGCCGATTAGGCTCGCGAGTTGGGGTATACCTGGTCGCAAGCCTACTCGTGAGCTAAATCGTACAGCAGAACGCAGATTAGGGCGCCAGGCGAAAAGTGCTTGAATTAGATTCCCGCCGGGCTCAGATCCTATTGTAATCCAGGGAATCGGTGCTCTTTACGGGTGGGGAGTGGAGCGCATTACGTAACGAGCTCCGCGCAAGGGAAGGAAGCAAACGATGAAGAAATTGCACCTGGCCGCGCTCGCTGTGCTCTGTGGTTTCGCCTATTCGGAAGTTTGCGCGACATTAAGCGACGGACTAATCCTTCACTACGCATTCGACGAGGCGTTCAGTGGTTCGACGCAGAACCACGGAACAGGCGCCATTATCGGTCGCCTGTCGGAGTTGCCCAGACATCAGCAGGGTACATCAACAAGGCATATGAATTCGACGGGGTCGATGATCACATCCTGATGCAACCGTCATCGGACTACAGGACCATACCATTGCAGCCTGGGTGAGGTCCAACGACTACGGGGAGCCTACACAAATCGTCTTCAGAACGTTGACCGTAACGTTCTTTCACGGCGGCATTGACTTGTTCGTTGGGAATAACCGTGCAGCTTATGGCTTCCGGACATCGGCAGGGGAGAGTACGGCGATCAGGACACCACAACTGGTGTTTTCGGATACCGACGACGGGACATGGCACCATGTTCTAAGCACCTACGGGTTCGAAGTGGGCACTGGAGATACCCTGTACGGATTCGAACGTGGGCCCGCTACTACGAATGATGTCCGGTCCCGCGCATCCTACGAGGGTGCATGAAATCATGACGGCCTGAAGAATACTTGTTGATTTAGCCATGGCAGGCCTGAGCCCCTGAGGTTGACAGGACTTTTCTCACGCACGAAGGTCAAATAGAGTACCCTTTTGCTCATCATCAACCTTGGCGATTCGTCCTCTCGTTGTTAGTTTTTTTTGTCAGTTCCCGAGGAGTTTCGAAAATTATGACGTACCCCAAAACGGCCGACCTTAGAAAGTTAATCCATGAGATTGAGCTATATGCGCGCCTCAAGTCCGAGTACGGAGCGAGCGGAGTCTTCGAGATTCTCGCGGACACTCGAAAAGCACTGCAGTCTTCTCTTGTGAAAGTTAAGAGTGTTCCGGAGGATCCTGAACTCGCCCGCCACGAACCCAATGACCTGGAAACCATCAAATCTCTGCGCCCCCATGGACCTCGGCGTCAGTGGACGGGTTTCAACAATGAATCTTATCCCGACAGGGTGGAGGGCTCCCTGCTGGGGAGGATGGCTGGTTGTGTCCTGGGCGCTCCCGTCGAGGGATGGCCGATTGAAAAAATGCAGGCTCTTGCCGACGAGAACGGCGTCGCATTTCCCCCGACGGACTATTGGCGTTGCGTGCCGGATCCGAAAGCCCTTCGATACCAGGTAAGCCGCCGCGAAGAATACACCAGGAAGGGAATGAATGGAGTCCCCGTGGACGATGACCTCGCCTACACCATGCTAGGACTTCTGATCGTTGAAGATTACGGCCACTGTTTCTCCACGGAAGATGTAGGCGCGGCCTGGTTGAAATATCTCCCCTATGCGTGCACTGCCGAAGATATCGCCCTGAAAAATCTAAAAAAGGGAGTTCTGGCCGCACAAGCGGGCAGCAGGAATAATCCATACTGCGAATGGATCGGCGCCGATATTCGCGCGGACCCCTGGGGGTACATGGCGCCCGGCTGGCCGGAACGCGCCGCCGAGATGGCGTATCACGATGCGTACATCAGCCATCGCAGGCAGGGAATCTATGGATCGATGTTCTTCGCCGCCTCGATCGCGGCCGCATTTCATACCTACGATCCGGTCGAGGCATTGCGGGTCGGCTTGACGGAGATCCCGCGCGGATGCTCTCTCGCCAAGGCGGTCCGATGGGCGCTGCGGATCGCACCACAAATATCAGATCACCGGGACGCACGGGAAGCGATCGACAAGAAATTCGAAGGAATGCATCCCGTCCATACAGTCAATAACGCCTGCCTGACCGTCTGGGGGATCACCATCGGGGGAATGGATTTCAGCCGGGTCATCGGAGAAACGGTCGCCATGGGCCTGGACAATGACTGCACTGCGGCCACCGCCGGCAGCATCGTCGGAGCCGTGGTCGGGAAAAAGGGCATTCCTGCCCGCTGGCACAAAAACTTCAACAACACGATCCATTCATACCTCATTGGCAAAAAACGTTTCGCGATCAACGGTGTATTGAAGCGGTTTGCGAAACAGGCAAAGATCGTGCACAGCTAATCCGCGTATCCAACCCGTTACAAGGAATGGGCGGGCAATCCAATGATTGCAACACTACGCAGTGCACTACGTTGCACACGCTGTCATAACCCCGGCGGGGGTAGCGCGCGCTCTCCGGAAGTGACGGAAATTTCGAATATCGAATGCTCCATGTCCAATTTCGAAGGAGAGTTCCTCTCTTTCCTTGGACATTCGACATTGAGAATTCGATATTGGGCAGTGAACACCAATTCACCCAAGCGTGCGCCCGGCCCATCCCCAGTCTGTGCCGGGAACGTCTGAGAAGTTCAGGAACATTCGCTCGCGCGGAACTTTCAGTTCGGATTCAAGCAACTCACAAATTCGCTCCGAGACGATTTTATTTTTCTCGGGCGTCAGACCGCCGATGGCGCGAATATCCACGAAAGCGGCCTGATCGGGCACGCTCGACATCCTCATGATGGCAGGACTGATCGCGACCATCACGTAGTTCTCGGACTTCCCCAGAACCTCCGACACAACCGAAGAGAGCGAAGCCGTCAGTTTTTGCGCGGCGTCTTCTCCGATGGTCTCTGTCGTGTAAAGATGAATGAATGGCATGCGATACGCCTGCGATTAATCAATGACTCCCGCCCCACCGGCGGCCTCCGGTTCACGTACGGAATCGATCATCATTACGACATCAGCGCCGGGCCGCTTGCAGAAGGGCGTAAGGCCCAGGGTTACCGCGAAGTTCAGAAGCATACCGACCGATCCGATCCCCTGTGCGTTAATTCCCAGGAACCATGGCGACCGGATCGCGGTATCGACCCCGAACAGCGCGTTGGCAACATCCGGGCCCAGGATGTTGGCGGCTTTTTGCGTGAGGATATAAAATGCCGTGAACACGATTCCGACGACCATCCCGGTAACCGCGGGCACGGTCCCCACCCGCTTCGAGAAGATGCCAAGCACGATGGCCGGGAAGAACGAGGCTGCCGCCAGGCCAAAGGCGAATGCCACGACTTCGCCGACAAATCCGGGCGGGCGGACACCGAAGTACCCGGCGATGACAACCGCAAACCCGATCACCACGCGGCCGACAAGAAGACGCTTCTTCTCGGTGGCTTCCGGGTTCATGACCCGATAATAGAGATCGTGCGCAACGCTTGATGAGATCACAAGGAGCAGGCCGCTGGCAGTGGATAAGGCGGCCGCAAGACCGCCGGCGGCAACCAGCGCCACGATCCAGTCAAACAACCCCGCCATTTCGGGCGTCGCGAGAACAATGATGTCGCGGTCGGGTTGGTGAACAGCCCCCAGCGCCAACAATTTTTTGCGGGCGCCGGCTCCGCCATTCTCCTGAATCCACGCCGGAGTATTCTCCATAATCTGCTTCCGCACGTCGGTGGGAATTGCGTCTATTTTAAATACTTCATTCGGAAGCACGGAATGCTCGATCCCGTCATGAGATTCCGAAGCGGGAATACTCCGCGGGGCGTCTCCCTTGTTGTTGGTTAATTGAACGACACCGTCCCCGTTGAAATCGCACCAGCTAATGAGGCCCGAGGACTTCCATTTGTGGTACCAGGTCGGAAGATTGTCTACGGTTCGGCCATTCAGACCCGCCACGTTATCGATCATGTAGTACCGG
>CAUZEO010000084.1:0-15965 GCA_963578625.1 Kiritimatiellia bacterium | reverse complement strand
CATGGGCAAACGATTAGGAGATCCGCGCGACCCGCTGCTGGTTTCGGTGCGATCCGGCTCTGCCATTTCCATGCCCGGCATGATGGACACCGTGCTCAACTTAGGACTGACGGATCGTTCGGTTCTTGGATTCATTGACAAGACCGGAAACGCTCGCGCCGGGTGGGACTGCTACCGCCGATTCATCGACATGTTCGGCACTGTCGTCATGGGTCCGACCACCGGATTGTCACACCACGATTTCGAAGTGGAGCTTGTTCTCATAAAGAAAAAACACAAAGCGAAAGAAGATACGGATCTTTCCGCGACGCAGCTCAAAGAGCTCGTGGACGTTTACAAGAAGGTATATCAGAAACGCGTCAGGAAACCGTTTCCGCAAGACCCGATGACTCAGCTCGATTTAAGTGTTCGCGCCGTGTTCGGCTCCTGGGAGTCTTATCGCGCGGTCAAGTATCGTCAGATCAATAAAATTACCGGACTCCTCGGCACCGCGGTGAACGTGTGCACCATGGTGTTCGGAAACATGGGGGAAAAGAGCGGTACCGGCGTTGCGTTTACGCGCGACAGTTCGACGGGGGTGGCCAAGCCGATGGGAGAGTACCTGGTCAATGCGCAGGGAGAAGATGTCGTGGCCGGTATCAGGACGCCGAAAGATCTTGATGAGATGTCGGACGAGCCGGGTGGAACGTGGAAAAAGGCACATGGAGATCTGCTGAAGATCATGTCGCGTCTCGAGAGGCATTACAAGTATCCCCAGGATGTTGAGTTCACGGTAGAGCAGGGCAAGCTGTGGATGCTGCAGACACGCAATGCAAAACGAACCGGGATTGCCGGCGTGCGATGGGCGGTCGAAATGGCGACGGGAAAAGATACCGAAACCGGAAAGCCCCTGCCGAAACTGCTCAGTCAAAAGGAAGCGCTGCTGACGGTAACCGGAGACGATCTTGAACAATTGCTGTTTCCTATTTTTGATAGTGCGGCGGAGAAAATTGCGACCGTAGTTGCGAAGGGATTGCCGGCGGGACCGGGCGCGGCAGTTGGGAAAATCGTATTCGATGCGAACAAGGCCGAGAGTGCGGTGAAGAGCAACAAAAATGATAAGCTGATTCTTGTCCGGCACGAAACAAGTCCCGAAGACGTGGGGGGTATGTGGGCCGCACAGGGTATCCTCACCACCACGGGCGGAATAACGTCTCACGCCGCGGTGGTCGCGCGGGGATGGGGCAAGAGCTGTATCTGCGGGGCGGCATCCCTTCGAATCGACTATAAGAAAAAAACGGTCACCGTGGAGTCCCGAACGTTGAAGGAAGGCGACTGGATCAGCCTGAATGGTTCCACCGGCATCGTCTACGAGGGCCAGATCCCATCCATGGACAGCCCGGTGGTGAGGTCGGTGACCCGATCCACGAAGACCACGAAAAAGGATCCCATTTACCAGACGTACAAGTTGATCTCCGATTGGTCCGACCAACACCGGAAAATGAAAGTCCGGACCAATGCGGACACCCCGGCGGATTCCAAGGTCGGGCGGGCCTTTGGCGCGGAAGGGATCGGTCTCTGCCGGACGGAGCACATGTTTTTCGAAGGCGATAGAATCTGGGCGATCCGGGAGTTTATTTTAGCGGAATCGAGGGAGGGTCGCGAAAAGGCGCTCGCGCAATTGCTCCCCTACCAGCGGAAAGATTTTGAAGGCATCTTCAAGGCGATGAACGGTCTGCCGGTGACGGTCCGACTGCTTGATCCTCCCCTTCACGAGTTTCTGCCTCATTCCAAGAAAGATATCTCCAGGATGGCCCGCCGCCTCGGCGTACCCGCATCAAAGGTTGAGCGGCGAGTCACCGAACTTCACGAATTCAACCCGATGCTCGGGCATCGAGGGTGCAGGCTCTCCATTACCTTTCCCGAACTTTGTGTCATGCAGACCCGGGCAATTATGGAAGCGGCCTGCGCGGTCGAAAAACGAGGCAAAAAGGCGATACCGGAAATCATGGTTCCTCTCATCGGGTCTCGGGCGGAATTCGACTACCTGGAGAAAATCATCCGGTCTACCGCCGATCAGGTCCTTTCGGCCCGCAAGGGAAAGGTCAAATACCTGGTTGGGACCATGATCGAAATTCCCCGCGCCGCCCTCACTGCAGATGAGATTGCGGAAACGGCAGAGTTCTTCAGCTTCGGCACCAACGATCTTACACAGATGGCGTTCGGATTCAGCCGGGATGATATCGGGACTTTTCTCGGCGACTACCTGGACAAAAAAGTCCTTCCGTCCGACCCCTTTCAACACCTTGACATCACGGGCGTTGGACAGCTCGTTGAGATGGGGGTTCGGAAGGGCCGCCAGACCCGGACCCAACTCAAGTGCGGCATTTGTGGCGAGCATGGTGGCGATCCATCCAGCGTCAAATTCTGCTATCAAACCGGTCTCGACTACGTCAGTTGTTCGCCGTTCAGGGTACCCATTGCACGCCTCGCGGCCGCTCAGGCGGCGCTGAACGGATAATTTTTCCAGGTCTGATCTGAAGCGTCAATCGGCCCGGTTGGCACGTCTCCGTCGGCCGATATCTGCTTTTACACCCCGGAATTAGCCGAAATTAAGGCAAGCAATATTTTTGTTTGCCGGTTTCGAATTAGGCTTAAACCTCACTGGCCCACCAACATACCACGCGGTGTGGTGTAAGGGATAGGACTTTGGTCCGATTAATCCCTGAGAGCATGCCATTGTAACTGTCCATACTGGTAAGTATGTATTCATGGGCGCTCAGTTTTTAGTTTGGCGAAAATTTCAGCCCTCTCGGTCTAATCGAATCCGGACTATCGCTGTACATTGGATGGCGAGGTCGTGGCGGGTCCGTATCCAGAGAGGAGATGAGCTACCGTGATAAACGAAAGCAATGCGATCAAGATCTACCTTCGGGAGATCGGACAGACACCGTTGTTGACGGTGCAGGAAGAAATAGAGTTGGCGACCAGAATTAAGGTCGGAGATGAGGAGGCCCGTCAGAAGATGGTTCGGGCGAATCTCCGGCTCGTGGTAAAGATTGCCCACGACTACTCCCGCTACGGTCTTCCACTGCTGGACCTGATTTCCGAGGGAAATATCGGACTCATGAAGGCGGTGGGTCGATTCGACCCCGCAAAGGGCGGAAAGCTCAGTACCTACGCGGCATGGTGGATTAAGCAGTCGATCAAGCGGGCATTGGCAAACCAGTCCAAAACGATTCGTCTGCCTGCGCATCTCGTGGACAAGATCGCTCGCATGCGGCGAGCCGAGCATGCCCTATCCGAAAAACTGGGTAGGGATCCGACCGCCGAAGAGCTGGCGGTCTCGCTGGAGATCACGCCCGCGACGGTAAATCATTGGCGCACGGTATCTTTGAGGCCGACGTCGCTGGACGCGCCCATCGGTGACGCCAGTGGCAGCAGCGAATTCGGAGATGTCCTTGGCGACGAGAGTGCCCGAACCCCATTTGAGGAGCTCAACGACCGGCAGACCCATGCGGAAATCGAGACATTGCTCGAGGAGCTGGATAGTAGAGAGCAGCAGATCTTAGTCCGGCGATTCGGCCTGCACGGCGTCAGGGTGGAGACGTTGGAGAGGGTCGGGCAGCGTTTTAATATCACCCGGGAGCGGGTTCGGCAGATTCAAAACTCGGCGGTGTCAAAATTGCGTGACATGATGTATGCCCAAGATGCGCCAAATGATGAGGCGATAAAAAAGCTCAGGCATATATCTGCATGACCGATACGAAAGCACTAGCACAGGCCATTCGGGATGTGCCGGATTTTCCCAAACCCGGCATCCTGTTTAAGGACATTACTCCGGTCCTTTCGAATCCGGAATTGTTGAGGGAAGCGATTCGGCTGTTTGCCGATCGCCATCGCGGCGCCGGGATCGATAAGGTCGCCGGCATTGAGTCGCGCGGGTTTATTTTCGCAGGGCCTCTCGCGCTGGAATTGAACGCCGGCTTGATTCCAATTCGCAAGAAGGGGAAGTTGCCTCATCAGACGATCGAAGTCTCCTACGAGCTGGAATACGGGGAAGCGACCCTCGAAGTGCATCTCGATGCGCTGTCTCGCGGAGAGCGAATCCTGATCATCGATGACCTATTGGCGACCGGCGGTACCGCCGCCGCTTCCGCGGCCTTGATCGAGCAGCTTGGTGGCACCGTGGTTGAGATCGACTTCCTCGTGGAACTGGCTTTTCTCAGTGGCCGGGAGAAACTTGGAGGATATCCTGTCTACGCGCCCATCGTGTACTGACATCCGGAGGCGAGCCGCCGGAGAATAGAGCCCGCCGGCGGTGATTAGGATGTTATCCGGCCTGGTGAAGGATTCCCAGCAGTGCCGTCATTTCATCAATCACAAAATCTGCGCCGGACTCCCGCAACGTGGCGGCATCGGCATCTCCCGTAGTTGCTCCGATCGCGATCGCATTGATCGCGCGCGCAGCCCGCATGTCGGCGGGCGTATCCCCGACGAGATAGAACCGGTCGATGCCATGCGGTTCTCCGGCGCAATGACGCGCGCGCGTGACGGCGAATCCCGCAATCTCGTTGCGATCCGGATGGTCGTGGCCAAAGCCGCCGAATGAAAAGGCGGAGTCAAGATCGAAGCATCGCAGCTTAATGCGCGCGCAGCGCTCAACGTTGCCGGTCACCAGGCCGAGCAGATACCTGTTGTCCTGGGAAAGCTTTGCGATCACTTCACTCACACCGTCGTATAAAAAGGGATCGCCCCCGCCCAGGGTCGCTTCTAACTCGTCTCCCATGTTGCGAAAGAAAGAGTTTCGCTCCATCCGGCTGGGTGAATAGTCTTTCTCCGCCATGATCTGATCAAAAACCATCAAGTCCGTGGCCCCGGAGAAATTGACGTGGCGCATCGGATCTTCCCAGCCAAAGGTGGTTGACAGCGCCTTGGAGAATGCGCGTCGGCCGGCCCCGTTGGCCGATAGCAACGTCCCGTCGATATCAAAGAGAACGCAGACGAGAGCGTATTCCGGATTTTTCACATCCCGCATCATTTTTATCCATACTCTGTGATTGAACCGGTGTTCTCCCACCCCGTATTGAACATGCGGTTTCCCGCATCCCCGAGGCCCGGCACGATGTACCCCTGCTCGTTCAACCGTCCATCCACCGAGCACACGTAGATTTCGATATTGGGCGACAGATCTTTCAGTACGCTGATGCCTTCCGCCATACCCAGCTCGGCGCGAAGGATGGGTATGATGCCGATGCGCCCTGCGAGGCGCGAGCCCGCGGCCGTTTTCAGCGGCGTTTGAACGGGGGCGGATTCCACTTCGAGATTTCGGGTCGCTTCGTACGCGAGCAGTCCGGTGAGCCGGGTCACGATGGCGCGAAATTCTTGCGGCTGCGTGGAAACATCTCTCAACCGGATCAGGCTGTGCCGTATGAGGGGATGGTCGATTACATGTGCGTTTTCCATCGTAGAACGGAACCGAAACCGCGGTTCGCTTTCTCAGTATGCATTTTCGCGAGCGAACAGTGTTCGTAGCAGAATCTTGACATCGAATGCGAGCGACCAGTTTTCCAAATAGAAAAGGTCATATTTGATGCGGTTTTCAATACTGGTTTTGCCGCGTAGACCGTTTACCTGTGCCCATCCGGTCATGCCCGGTTTATATACGTGTCGCCACATGTATTGCCCGATGTTCTCTTTGAATTGTTCCACGAAATGCGGGCGCTCGGGCCGCGGGCCGACGAGACTCATGTCGCCCTTGAACACGTTCCAGAGTTGGGGCAGTTCATCGATGTTGTATTGCCGAAGAAATTTCCCCACACGGGTCGGCCTGGAGTCTTCTTCGCTGGCCATGACCGGGCCGGTCCCCGCTTCTGCGTTTACGGGCATACTTCGGAGCTTGTAGAGCGCGAAAGTCCTGCCGCCCTCTCCGCATCGGCGCTGGCGGTAAAAGACCGGGCCTGGTGACGACTTTTTTATGCAAATGGCCGCGATCCCGATAATCAAACCGGCGATGGGCAGGCAGATGGCCGCGCCGACAAGATCCTCCAACCGCTTCACTCCGCGGTTCCAGATTCGGTCCAGGGGCCAGCGCCCCACTCCGAGCAAGGTGATCCCGTTGATGTTTTCAACTTCCACCGAACTGGTGAGCAGGCGGAACACGTCAGGCACCAGTTGAAAATCGATCAGATGCTTTTCGCATAAGGAGATGATACTCATCGTTTTGGACTTGGGAATAGACATCTCGGCGAGGATGACTTCATCCACTTTCCCGTTCTTGATCTGTTCCATCATTTTTTCGAGTTTCGGAAAGATCAGCCGGGGAGGGATCGCGAGATCCGGGTATTTTTCGTTCGAAGGAAAAAACCCGACCACCCGGCAGTTGAGACGGGGGTCGTTCTCCAGTCCCTGGCGGAGTCGATACGCCGTGTTGTCGGTTCCGATGATCAGAACCCGTCGCGGATTCTGCTGCATTCTTGCCAGACGCATCTCGAGCTGGAACATCAGAAATCGAACCAGGATGGTCATGTAGCATGTCGTAAGGAAGGCGAATCCGATAGTAAGCCTGGAATACTCGACTACGGTTATTCGCACCCCGGTGAGGGCCAGCACCACCAGGATTCCGATCACGTTGCCGCGAATCAGCCGGGGAACCGATTCGATGAACGAGCCCGACTGCGGCCGGCGGTACAAACTGAGCCATGCGTAGATGAACAGATAAATGACGGTGGCTACCAAGGCGCCATAGATGTACATGACCGGCGGGGGGTACCCCTTGTCCACGAGAATAAGCCCGGACCCGAATCGAATCCACCACGCAAGAGCAAAGCCGGCGAGCAGGGCTAATCCGTCCGCGAGCACAGCGAGGACGGTGCAGAGAACATGAAAGGTGTCGCGTTTTCGCATTTCCATAAGAGTAGAGAACAACGGCTTGGGAGACAAGTGACCGCAGCCTGCGGACAGTCCGAATTATGCCGTGCGAGAGGCGCGTGCACGAACGCGGGAGTGATGCGCCATGCCTGGGATTTTGGAACGATCGGGGGGCAAATTGGAGCGTCCCCCACCGAAGTTCGGATCAAATTGTTAATTTTCTGAGAAAAAACGCTTGCTAAACGAACCGATGGAGGCAGAATCACAGTACGGATGCTTGGGAATGCGGGTTGCATCTCCAAGCGATCGTGACTGGCCAGAACTCGAAACTTTCAGCAAGGAGGCCCGCTGATGGCAATGACCAAGTCGCAGATTCAGACCGAACTCGCTCAACGAACCGGGTTGGATAAGAAGCAAGTCAAACAGTTCCTGGACGAGCAAGCTGCGTTAGCTTACCAGGAAGCCCGGAGTGGATACACTGTCCAGGGAATCGGGAAGCTTGTGCTGGTAAACCGTCTCGCGCGTGTGGGGCGGAATCCGGCTACGGGTGAACAGATCCAGATTCCCGCCAAGACGGCCGTGAAGTTCAGAATCACGAAAGTGTGCAAGGAGAGCGTCTTATAGAGTTCCGGTAATTCGGCGTGTTATATTAAGGAGGACGGTTTCATACCGTCCTCTTTTTTTGATCCATGGCAGCGAAAAACAGTTATACGTTTGTCCTGAGTCCGGATCAGCAGGACTCGCTGGAGCAGCTCCTTGCCGGCGGCAATTACTTACCGGTTGAGGTCCCTCATACGCGTGCCGCGGTAGAAGCCGACCACTGCAGGGTGATGCTCTACACATCGGGAAAATGCCTGATACAAGGCAAAGGCGCGACGGACTGGGTACAATTCATTCTGGAGCCGATGGTGTTGATGGAGGCCCGAACCGGGTATGAGGAACTTCTGAATCCAGCAGCATTTTCGCCACACATGGGGGTTGATGAGAGCGGGAAAGGCGATTTCTTTGGTCCGATGGTTATTGCCGCCGTTTTCAGTGACGAGGACCTCGCGCGCAAATTCAATGAAATGGGCGTAAAAGACAGCAAAGCGATCGGCAGCGACAAGAAAGCGCGTGGGTTAGACCGGGATCTTCGCAAGCTGCTGGACAAAAAATTCGCACTGGTGACCATTGGTCCCCGAGCCTACAATCGGCTTTATCTGAAAATGCGGAGCGTGAATAACATCCTGGCTTGGGGACACGCCCGTGCAATCGAAAATCTCCTGGATGCGGTTCCGAACTGCACCCGTGCGGTAGCGGACCAATTTGGCCCCAAGCGTCAGATCGAGCAAGCCTTGATGAAAAAAGGGCGTTCGATCGAACTCGAACAGCGACCGAAAGCAGAATCTGATCCTGCCGTTGCCGCCGCATCAATTCTGGCGCGCGCTACTTTCCTTCGTGCGCTGGACAAAATGAAGGATCAGTACGACCAGGATTTTCCCAAGGGAGCGTCCCAAAAAGTGAGAGAAGAGGCTGAAACTCTAGTAAAAACCAAAGGTCCAGAGGTTCTGCTGGAGACGGCGAAGTGCCATTTCCGAACAACGGATCAGGTTTTGGCCGCCGCCGGGCACCAGCGAGCCGAACTTGGTCCCGAGGGACAAGCGGTGTCCAAAAGCCGTGTTTGAGCCGTTTGTCGTGCCGTGCTTTCTCCGATCAGAACCGCGCGTTCCGGGCGACAACTTGTCAACGGGCTTATTAATAGCATATTTTCCTTTACTCCTCCTCTCATCACTCTATAGGATACTCAATAACTCACTTATAAATTAGTGGATTTTAGCCACCGAGGAACCCGGCAAGGCGGAATAGATTCGAAACTTATTACACCCGCGGCGGGGGCAGATTTTTTCACAATTTTAAAATTGACTATACAAGTAAAACGATGGTATGTAGGTAACAGTAATTAGGCGTGTTTTCGGAGCTTTGTAGAATATTGCGGCATTCGGCCGTATTTAGCAGAAACGGCAAGGCTCCTGCTACCGATTGAAATCGGAGACAAAAATATGAAAGAACGTGTCCAAAAAATCTTAATAGCTTTTGTGTCTGGATTGTTTGTACTTTCAGTCACACCAGTACTGGCAGCGGACGGCGATGACGGTGGTGCTGCGGCATCGGCCGAAGATGCCAACCAGGTAACGCAAGCGGAACTGGCTACAATGCTGGTGAACATAATGGGCCTTGCCCCGTTCATTTCTCTGCCTGCGACCCCGTTTGAAATCTTCCAGATTCTCGTCTCCAACGGCGTTGTGCCTGATGGTGGGTGGAATGCGGAATCAACCGTTACGAAGGCAGACCTTGCCCGAGTGCTGGTCCAGGCCATGGGGGCGGTAGACGAAATTGAGAACCCCGATGATCCAAATTCCTGGATAGAATATTTGCAGGAGATGGGAGTCCCGATGGATAATGTGGACGAGGCGATCGCCTCGGTTTCCCCGAACGCAATGACCGATCCGATCATAAGCTACGCGATGAAAGAAGCGACGACCACGGATCCGTTGAAGAAAAGATCTGTCCTGGGAGCACCGGATGAAACCCAATTCGGCACGGATATCACACTAATCCCACAGCCCTTGACCGAAGCACAAGTCAAGGATATCATCGCATTGGTTCCTATTCCTCCTCCCCCGACTTCGAGACCGACGCCGGACGGAGGCGAAGCATAACGTTTCTAAGCAAATTGCGCACAATTCACAGAGGGCATTAGGTCGACCAAGTTCGTTGGGTAGGCCAGTTTGTTCTCAGGCTACCGGTAAGGAGGGCGAAGTTTCATGACAGTAAAGACGCGAGGTATGGTGATCGGGCTCTTGGCAATTTTGTGCCTCCCGTGGTCGGCGATGGCGCAAGGGGCGGCATATAAGAATTGGAATGTGCAGAATCGTCTTCGGCTCGAATACGACGACAACGTTTTCACGACACAGAACAATCAACTCCAGAGCTGGAAAGTGATCGAACAGATCGATCTCAGCTACAACTTGTCGATGGAGAACACCTTTTTGAGCCTGCGCTGGCGCCCTGGATTCGTATTTTGGGAAAACCGCCCCGGAGATGACTCTACATTCGATAACGCATTCGATCTCTCCTTCAATCACATTTTCAATCCCCGATGGTCAGTCAGCCTTCAGGACACATACCGATTCACACAGAATCCGGAACAAAACGATCGCGGAACCACGCTTCGACAGCAAAATGATTTTATTTACAACGCCCTGCTCGGCGCGGTGTCTTATCTCGTAACAACAAAAACGCGACTGGAATTGGCTGGCCGCTGGATCACGTTGCAGTACGACGAAGATGAAGTCGCGCAGCGTAATGATTATGATTTGTACGTTGGAGGCCTGACACTGCGACATGCATGGAAACCACAAACCGCATTTTCCGCGGATGTTCGCTATGAGACGTTGGAATACCAGATATCTGAAAGGGATTCGGATACCGTTTCAGTCGGAGTTGGTGCGGAACACACCTTCAATCCCGGTTTTCTTGGAAGTGCGCACGCAGGGTACCAAAACAGGGATTTTAAAGGACGAACTGTGACCCAGAACGACAGCACTTCTCCGACCTTCGATTTGAAGCTGACCTATTTGCCCGCTCCGGCAACTCGGCTTTCAGTCGGCGCTTCCTATTCGCTTTTTGAGTCCGACATCTTCCCATACTCCAGCACGGATCGTGGTCGCGTTTTCTTGAGTGCCGGGCATGATATCACGGCCAAGGTATCGGGATTTCTCACCGTGTCCTACACCCGCAACGAATATGACGGGAACGAGGCCGCCGGGGTGGAGCTTTTCAAAGACGGCGAAGAGGATTGGTACCAGGTTTCCGCACGAATGAATTACAAGCTCAATCGACGAAACAGCCTCGAATTAAACTGGCAGTACACCGATGTAGATTCCGATGTGCGCGAGAACTTCAAGAGGCAACGTGGCGGAATCGGTTGGGTTCTAAAAATTTAGGCGTTGCGCGGCTCAAATTTAATCCGCCGCAGAACCTTACGGATACGGTGATTTTGCTAGTGGGGCTTGTCCACAAGCCCCACTAGCTTTTTGTCGTAAGGAGCCATCATGGAAGAAACGCAAGAAAAAGATATTCATTTTCTCGATTACTGGCGCGTCATACGGTCGCGTAAGGAAATCATTCTTGCGGTAACCCTCCTGGTAGTTGTCACAGCCACCGCCTATACCTTCACCCGCCCGAAAATCTACATGGCCAGCTCACGGATATCCGTGGGGCAGGACGCGCTGACCACGGAGGTCTTCCATAGCAACCAGTCTGCGTCCGGCTACAACCCTATTTTCGTGGCCACACAGTACGAAATTATCAAGTCTCGCCAGATTCTCTATGATGTCATCAGAAACCTCGACCTTCAACGGAAGTGGGCCGCAACTTTTGAAGTGGAAGGGCTCATCCCCATTGAAGAATGTTTTAAAATCCTGGATGACCAGGTAAAGGTTCGCCCCTATCGGGACACGACACTGATTGATATCCTCGCCTACAATCAGGATCCTGAACAGGCAGCGGAGATTGCCAATGCAGTCGCCACGGCATACTCGAATTACCGCCTCGACCACATCCGGGAGGAGGTTTCGGGCTCCATTAGCGTCTTGCGTTCCGAAATAGCAAAGCAAGAGGAGAAGGTGTCGACCGCCGAGGACGGCCTCCAGGAAATTAGGGAAGAAACGGATTTCAGCCTCGTGGGCGGACGGCTGGACAGCGCCAGCTACCAGCTCCAGGAGCTGGAAAAGGACCGGATCGACGCCCGTGTTGACATGATGGTCCGAAAGGCCCGCCTCGATAAGATCCTGGCGATGGGTGACAAGGAGTTGCTCTACTCCATCGATTACATCGCGCGTGATCCCAACCTGAGTAAATACAAAGACGCGCTCGTCGACATGGAGCTCAGTCTCAAACTGATCCAGCAGCAGCTTGGTCCCGAGCATCCCGACGTCATACGCCTGCTCACGGGTCGCGACCTAATGCGCACCAACTTGACGGACGCGGTGAAGGGTTTGAAGGCGGGACTGAACGCAGATCTCGAAGTGGCCGCACAACGTTTTGAGGAACTCAACATGGCCATCGAGGAGGTTCGCCAGGAAAGTATCGATGCACAAGGGACCTCTCATGTCCGGATTTCACGGGAGTACCGGAAGGTTGCCTTGGAAACCGAAATTCTAAACGCATTGAGGGCAAGAATAGCGCAGGAAGGCATCGAAATTCAGATGCCGAGATCTCCGGTGGAAGTGATCGAGAACGCACTGACTCCTGACGAAAACAAGCCCGTCAGCCCTAATTATTTGTTCAACATTCTTGTCAGCATCGTCGTAGGCCTGGGCTTGGGAATCGGCATGGCCTATTTCATCGAATACCTCGACACGTCCGTCAAGACAGTGGAGGACGTCGAACAGCATCTCGGGCTTCCTGTCATTGGAATTATTCCGCAAAAAGTACGGCCGCTCTCCGAAGAAGGCCCCGACAATCCTCACGCCGAAGTCTATCGTCTGCTCCGTACCAACATGCTCTTCTCCAACAAAGGAGGGCTTGGAGGCGGCGCCTTCGCCGTGGCCAGCGGAGGTGTCGGCGAGGGAAAATCGACCACCCTGTTTAATCTTGCGTATGTTTGCGCGCAGCTGGGAGACAAGGTGTTGATCGTGGATTCAGATTTGCGTCGGCCGGTGCAGCACACCTTTCTCGACATGTCGAATCGGTACGGGCTTACAAATCTTCTCGTGCGTGACCTCTCCATCGAGGAAATCATCAAGCCGACAACGATTCCTAATCTTCACTTCCTTTCCAGTGGAAGAATCCCGCGTGCGACCGCCGGGCTTCTTGACTCGGAGCGCATGCGCGATCTGGTGAAGAATCTGAAAGCACGGTACGACTACGTGTTCTTTGACTCGCCGCCCCTGATGGGCGTGAGCGACGCTTCCATTCTCGCCAGTGAAGTGGATGGCGTGCTGCTTGTCATTCAGTACCGCAAATATCCCCGTACCATGTCGACTCGCGCAAAGCGCACGATCGAAACCGTGGGCGGGAACATCCTTGGCGTGGTGCTCAATAACATCAACGTCATGCGCGACGACTACTACTCTTACTACCACGGGCAGTATCCGTATTATTACAGCCGGTCCGAAGAGTCGATAGAGCCGACCGATGACCAGGCGGCCGGGGGCGAGGACTCGCGGAAGAAACCGAAAAAAGAGGAAGTGTTCTAGGTTGAAGAAAGTGAAACAGAGTTTGCCTATCTTCGGCGGCATAATCCTTGTGCTGGGACTGGCCGGTTGCGCATCTGCTCCACAAGCGGAAGGCGATGATTATGACCCGGTCATACTGAGTGAAGGGGAGATTAAGATGCGCCCTCCTCCTCACGAATTCGAGTCTTCCGGGGAGATTGAGAGCGAGGACGCATACGAGGTTCTCCCGCCATCCCTGGGGGCGGCGAAAGCACATTCCTACCGCCTGAAAACCGGGGATCCAGTGGGCGTTATCCTCCGTGGCATCCCCACGCCGATGTCCTTCGAAGATTCCGTCGACCCGGATGGAACGATAACGCTTCAGTGGATCGATAAGGTCAAGGCTGAAGGCAAAACCGGTCACGAACTGGAACAACTGATTCACGACGCGTATGTTCCGCAGTATTTCAAGTATCTCAATGTCACGGTGCTCGTGCCCGTCTCGCGGACTTATTTCGTGCGCGGAGAAGTATTGAGACCAGGGCAGTTCCCCTACGCGCCGGGGCAGACGCTGCTACAGGCAATCAGCTCAGCCTTGGGATTTAACGACTTCGCGAACAAGAAAAAAATAAAGATTCTTCGGGGAGGTAAAACATCGACCCACAACGCGCAGGAGATGGAAAAACATCCTGACCGAGATATTCCGATCGAGCCGGGTGACATGATCATCGTACCCAGAAGTATTTGGGGCTGATGTCCGGCGGCCGGGGGTGCCGAAGGTGCCGCCCCAGCGTATCATCTCCCAATGGCTCTTACTTCCGCAGCACGATCGACTTTCGACTGGTTGGCGCTCCTGATCCTTCTTCTCCCCGGCACGGCGGGGATGGTTCTGTATGGTGGCGTTCGTTTTTCATATAGCGCCCCATTTCTCATGGTGGTGTACGTTGCCGCGGCCCTAGTTTTTTTTTCCCGTCTCATCAACCCCGGCCAAACCGTCGTTCGGCTGCCGGCAGGTTGGCTGTCCATCCTCGCGTTCGCGGTCCTTGGCGCCATGCTCATAGCTTCCGCCGCGATTCCCTACGAGGCGTTAGTCGAAGTACTGAAGATCGTTAGTTACCTGTTGTCCTATTGGGCGATATACCAGCTCGCACTCATTCGGGGCCGATGGCGGATCTGCTACGCAATTCCTCTTATCGTTGGCAGCCTCATCGTCTGGTATGCGATCATTCAGCACACTCACGGATCGAATCTTGTGCTGAGCCAGACCCGCCCGGAGGGCTACGGCATGCGGGCAAGCGGAACGCTCATCTGCCCAAATCATTTTGCGTTCGTTCTGGAGTTGTTGATCATCAGTTCGGCCGCGCTTGTTCCCATGAAAAGCGCCGGCTGGTCGCTCCGCATCCTCGCCGGGTATACGTTCGTTCTCTCCATTCCGGTTCTGGTGCTCACTGAATCGAGAAGCGGATGGATAGGTGCGGCCGCGGGACTCTCCGCGCTGGTTTTGCTCGCCTCTTTCCGGGCCGGCGCAAAACGATTCGTGCTGGCCGTGGTGGCGGTTCCCATCGTGCTGGCGGCGGTCGGCGCCGGAATGTATATCGGTTCATCGATCGTTCACGACCGGGTGGATACTGCGATCAAGGGAGATATGCGGCCCGCGGTGTGGCAGGACACGGCCGTCGCCATTCAGGACCGGCCCTGGTTCGGGCATGGCCCCGCGAGCTACCGCTGGATTTATCCAAAATACAAGAACCAGTACCGGGACGTGGAAAAGTGGCCTCACTACGCGCACAATGAATATCTCAATACCGCATCGGACTATGGACTGGTTGGCGCCGGGCTCGCCTGCCTGATAGGCCTTGTTGTCGGCTGCCGGTTTTTCGCTGCCTACCTGCGCGAGAAAAACTCGAATGCAGCCTGGGTTTGTGCCGGATTTCTTAGTTGCCTCGTTGCCACAGCCGCTCACGCAGTACTCGATTTTCAGCTGCACATTTTCGCTGTGGTACATCTTCTCGTGTGGTTCGCCGCCGTCACCGGAGGAGTTCTTTCAAACACCGGCTCGCTGCGGCTTCGCAAACTACCCGTCGTCTCCACCGTCGTCGTTTGTGTCATAGGAATCGGCGCCTGTATTTTCCTGGCACAGTTGACGGCCCGCATGCTGAATTCCTACCTCCTGACGCAGGAGGCCGAACATCTTCGCAAGAAGGAACTACAATACGACCGGGCTCAGGAGGTCGCGGACCGGGCGGTCGCCGCCTATCCCGGACTTTGGCGAGCCCACAAGGAGCAGGCTTCGCTGCTGAAAACGAGAAGCGTGTGGTTCTACGATCCAGACGGGAAGATTGAATTGGCGGAGCAGTGCGCGGCTGCGTTCGAGGAATGCCTCACCCGCAATCCGCTTGATATGGAGGCGAAGCTGGAACTTAGTCGCGTCTATGGAGATCTGCTGGGCGACCCTGAACGCTCCATCAAGCTGCTCAATGAAATCATCGAATTCGCGCCAAACCACTTTTACTATCGCGCCCAGCTTGGACTCCGCTTGCGCCGATTAGGGAAAGACAAGGAAGCATTCGAGGTCTTTAAGGAAGCTCGTGAGTTAAACCCGAAGGACGAAATGATAAAGCTGAATCTCAAAAAACTTAGGAAAAAGCTGAATATCAAGCCCGGAAGCGAACTGAAAAAACGGCCCCGTCCAACGGAAGCGACAAAAGAACGCTGAACGCTTTTCCCCCACTCCCGTATGCTATAGGCTACCGAACAAGTAGTTTGGAGAGCCATTATGAAGAATGCACAATCACGTCCGATAAACGGATTTACTTTGATAGAACTTCTGGTCGTCGTAGCGATCATCGCGATCCTCGCCGGCATTCTTCTGCCGGCTCTCGGAAAAGCGAAGGCCAGCGCGCGAAAAGTGAAGTG
>CAUZEO010000083.1:0-15970 GCA_963578625.1 Kiritimatiellia bacterium | reverse complement strand
CGTAGCCTTCAAATGGGCAGGGAGTCTGGGTATCGTCCGGGGTGGGGACGGTTTTCGCGGCGCCGAACATCCAGATTGATCCGCAGAGAATGATGTGCTCGATCCGGTGCTTGGCGTTATCGTAGAGAGTCGGAACATCGTTTCCGATGATGTCGATGAGGACGTCGATATCCAGGTCCTTCATCAAATCTCGAAAACCGTCGCCAAGCTCGTAAACGGCCTGCACCGCATTGACTTGTGTCCATTCCGGGTCCGCTGTCTGTTTGGTTTCGCCCTTCGTGATCAGTGTGACCTGGTGGCCGTCGCGAACCAGTCCCGGTGTCAGGAACCTCCCGATGTGACCGGTTCCCCCAATGACGCATACTTTCATGACAATACTCCTTATTTTGCGGGGGGATCATTCCTGCAGCGGAAGATTTTCACAAGCAGATAAATGGGGTGGTGACTGAAACTAAATTCCAAAACTCAGTCCAAAACTAATTTCTCTCTCCCCCCGGGCTCTGTATCTACCTTTGTCCCCCGACCGTCCCGCGTCTTCGTGCTCTAATTTCTCTGCCGAAACGCGGGGCGAAGACGGGGCACGAAGATGCGGGACGGTCGGGGGACAAAGAGGATCTGAAGGCCTATTCATGTCCCACTCAATCTCGGGAACGGCGGTCCCCGCCGTTCTGAGAATGGCCGGATCATGACCAGCACTGCATCGGAGCGGCAGCCTACGTCAGCCATTTGAGTCAGCCCCCCCGGCGGCCGCCCCATGATCAGCCAAACAGAATCCCTGCCGCCAGGAACGCAATCATGCCCAGGGTGGTCACCACTTTGAGGAAAATAACGAGGACTCGGGCGATTACCGCGCCCCGCGCAATGTGGGCGGCCTGTCCGGTGTGATTGAGGCGGTATTGTTCCACCGCAAAAGTGAGCGCGAAGCTGCCGATCAGCATGCCGACCAGGCTCCCTGCTATAGGAACGGGAATGAACGTGCCCGCAATCAGGCCGATGGTTCCCCCGACAATCGCCGCCAGGCCGGCCCAACCTGAACCGCCGCGGCGCGTGACGCCCCACGCCCCCGCAAACCACTCCACTAGCTCAACTGCAACCGAGAGAAGAAGAAAAACCATGACCGTTGCCCATCCGGGGAACTCGCCCGGACGCAAAAGAATCGCCCCAATCGCGGCAAGGGCCACCAGCCAAGTGCCGGAGAGCGAAAGGCATGAGAGCACCAGCGCCAATACAAAGGAGAGGCAAATGAGGATCCAAAGAACAATTTCTCCAGCTTGCAGTAGCCACGGATAGATTTCCATTATTTAGCTGCTCCCCAAAATTTGCCAATTGAACAGAAGGTAACGGAGAAAACGAAGTGGAAGTACAGTTTCTTTGTTTTGTTCGCTGGAATGTGAGGCTGCACTGGTCAATACTTGGTCATGATTCCCGATGTTTTCGTTGAATTATTGGCTGCCAACCAGAGTTTCCTGTGGATTCTGGTGGTCCTTCTAGATCTTGCTTTTACGGTGGTCATGTTCCGCCTTTTCGGAAAGACCGGATTGTACACGGTGATCGTGCTCAACGTGATGCTTTGCAACATCCAGGGTCCCAAGCTTACGCAGGTGTTCGGGATGACCACGAGCCTAGGGGTGATCCTCTATTCCGGCATCTACTTTGCCACCGATCTGCTCGGCGAGCGCTATAGCCGGCGGGAAGCGGGGCGCGCGGTGCTCATCGGTTTTGCGGCGAACCTGTTCATGGTGATTACCATGAGCCTCAGCCTCCTTTTCGAACCCACGCCGGAAGGGGGTAAAGCCACCGAGATTGCGACCCAGGCCCATGATGCGCTCTCGTTCATGTTCGGTTTTACCCCGCGCTTCGTCTTCGGGTCGATGCTCGCTTACCTCATCAGCCAGTCCCACGACGTCTGGTTTTTTCATCTGATGAAGAAGGCGACAAAGGGAAAGCATCTGTGGCTGCGCAATTGTCTCTCGACGCTGGTGTCGCAAATCATCGACACCCTCATCTATTCGCTGGTGGTATGGTGGGCGGTGCTGGACCTGCGCACCGCCCTCTATCTCGCCGGCGTGAAATACGTTTTCAAATTCATCATTGCCATCCTCGACACGCCCTTCATCTATTGGGCCAGGCGCTGGGACACAACAAAAACAGACTGGAGCGACCCAGCGCAAACAAGTAGCACGGGTATCCGACCCGTGTAGCAAAGCCCAACCAGATGACCCCTGGTCATTCCGCCAGGATCGGTCGGGTTTATTGAGTGTCTTATTCCCTGAGGGACTTCAGAGATTCTGAAACCAGGGCAGAAAACAGGGGTGTGTCGTATTTTACATTCTCCTTGTCTATCCACACGTGGGGATTCGGGCCAGATCGAAAGATTTAGGATTTGTAGAACGGATCGTTGCGTCTTCCTCGATCGCGGAGCTTCTTTTTAAAGTACTTCAGCCCGACGTAAACCGCGGCGTAGTCCTTTCCGCCGATCGGAAGTCTTGGCGACTTCCGCTACTTTACGGATTGGATGGTTCGTGAGGAGCTATCCCTTTACGGCCCCGAGCTGGATCCCTTCTACGAAGAAGCGCTGGCCGAGTACGAAGACGATGATGCATGGAATCATCAGCAGGAGCGAGCCCGCCATGACCAGATTGGCTTCCGATGCATACTGGGTCTGGATCAGGTAGAGAGCCAGGGGTGCGACCCGCAGGTTTTCGCTGTAGGTGACGATCAGCGGGCCGAGAAATCCTTGCCAGGCGCCGAGAAAGTTCAGGATGGCCAGCGCCACCAGCACGGGGCGGGAGAGCGGTAGCGCGACGTGGAGGAAGACGCCGAGGTGGGACGCACCGTCCATCATTGCGCTCTCCTCGAGCTCGCTCGAAAGACCGAGCATGTACTGGCGCACCAGGAATGTGCCGTACGCGCTGCAGAGCCCGGGGATGATGAGCGCCTGGTAAGTGTCGATCCAGTCGAACGCGCGCAGGATCAGGAACCCGGGAATCATGGTGACGGTGGCGGGGATCATCAGGGTGGCGATGTAGAGCAGGAACGTCGCGTCCCGTCCCGGCCAGCGCAGGCGCGAGAACGCGAACCCGGCCATCGCACTGGTCAGCACCTGCCCGAAGGTGATGGCCAGGGCGACGAACACGCTGTTGATGCAGGCATGGGCGAAATTGATGCGTATGCGCGTGCGTTCGGGATCGAGGCCGAGCACCTTGACATAGTTGGACCATTGCGGGCGGCTGGGCATCCAGTAGCGCGCCGCCTCCCGCACCGCTTCGGCGGACAACTCCCGGGGAACGAGTTCGCTCATCATCGCGGCTTCTTCGGACGTTTTGATCGATGTCGAGGCCATCCACAGGAACGGAATGAGCTGGGCCAGGGCCAGGCAGATCAGCGCCGTGTATAGCATCCCCCGCGCGGATTTCCGGCGGAAGCGACGCCGGTGCGCCTCTCGTTGTGCGGCGGACCGGTTCGACATCAGAAGTATCCCCGGTTGCCGTACCTGAACGTCAGCCAGGTCAGGGTGAAAATAAACGCGAACAATACCCACGCCGCGGCGCAGGCGATGCCCATGCGGAACTGGAAAAAGCCTTCCTGAAACATATAGAAGCCCAGGGTGGTGGTCGCGCCGTCGGGGCCGCCGTTGGTCATGACGAAGGCCAGGTCGGTGCCGCCCTGCAGCCCGGCGATCATGCTCATCACAACAATAAAAAATGTTGTGGGCGCGACCAGAGGCACGGTGACACGCCAGAAGCGCGCCCACTTGCCCGCGCCGTCGATCTCCGCCGCTTCGTACAGCTCGGGCGGGATGTTCGACAACCCGGCGAGGTAGAGCAGCATGCTCGTGCCGCCGATGCTGCCCCAGATCCCCATCATGTAGATCGCCGGGTAGATCGGGAGCCAGGGCCATCCGAATCCTTCGCTGGTCAGCCACGCCGGTGGATCCGCCCCCGGCAGAACGCCGCGAATCAGGGAATTGAGCAGGCCGAAGCGCGGTTCGAAGATGAACTTCCACATCACCAACACCGCCACCCCGCTGACCAGGCTGGGGATGTAGAACAGGGTGCGGAACACGACCGTCCCGCGCAGGCGCCGATTCAGGATCGATGCGAGGACCAGCGAGCCGAGGATGCTCACCGGAATGGACAGCAGGAGAATGATCGTGTTGGCGAAATAGAACCAGAAGTCGGCGTTCCAGAACACGTCGACAAAGTTGTCGAAGCCTGTCCACCGCACCGTGCCCGCGAAGGTGTCCCACTCCGTGAACGCGATCACGATCGAAAACACCACGGGAAAGGCGGTGAAGACGAAGAAGCCGGCGAAGTTGGGCGCGACGAACGCCAGACCGGTCAACCGTTCGGACCACGACTCGCGCCGCCCCGCGATCACGGGACGATTGCGTCCCATGGCCCGCCGGGCGCGGCGGCCGAGGGCGGGGGCCCCGATCACCAGCCCGATGGCTGCGGCCGCCACCACGGCCAGGCCGATGCGCCCGCCGATGCGGTACTTTTCCCGGCCGTAGTTCGGGTCGGCGTTGCGGCGCGCAGCCTGCGTCAGCAGTTCGGCCGCTTCGGCGCTGAACTGAAGGGGGGAGTCCTCCGGGTCCGCGTTGATCAAGTCCAACCGGGAGTCCCCGAAGATGCGCCCCCATTGAGGTCCGAAGCAATAGGGCGACGGAATTGGCTGGCGCGCGTGGGTCATCGCGTCGAGATTCAATCGCAGCTCCGCCGTTACCTCGTCGCGAACCTGGCGCTGTTCCGCGCCGGACAGCCGGCCCCATTCCGTTGCGGCGGCCCGGGCGAGCTCGGTGTCGGCAAGACCCTGCAACGGGCGGATATCCTGCGCTTCCATCTGTTGCTGTTTCTCTTCATCGAAATCCAGCCATGCCTCGTAGCACCGGCGCAGCCGCTCCCGCCGCGTCAGCCCGGCGGACTCGCCGGTGAACTCCGACATCTTCTTCTCGAACCGGTCGAAGATGCGCTCGTACATGCGGATCTGCACTTCCGGAAACTCCGGCTGGAACAGATGCCAGTCTGCGTCGACATGTTGTTTCGGTGCCGCGACTCCGTCGCCTTGCGCCACGAGGATGCGGTTGTATTCGGGGCTGAGCAGGTACTGGAGAAATTTCCACGCCGCTTCGGGATGGCGGCAGTCGCGGGTGATCGCGGTGGAGCGTCCCAGGTACAGGTACCCCGGTCGTTCGACGCCGGGCGGGGAGGGGATTGTCGTCACCCCATATCGAAGGCCCGGGTATTTCCAGCCGGTCGAAAGCACCCAGCGGCCGATGCCGACCATTCCCACCCGGTCGGTAAGAAAGAGCCGCAGTCCCGCATTCCTCGCTTCGCCGGAGATGCCCTCCACGAAGAGGCCCGGTCGCGGCGAAACCTGATCGCGAAGGACGCAACGGTGAACCAGGTCGTAGGACGATTGGAAGGGCGGATCGTTCAGCAGGCTCCGGGTCATCAGTCCGGTCGTCTCGTCCATCCCCCAGTGCCGGCCCTCCCCCGCGAAGCCCCAGATGTTTAGCGCCAGTTGGCCGCCCCAGGGCTGATAGCCGAATGACTCATACAGTTCGGTCGCCTCGTCCACGTGCGTCAACTTGCGGGCGGTCTCGACAAATTCCTCCCAGGTCCAGTGCAACGGCGGATACGGAACGCCGCGGTCGTCGAACACGTTCTTGTTGTAATACATCATCATCACGCTGGAGTTCGTCGGCAGCGCATAGAGTCGGTCCTCGTGCATGATCTGCGCTTGCGCGGCAGGCCAGACGTCGTCGACGCCGATCCCGCCTCGCTCCGCGCGATCCGTGACATCCAGCAGGACGCCCTGGCTCGCGTAGTTGAAAAATGCCGTCGGACTATAGATGTCGACCAGGTCCGGCCCGCGGCGTCCGCTCAACTGCACGTCGGTTGCCACACCCGCCGTCGGTTGAAGAAGCACACGGATGCGGTCCTTTTCGTGCAGTTCGTTGAAGGTCCGGATTTGATCCCATCGCGCGGGGTTGGCGTCCGTCGCCCAGCGCAGGATGGTGTAGCCGGGATACTTATCCTGCTCGGTCGGGAACCGGTCCAGGATGACCCAGGTCGCGGCGACCAGGGCCAGGAGTATGAAGAAGATGCGCATGGCTCCGGAAAATCAGGGCGGAATGGCGCTTAAGCTGTCGCACCGATGCGGTCTTTTCATGACCCATCCATTCTCAATACGGCGGGGACCGCCGTCTCCAAATTCATATCTTCGTGCTTTTCAGGATGTTGTCGCATCTCTGGAGACGGCGGTCCCCGTCGTTCCCTAGAATGAATTGATCATGAAAAGACCACGTCAGAGCGGCAGCTTAAGTCAGCGACATGCCACACTGATACCCCTTCTTTTTTGAATCGGGACATTTTGAATTAGAATTCCAGGGTCTCTTCGATCCCTTCGATGATGCGGTCCACTTCCGGGCGATACGCATCTTCCAGGATGGGGGAAAAGGGCGGGGGCACGTCGGCGGAGGCGATGCGCATGACCGGCGCCATAAGGTCACCCGCGAAACGTTCGGTAATCCCGGCGGCCAGTTCGGCCCCGACGCCACCGGTCTTGGCGCCCTCCTCGACGATGACGGCGCGGCCGGTCTTTTCAATCGACTTGCCTATAGTTTCATAATCGAACGGGGAGAGGGACCGAACGTCGATCACCTCCACCGATTTGCCTTTCGACTCCAGGGCCGCGGCCGCGGCCTTGGACCGATGCAACATCAACAGCCAGCCGAGAACGGTGCAATCGGTTCCTTCGCGGCAGACGGCGGCCTTGTCCAGGGGAACCGTGTAATCCTCGTCCGGAATATCGCTGCTACTGTCGATCGCGCCGATTTCGGCGCGGGCGCCCTTGGATCCGTACAGCAGTTTGTGCTCGAACATCATCACCGGGTTGTCGTTGCGAACCGCCGCTTTCAGTATGCCCTTCGCGTCGTAGGCGTTTGAGACGGCAACCACCTTCAGGCCGGGGACTCCGATGAAATACCGTTCCATGTTTTGTGCGTGCTGTGAGCCGCGTCCGGTGGCGCCCACCGGGGCCCGCATCACCATGGGCACCGAAACCGTTCCGCCGGACATATAACGCATCTTGGCGGCGGTGTTCACGAGTTGGTCCATGGCGAGAAAGAGAAAATCGCTGTACTGCATGTCGGCGATCGGCCGCATTCCCATGATGGCCGCGCCAACCGCGATCCCGGTGAAACCCAGCTCGGAAATCGGCGTATCGAGCATCCGGTCCCGAAATTTCTTTTCCAGATCCAGGGTCACAGTAAATGCGCCCCCGAAGCCGCCGGTGATGCCGATGTCCTCGCCGATGCAGAAGACCGAATCGTCCCGTTCCATTTCTTCGGTAATGCCTTCCCGCAATGCTTCCGCCAGTGATAGTCGCTTCATAATACCTGCTTTCTGTAGTTACGAGACACTCGCGGCGGGTGCGCAAAAAACGTCCGTCGTTAAGTCGTCAAGGGTGGGTTCAGGTTCCTGCTGGGCGCGGCCGACGGCGGCTTCGATCTGCTGCTCGACCCCCGTGCGGAGTTCATCGATCTCCTGCTGCGTGCAGACGCCGCTTGCGATCAAGGCAGCGGGGAAGACCAGGATCGGGTCTTTGTCAAACCAGGCCTTCTTCTCGTCGTCCGGCTGGTAGTGACAGGGGTCCCTCCGGGAATGGCCGGTAATCCGGTACGTTAAAAGTTCCAGGAAAATCGGTCCTTCGCCCGCCTGGCAGCGTTTGACGGCCTCCACGGTGTTCTCGTAAACTTCCAGAACGTCGTTGCCGTCGACCTGCTTACCGGGAAGCCCGCACCCCAGGGCCCGGTCGGCGATACGGTCCAACCTCATCGTATCCTTGGCGGCCGTGGAAGCCCCGTACAGGTTGTTTTCGCAAAGATAGATGACCGGCAGGTCCCAGATTGCGGCCATATTGATTCCTTCATGAAAAGCCCCCTCGCCGGTCGCGCCGTCGCCAAAGAAACAGGCAACGACCTGGTCGGTCTTTTTCAACTTGAAGGCCAGCGCCATGCCCGCGGCCACTGGAATATTGCCCCCAACGATCGCGATCGCCGGTAGCATGCCCTTGTCCATATTGCCCACGTGCATGGATCCGCCTTTGCCTTTGCAGCATCCCGAGGTTCGACCGTAGAGTTCGCCGAGCATTTCATCGGGCGACAAACCCTTGGCGAGGGCATGGCCATGAGGCCGGTGCGTCGAGGTGATGAAATCCTCCGTGCGCAGGGCCGAACAGACACCGACGGCACTCGCTTCCTGACCCTGACACTGGTGGATCGTGCCGGGCATGGACCCTTCCAGGAAGAGAAATTTCACCTGTTCCTCGAATTCCCGGATGAGAAACATTCGTTCGAACAGGTCCAGGAGAAAGGCTTTCTCGTAGCCGCCTTTCTCTATACGGACTTGGATTTTCTTGATGAGTTCCTGATTCATATAGTCTCTTCCAGTTCTTTCACGATGCGGCTTAAGAAGTCCGCTGCATAACGTCCATTGACCACACGGTGGTCAACCGAGAGCACGAGGTTCACTCGGCTCTGCACGGCAATCTCGCCATCGACGACAACGGGTTTGGGTTCGATTTTCCCCACTGCCAGGATGGCGGATTCCGGGGGATTAATGATGGCGCTGAACACCTCGACATTCGCGGCGCCGAGATTGGTAACCGTCAGGCAGGCCGGCTGCAGTTTGCGTAACTCCTTGTCCCCGGACCGGAGCGCTTCAGCGTTGCGGCGGATCTCACCCGAAATATCTTCCAGCGATTTGCCGGCGGGATCGCGGACGGGCAGGACGTACAGCGCCTCGTCGAAACTGACCGCCACACCGACGGATTGTTCCTCACGCCGCACCAGGTTTTCGCCCTCGATTGAACAACACATCCGGTCGAACTCCTGCAGCGCCGTGCCGATCGCCTTCACAAAGAATGCGTCCCACGCCAGCTTCGGTTCCGAAGCCTGGCGCCGGGCACTCATCGGATCGGCATTGGCGGAGGTTTGAAGATAAAAGTGGGGCGCGGTTTGTTTGCTCTGCTGCATCCGCTTGCCGACGAACGCCATCGCGGCATCCGGTGGTATGACGCGCGACTTCGCGGGAGTCTCCGTGCCCGGCTTTTTCTTTTTGGCAAAGAGCGATCCGGGTTTGGGTTTCGATGCGGGTCGGTCGGGCGATTGCTTCTCCGTATCGCGGGCCGAGGCCACGGCGTCCGGAGCGGGCGCAGCGGAGCCGGCCTTCTCGATGATCGCGATCACCGCCCCGACGGCGACTTCCGTGCCGGGTTCAGCGCACAATTCCTTGACCGTCCCCGCCGCCACTGATTCGACCTCCATGGTGGCCTTGTCGGTTTCAATCTCAACCAGTGGTTGTCCCCGTTTGACCTCCTCTCCCACCTCCACCAGCCAGTTCAACAGGGTGACTTCCGACCCGGTGGTTGAGAGATCGGGCATTTTAAGTTCAACGTCCATATCGGCTTTCGGTTGTTGTTTTTCGGTTGTCGGGTACTGGATTCATTTTACTTGCTTAATCGTGCAGGTTTCAGTGCGGCCCAGCCGGGGGCACCACTGATTACTGACTACTGAAAACCATTCATAACGACTACATCGAATCATGCCTTTCCGCAGCACCCCAACAGGTGGATGCGCTCCAGTACGGCGTCTTTGATGGCGTGGCGACCGAGCACCATCACGTCTTCTTCTCCACCGCCACCCAGCAATTTGTGGGGATCAGGGCATTGCGAATCCAATGCCTTTCGCACCGCATCCAGGTATGCCCGCTTCAGGTACGTGCCGTAGTTAATTTTTGCAGCGCCCAGTGCGATGGCCTCCTTGAGTGCCCCGCCTTCGATTCCGGTTCCCCCGTGCAGCACCAGGGGAATATCCACCCGCCGGCGGATCTTCTCGAGCAGTTCCAGGTCAAGTCCCATGCCGTCCCCGGTATGGCAGTGTACGTTGCCTACGCTGACGGCAAGCAGATCCACGCCTGTTCGCTCGACAAAGTCGGCGGCCTGGTCCGGGTGCGTGGAGAGTCCTTCGTGGGCCGCGTCAAACCCATCCGGCAACTCCCCGATTTCCCCCTCAACCGCCACGCCATGCTCATGCGCTCGTCCCGAGATCTCCGCGGTGCGCAGGATATACGCCTCGTAGTCGTTCCCGCCGTCAATGGGCATGATCAGGTTGAACCCTTCGTCAATCGCCCGGAGCGACCACTCGTCGCGGGTGCATTCATTAAAGATAAATCCGCAGGGTACCGGGGAGGCTTCGGCCGCCGCCTTTCCGGCGCCTCCGTATAGGGCCAGTCGTTCCGCCGCCAGTCGATCAGGATCGCTGAGGAATTCGCCGTTAAAACCGATCACAATGGGCGACCGTGTTTCTTCGGCAGCGTCGAGGACGCCTTGCAGTGATTCAAGGTTCCAACTCTCGAAGTATCCGATCGCGTACTTTCCCGCGACAGCGGACTCGAACATTGTCTTTATACTGGCCAGGGGCATCTACATCTCAAGTGCAGGAGAAAAGTCGGATTGCGAACGGTGCCACAGGTTGGGTATGGAAAACAAGGGTGGAAAAATACGCCTCTGCGCAATGGCGTCATTCTTATGCCATTATCGCGAGATTTCTTCTCATGACCGTCGGGAGCGGATTGAGGAAGAAAATCTGATTCGGCCTTGTGTCGATGTGCGGAATCTGAAACCTTGCTGAAGGATCAAGGGCAAAGGACGATATGTTTTGGTGTGACCAACTGGTTGAGAAGATTGACGGGCCGCAGACCATTAACGACTCGAAGACGCCTTCGGGGCGCGCGCACGTGGGCGCGTTGCGCGGACCACTGATTCACGACGCTATTTTCCGGACGCTTACGTCCAAAGGAGTGCCCGTCCGCTACTTGTTCGGCGTGGATGATTACGATCCGGTGGACGAAATTCCTTACGGCGAGACAGAGCACTTTGAAAAATATCTAGGCGCGCCTCTCTGCAACACGCCGCCACCGCCCGGCTCAGAAGCCACGGACATGGCGGAGCATTTCATCTCTGAATTCTTCACCGTGTTTGACGAACTGGGCGTGCAACCGGAATTTTACCGGATGCGCGATATTTACCGCGCCGGAAAGTTTAATGAGGCAATTGATGCGATTCTTCGCAAGGCTGATATCGTCCGCCGCATCTACAAGGAGGTCAGCGGGGCGGAGCGACCGGACACCTGGCTTCCGTTTCAAGTCATCTGCGAAGAGTGCGGGCGCATTGGCACGACCGAAATTACAGCCTACGACGGCAAAGAAGTTGTCTACGAGTGCAAGCCGGATTTGGTGAAGTGGGCACGTGGATGTGGACATCGCGGCAAGATGTCGCCATTCGACGGCAATGGAAAATTGCCGTGGAAACTCGAATGGTGCGCGAAGTGGAAAACATTTCCTGTCACGATTGAAGGCGCGGGAAAAGATCACAGCACCAAAGGCGGCTCGCGCGACGTGGCGATAGCGTGCCTGCGCGCGATTTTCGGGCAAGAGCCGCCGCTTAACTGTCCTTACGACTTTTTCCTCGTCGGAGGCGCGAAGATGAGTTCGAGCAAAGGCGTCGGTGTTTCCTCGCGCGCCATGGCGGATTTTCTGCCACCGGAGATCCTGCGATTTCTGATGATTCGCACGCCCCCACGACAGGCCGTGAACTTCGAACCTACGGAGGTTCACATCATCAAGGTGTTCAACGAATTCGACCGCTTCCATCGGCGCTATTTACACGACCCGAAAATTTCGGTGGACGACAAGCGCGTTTATGAATTGTCGCGAGCGGAGGCGGAGGCGGATCATTGGGTCGCGGATTTTCAACTCGTCATCGCTCTCGTCCAAATGCCGCATCTTGACGCGGTAAAGGAATTGGAAAAGCGGAAAGGCTCGCCCTTCACCGAACTGGAGCGCAAACACCTCGACCTCCGCATTCGCGCCGCAAATTACTGGCTGACGAACTACGCGGCGGAGGAAGAGAAAACTCGCCTGCAGGAAAAATTGCCGGCGCGTGCGCAGGAACTCACCGCTGCCCAACGCGGTTTTTTGCAAACCTTCTCCGGCCTCCTGCCGAAAACACAATGGGAGGGCGAAGCCTTGCAGGTCGCTGTCTTCAACGCCGCCCGTCTAACGCCGATTCATCAACCCAAGGCGTTCAAGGCGCTTTATCGAGTGTTGCTTGACCGCGAGGCAGGCCCGAAAGCAGGCAACCTGCTTTCATTCCTCGACCGTGATTTCGTGACCCGGCGTTGCGCTGAATTGCCCGTGGACAAAATTGACTTTTGGGAAGAGACCGGAATCACTGACGAAGCCTTTGAACAGTGGCTTGAAAAAGAGAAGCCCGAAATTTCAACGCTCTCGGCTACACTGGATTTCATCTCCAATGGGCGCGAGCTGCCGTCAGATCCGCCGGGTCAACATCACGAACATGGCATCGGTGTCATTGAGTTTTATTCGAAGATGGCCGACACCAAAACATACTGTAAACGCGTGCTTTTCGAACGGTTTAAGAGCACGGACACGCCTGGGGAAAAAGCATTCGAGCAATTCGATGTTTGTGCTCTCGAATGGATTGGCGAGTTGGAGAATCAAGCCGGCATCAAAGTCTCTATGAATACATAGCGGCGATTCGCAGCAACCGGGCCATGCGGAGAACGATAGCCGCACGGGCGGCATGGCGGGAATCCGTAACCCAAAACGTAATCACCGACTCTTGCCCTCTCTCTTCTTTTCCGCATCAGAGCTTTCGAGTCACCCAGAGAGCGCTCCGCTGGAGTATTTTCTGGAGGGTTGAATTCTCGAATGTCTCGACGCCGTGACCTGGCGCGCAATAGCATATGCGTGCATTGCCGTACGCCCGAACCCAGAGCATCGGGTGGGTCTTCTCTTCCCAGTCGGCCGTCATCAGTGGATCTACCCTGTCGACGATCACCGGATTCGTATAGAGCTCATCCATTACCGTGAAGTCCTCAAGGCCTTTTGTGATGGGGTGCGTACTGTCTTGAATGTGCATGACGTGATCCCGGTAGGGGCCGTGTCCGGAGTGATCCCATTTCCACCATGCGCCGAGAATGTTCCGGTATTCCGGCCAATCATCGAAGCATATGGTCGCGCAATGCAATGCCAGCAAGCCCTTGCCCTGTGCGAGGTAGTCCAGAATGCCCAGGCGCGCTTTCTCTGAGAGTTCGAATCCCCACCTGTCTCGGAAATCCGGATTCCGAGCACATGTCCATCGTACGCAATTTAGCGTGAGCAGGTCGAAGTCAGACAAAGCTCCACTCTCAACCAGATCGAACTCCTCTCGAATCTCTGACGCAATCCCTATTTCAGAGAGAATTTCCGCCAGGATCGGTGAGGTTGCGGCGTAGTCGTGGGCAATGCCACCGCTGAGGATCAGGTTTCGCATCGAGCTGGTCCCTTCCTGCGGAGCCCTCGATATGACGGGAACTTCCTCATGACTCAATACTTCACACTACGATCACAAGCTGGTCGCTCCATCATCGTACTCCCCCCCGCTCATTGTCGACGAAAACGGTGCGAAAGTCCTTGGCCGTCACTCAGCGGATAGGCATTGCTTTGATAGCTTGTTTCGTGTAAGTTTGCAGGCTGGTTACGCTTTTTGCCGGTTTTTTGAGAGCAGGGGCGTAGTAGATTCGCGAAAGTAGACGGGAGAACTAGATGACAACGGATAAAGCCCCTTGGATTACATATCGCCCTGAGTTGCAGGTGCTTGACTGCACGATTCGTGATGGCGGCCTCGTGAATGATTCGCAGTTTACCGACGACCAGGTAAAGGCGGTGTACGAAGCGTGTGTCGAGTCGGGAATCGATTACATGGAGATCGGATACAAGAATTCCCCGGAACAGTTCCCCAAGGATAAGTTCGGTCCCTGGCGTCATTGCCACGAGGAAGACATGCGGCGCGCGGTCGGAGATCACTCCTCGAGCGAGACCGGTTTGAAGTTGTGCGCGATGGCGGACGCCGGTGGAAAGAGCGACTGGAAGAACCAGATTATTCCCGCAAACGAGAGCGTTCTCGATATGATTCGGGTCGCCTGCTATGTCCATCAGATTGAGGAAGCAACGGACATGATCGAGCACGCGCACGAGATGGGATATGAAACCTGTCTTAACGTCATGGCGATTTCCATTGTTCAGGAAGCGGAAATCGATCAGATGCTGCAGCTCGCCCGCGAGACCCCTGCCCTGGCCGTCGTCGTGGTCGACAGCTATGGAAATCTCTACCGCGAACAGATTGACCACCTGATTCGGAAATACTCCAAGGCGCTGGAGGGAACCGGAAAGGATGTCGGGATCCATGCGCACAACAATCTGCAGCTCGCCTTTGCGAACACCATCGAAGCAATCATCCTCGGCGCCAACCGCGCCGATGGTACGCTCCTGGGCATGGGTCGCGGCGCCGGCAATTGCCACACTGAAATTCTTCTCGGGTTTCTTCGTAATCCGAAGTTCAAATTGCGTCCGATTCTCAAGGCGATCCAGGAAACGATGCTCCCAATCCAGGCTAAATATGATTGGGGCCCATCCGTGCCGTACAACATTACCGGGCAGATGAATGCCCATCCACGCAGTGCCATCCAGTGCCGTGCGGGCGAAGCACGTGACGACTACCTTGGGTTCTACGACAAGATCGTAGCGGACGTGTAGGCGCGCCGCAAACGTGGCGCGGGCATCCTGTGGAGTGGAACCCAACCGGTTTGTGGGGCAAAGTGTCGAATGTCGAAGTTCGCGTTCCGTAGCACGGGTCGGATGCCCGTGCTACTTTCGGCGGTAGAGGTTTACGTGTTCCAAGGCCGCTTTGGCCTGGGTTTTTGTGTCCGGATCGCTCGCGCGATCAATCGCTTCCATCAGGTGCTGGTAGGCGGCAGCATCCTGGCCCTGCCGCAGTCGCAACATGCCTAGCTGGAGGTAGACCTCCGCCAGTCCCGCGCTCCGGTGCCGGGCGATGCATCCCCGGAGGATGCGGGCAGCAGATTGGGCGTAGCCGGCCTCTTCCATCCAACTCGAAAGCTGGATACATTCCTTGGGGCCCAGATTTGCAATGTGCTTTGGCTCCGCCTCTGAAGCGAGGTGTAAGGCACGACGGTGATTCCCGGTATGGATGGCCTTTCGCAGCCGCTCGGGCATCGGGTCCGGAGGCGTTTCGTCCGGATCACGTTCAACCTGGAGGTGAAGGCGCCGGCGCCAGAGATGGCGCTCTCCCACGAAGGCGATGCACCATCCGGCAATGAACCCGCCGATGTGCGCACCATGGGCTACGCCCGAATGGGCGCCGAAGAAAAAGGGAAGCAGATTGTCGAGGACCAGGTAGATGCCGAGCACCAGCCTCGCCGGAAGCAGGACAAAGTCCATCAAGATTGGAAACAGGAAAATGAATACCTTTACCTCGTTTCGGGGAAAGAGCAGAAAATAGAGTCCCAGCACGCCGGAGATTGCGCCGGACGCGCCAACCATGGGGATCATGCTTCCGCGGGCGAAGACGCTGAAGAACACCGTGGCGGCAACCCCGGTCAAAAGATACAGCACCAGGTACCTGAAGCGCCCCACGCGGTGTTCAACGTTATCCCCGTAGATAAAGAGAAAGAGCATGTTCCCGAAGATGTGCGCCAATCCGCCGTGCAGGAACATCGAGAATAAAAGATCCCAGGGCTGCGGCGCGCCCGGTTTGAAGCCGTGCGAAAACAGGTAGAGATCGTAGTTCGATATCGACTGGATCACCTGGCGCAGAGTGACGCCGGGAGGAACGGAAGACCGAATCGTATCGAGATACTCCGCCAACAGTGGATTCCGTGAATCGACCCCCTGTCTCGAAAGCGGAATCGTTATAAACAAGTAGATGGCAATGTTCAGGCCGATCAGCGCGTAGGTGACCCACGGCGTGAAATTCTTGGGATTGGGAGAGTCTCCGGTTGGCAGGAACATTGCGCAGGCAGGGTACGATACTTTCGAACCCT
>CAUZEO010000082.1:0-16066 GCA_963578625.1 Kiritimatiellia bacterium | reverse complement strand
GAACCTGGTTCCGCAATTGAACCAGGCCGTTATACATGCCCGCGATGACCACGCCCAGAACGACGAAGACCGCAGTGACGGTCAGGATGAGTTCCATATTTGTGATTCCTTTACGCTGTTGATTGTGTGGGTTTGGATAACTGGGCGGGAGTCATGGTCTCGCCCACGTCTTCCATTCCTCTACCCATCCCGCCGTTTTTCACGAGTCCGGCATACCGGCACGTAATGCGTCCAGGTGCCGGCAAAAATGTTCGCACAGCAGATCGGCATAGGTCGACGGGTGCTCTTCCAGGCATTGGCGCACGGCCGGGCCCAATTCGTCGTCGGTCAATACCGATCCGAATGTGCAGTGAAGGACCTGCCGGCCCGCCTCGGTGAATCCTTTTCCTTTCGGAACATCCTCCCAACATTCAAGGTAAACCTTTTCCATGTCTTTCGCGCCATTGCACTCGGCCGGCGGCGGGACCGAGTCCAGCGTCGCGTGTACGTGGTACGTCGCGCGGTCCGTGTCGTAGCGGTTGCGCGCGAACTCGCAGATTCGCTGAAAAAGTCCTGCATCTTCCTGCGCCGCGACACGAAGCGCCTCCAGGTAAGAGGTGCCCGCGGTTTTGACGTGAAATCGGCCCAATGTGGCCCGCGCAAATGCGGTGTAGATCGAAATCTTGTCTGACCCGGAATGAAGACTGAGTTTGTAGGGGCCGAGCATTTCAGCGACGCCGGCGTGATCCGCGACGGACCGCTCATACGCCGCGACGTCCCCGATGTAGTCCACGCCTTTTTCCAATTCTCCGATGAAGCGGGGCGCGAGGGAAACCAGCTGTACCTCATTGACCCGGCATTGGTCGGCGACGATGTAGTGCTCAACCAGGGTCGTCGGCTGATCAGTTTCGTCGACGCTGATTTCCAATTCGTACGCCTGCCCCAGGGATCCGCACTTCTTGCGGATATAGGCAGCCAGCTCTATCGCTTCCTGGAGTGCTCGCCCATATTTTACCGCTGCGCGTTGCACTGCCCGCTCGTCGAAAGTGATGAGGGTCCCGGAGGGCAAAGTCTCTTCCCGGCCGATGTATGCATCAACCCAGTCAATCTCTCCGGCGATGTCCGCGAACTTCCCGGCCAACTCCTTGTCGTTGTACTGATCGGCTTGCTGATCGACATGCTCGGAAGGATCGATCGTAAAGAACGTGAATCCGGCCGTTGCGGTTCGGTCCACGTCTTCCGGTGTCTTCAGGTGGTCGGCGTCGGCTCCGGTCAGCCCATCCCAGCCGGTCAGATGTGCGCCCCTGAGGGCGTCCTCCATAACGCCCTCGGGGCTGCGCTCGGTGCGTCCCATTTCGCGGATGGACTGCTGTGGGAAAATGGGGGCGATTCCGGCGCCGGATTTCCGCATCGCTTTCACGTGCCCGGGTGTCGCAAGGCCGATTCGGTCCCCGAATCCGAAACTGGGAAGCAGACCCAGCGTTACAGGTTTCTGGAGGTTCAATTTCTGGTTCATGTCGGGTGTTGTATCAGGTTGCCGGACCCGATTCAACGCGGCAGAAATTGAAAATAGCTCCCGGCATTGTCGTGGCAGATATTTCGAACCATGGGGGCCAGCAGATCAAAATCGTCAGGAATCTCGCCCTTCTCCACGTCCTTGCCCAGAAGCCGGCAGAGCAATCGCCGGAAATATTCATGTCGCGGATACGACATGAAGGATCGCGAATCAGTGAGCATGCCGACGAACCGGGACAATAGCCCGTTGTTGGAGAGTGCGTTCATCTGCGAGGTCATCCCGTCGATCTGGTCCAGGAACCACCAGGCCGATCCGTACTGCAGTTTCCCGGGGACCGAGCCGTCCTGGTAGTTGCCGATCATGGACGCGAACAGGTAATTGTCCGCCGGATTCAGGTTGTACAGGATGGTCTTCGGCAGCATATCGTCCCGGTCCAGTCGATCAAAGTAGGCGGCGAGAGCCCGCGCCTGCGGGGCATCCCCGATGGAATCAAAGCCCGTGTCAGGCCCCAGGGCGGCGAATTGCCTCGAGTTTGTATTTCGCATCGCCCCCAAGTGCATCTGTTTCACCCATCCCTTTTCGGCGTCCAGCCGCCCTGAAAATTCCATGATGAACGTCGCGAAACGGTCGGCGTCTTCCGGGGAAACATCACCGCCTGCGCGAGCGCGGTCGAAAATGGCGGCGGCCTCCAATTCAGTGCAAAAATCCGCAAACGCGCAAGTAATGCCATGATCGGAAAGGCGGCACCCGTGCTCATGAAAGTAGTCGTGCCGTGCCCGCACCACGTCCAGAAGATTCCGGAAAACGACGATCTCCGAATCCGCCGCCGCGGACAGCTTGTCCACGTATGCATTAAAAAACTCCGTGTCGCGAATGGTCAGTAATTTGTCGGGACGAAATGCGGGATAAACCGCGGCGGGGAAGTCGGATGCGGCGATCGCCTGGTGGGGAGCAAGGTCGTCCGCAGGATCATCCGTGGTGCAAATAACTTCTACTTGAAATCCTTTTATGATGCCGGCGACATCCCGGTCCGGTTCCGCAAGGCGATCATTTGCCCGCTCCCAGATCCTGGGCGCGGATTGTTCGTTCAGCAACTCATCGATGCCGAAGTATCGTTTCAGCTCCAGGTGTGTCCAATGGTAAAGCGGATTGCGGAGCGTGTGGGGAACAGTACGCGCCCAGGCAAGAAACTTGTCGTAGGGATCCGCTGTTCCCGTGCAAAAGGTTTCAGAAACGCCGTTGGCACGCATCGCCCGCCACTTGTAGTGGTCGCCTTCCAGCCAGATTTCGAACAGATTGTCGAACCTCCGGTTGTCGGCCAGGTCCAGGGGTGGCAAATGGCAGTGGTAATCGATGATCGGAAGGTCTTTTGCTACCTCGTGGTAGAGCCTTTCGGCCATTGGAGTATGGAGAAGAAAATCGTCGTGAATAAAGCTCATATTCCACGGAGAATAATCGATTGTCCGCGACCTGCCAACACGACTCTTGAAGTGTAGTCATCACGCTCCGGGTGATGATTGGAATGATGTGAGCCAGGAACGAAAGAGGGAGGGGAGAACTGGAGATCCCGCGGAAGGGTATGTCCTCAAGTTTATAGGAAGAAAGTTAACCCTCTCGGGATCTCCGAGGTTGGCAAGAAGCAGGTACAGGGCAAGGCGATATCGGTTTCACCGCTTTCAGGTGTCAAGGAAAATGTCGAATGTCGAATGCTCAATATCGAATGTTAAAGGGTAGAAAATCACTACATTCGATATTCGACATTCTTTGACCAACGGTTCTGAAACCCGAAATCTGAACTCTCAAAAATGGGGTGCCTCGGCATGGTGCCCGAAATCTGTGCTTGATGGTTCTGTGCCCTTGTTCATAGGGTGCTCAGGCGAGCTACGAAATCGAAATGGGCTGGCGTTAATGGAGCCGCCGCGATGGAGGAGAGGAGAACTTCCCAGTTATGAAAATATTCGGTCATTGGATCGCTCTTGGAGCAGTTTTTGTGCTCGACCTCCAGGATTGCATTCGGATTCGCACGGGTGAAAAGGGTACCAGCGCGATTGGGTAGAACACGCATCCTCAAGCCTCTTCGGCTTCTCGAATACCGAAAGCATATCCCAGATTTGGGAAGCCAATTCATCGTTTCCTGATGCCAATTTCACGTCGATCCACTACTATTGGCCGATGGGTCAAGACTGCGATATGGGGCATTCCTTTACATATTCTTCGGACGAACTGCCGCGGGAGTTCGTGCTTTCCAGGCGGATCGGCGTCGCGTCGGACCCGAAGGACTTTGAATGGGTGGAAACCAACATTCCCTGCCAGGCAGCGTGCCCGGCCGGGACGGACATCCCGGGATATCTCGATGCGATCGCGCACGGTGATTTCGAGGGGGCGTACCGGATCAATCTACGCGATAATGTCTTCCCCGCAGTGCTGGGTAGAGTCTGCAGCCGACCCTGCGAGCCCGCCTGCCGCCACGGATGGGAGGGGCTGGGCGATCCGGTTGCGATCTGTTTCTCTAAGCGGTCTGCTGAAGAATTCATGCGGGGGCAAAAACCGGTGGTACTCCCGCCGCTGTTCGAACCCACTCCATTCCGAATTGCCGTAATTGGCGGCGGCGTGGCAGGCCTGACGGTTGCCCGTGAGCTCACGCTGCTTGGGCATACCGCGATTGTATTTGAAAAACATTCGGTGGCCGGCGGGATGATGGTGCAGGGGATTCCCGCGTTTCGCCTGCCGAGGGAGTTGGTCGCGCGGGAGGTCGAACAGATCCGCCAAACAGGCGTGGAGATTCGCTGCAACCAGGAACTGGGGCGCAACGTTTCACTGGAACAATTACTTCAAGACTTTGACGTGGTCTCGGTTTCGCCCGGAACACTGCGCCCCTTCGTGCCGGACCTGCCCGGCATCGACCTCGATGGGATTCAGCATGGCCTTCCATTTCTTTTCGATGCCAACACGAGCGAGTCCCATTTGGTCGACGGCGAAGTGGTGGTCATCGGTGGCGGATACACGGCCGTGGACTGTGCGCGAACCGCGAAACGGTTGGGAGCGAAGTCAGTCACCATGCTCTACAGGAGATCTCGGGATGAGATGTACATCACCCCGGAAGAGGTGGAGGAGATGGAAGCGGAGGGCGTCACGTTCTATTCCCTGGCCATGCCGGTTGCGTTTCACGGCGAAACAGGTCGCGTAACCGGCGCCGAGTTTTCACGGGTTGAACTTGGAGACCCGGACGAATCAGGGCGCCGTTGTCCAGAGCCGGTGCCGGGCACATCGTTTATTGTGGAAGCCGACACCGTCCTGCTGGCCACAGGGCAGACCCAGGACGCATCCTGGATCGATGAAGTCCTTCGCGAAAAGATCTTCGGGGATGACGGCCGGCCCATTCGAAAAGACAAGTACGGTTCGATGGTCGAAAGTCTTTACTTTGCCGGTGATTTTGCGACCGGTGCGATATCCCTGATCGATGCGATCGGCCATGCCAAGGGATGTGCCCGGGAAATCGATCGCACGTTGATGGGTGCTGACCGTTTGCGGGATGTGGTGCATATCCGCGACGCAGTTTCCACCGGTCGAACCCGGGAAATGGACACGATTCCCCGTCATCCCATGCCTACGCTCGAGCTCGGGGAGCGCGACGCGCAGGCGGAGGTGGAGACCGGATTGGACAAGGACGTTTCCCGTGCCGAAGCGAGCCGTTGCTACTTGTGCGATTACAAATTTGAAATCGACAATGACCTCTGTATCTATTGCGACCGGTGTCTGAAGGTGAAGCCGGTCGAGAATTGCATCGTGAAGATCAGTGCCCTGGAATTTGAAGAGGACGGGAGAATTCAGGGGGTTAAGGAATCCACGGGAAACCGCGACTACAACGGGCTCTTTATCGACCAGAACGAATGCATCCGGTGTGGCGCCTGCGTCGATGTCTGCCCGGTAGAGTGCATCTCGCTTCAGCGCGTGTCGCGTCTCACGGTGCGTGAGACAGATATCCAGCCCGAGCAATGAGCAAGGTCGGTGAGAAAGACCTGTGAATCGGAATGAATCAGCCGCCGGCTCCCACGCTCACGGGGAGATGCCGGTGCGGCCCACGCTTCGCGGACGGCTGCTCATGGCCGCGGCGATGCTTGCGGTTTCTTTGCTGATCGCCGGCGAGCCGCTCATTCGCTCATTCGAGTATTCCATATACGATTGGCGCGTGCAAAAACTGCTGCCGATTCCCGCGACATCCCGAGACGTCGTGGTGATCGGGATCGATGATGAGAGTCTCGAGCGTATGGAACCCGCCGTAGGGGGGGTGGCTCTGGCCGCGATTCCTTCACGGGATGCTGGTGCAGTACTGCGATCAGGCGATAACGGTCGGGTTCGACGTTCTCTTTTCGGAGCGGCAGTGGAAACTCTGGACCGGCGGCCCGGGAGATACACCGTTCGTCGACAGCGTGCGTGATTCGCAGAAGGGCATTCTCACCACGGTGTTTGTTCACGAGGATCCGGGCGTTGCCGCGGATTCATCGTTGACCAGGAGTTGCCGCTCGATCGCCGTCCTGAGTCTCTTTCCTCGTTGGTCACCTCAATCGGAAAAGATTTCGTTGTCGTCATGGAGCAGAGCGATCTGGCTCTGGAAGTTCGTTGCGAAGCGCCGGACGACCCGTGCGTCTCTGTCGATTCTTCGGTATTTGACCGCGCGGTGGGAAACTTGATGTGGAACGCGGTGAAGTACTCCCGTGCTTCCAGCACCATCGTGCTGGGCACACAAAGCGAACGAAATGGACGAGTTTCCTGCTCTGTATCCAACGACGGAAGGACAATACCGCCGCCGGAGCAGGAGAAACTCTTTGCGCCGTTTTTTACAGGAAACTCGAAAACCCGAAGTGATTCACTCAGTTCTACGGGCCTCGGACTCACATTTTGCAAGTTGGCAGTCGAGGCCCGTGAGGGGTAGCATTGAGATGATTTCGCCACGCGATGACCAGTCCGAAGGGGTTGAGGTTCGTGTTCGGTTTGATGTGGTGGAATGTTGAGCCAGATTGTACACGGTGAAGTAGGAGTAGGTCAGGGGCCAAGACGCGAGCAGACTTTTTACTTTTCGAGGGATTTGTCGAACCCTCGTTTCTGAAAAACTGTCCTGTCGTTTTTTAGTATATTCGCTCCTTTGCGTTCACTCGACAATGCTCAAGGTACATGGGGAGACTCCCGCGAAGCCTCCTCCCGCAACGACTACATGCCTGGCGCCCGGTTTGTTCAAGGGTTTTTGCCCGGCTCATACGAATGCACAAAGTCGACCAATTCCTGCACCCGGTCGACCGGTGTTTCTTTCAGTACGCCGTGTCCCAGGTTGAATATGTATCGCGGGGCAGCATTCATCTCGTCCAGCACCATGCGAGCCTGCCGCTTCACTTCGCGTTCGGAAGAAAGTAGAACCGTGGGATCCAGATTTCCCTGGATGGTGACGTCGTGACCAAGAATTGATCTTGCATGAGCGATGGACACGCGCCAGTCAATCCCAACGACGTCCGCACCGGTATCCCGTAGCTGCGGCAGGAGGCCGCTGGTGCTGGTGGAAAAATAGATGCGCGGGACGCCCGCCTGCTCAATGGTGTCGATGACCTGACGCGCGTAGGGCAAGGCGAATTCCGCGAAGTCCGCGGGCCCCAGTACGCCCGCCCAGCTATCGAAAAGTTGTACCGCGGATGCGCCGGCATCAATCTGGCCGAGCAGGTATTCCGACACCGCCTCCGCGATGCGGCCCAGAAGGACGTGAAATAGCTTCGGGTGTTCTCGTAAAAATCGTTTTGCCGCCAGGAAACTACTGGATGACCCGCCTTCAATCGCATAAGCGGCCAGCGTGAAGGGGGCGCCGGCGAAGCCAATGAGAGGTATTCTTCCGCCAAGTGCGGTGCAGGTCATACGGATGGCTTCGCACGTGGCGTGTGCCTGTGCGTGATTTCCCGGTGCATGCAATCGGCCGATATCGTCCGGTGACTGCACTGGGTTTCCAATCACCGGTCCAACACTGTCCACGTAGTCAATTTCGAACCCAAGCTCGCAAAGGGTCGGCAGAATATCGGAAAAGATAATGGCGGCATCGAGATCGAAAGCGTGGATGGGCTGCAAGGTGATCTCGGATGCGAGTTGGGGCGAACCGATCATTTCCAGGAAGCTGTGGCGTTTACGGACAGCGCGGTACTCAGGCATGTACCTTCCCGCCTGGCGCATCAGCCACACCGGCATCCTGTCAACCGGTTGGCCTTTGCAGGCGTTCAGGAAGCGGTCATTTTGAGGCATGCGCGGATGGCTCCTCCGCGTACCCGTCGTCCGTTTCCGCGGGAGCCGGCGGGGCGCTTTGCCAACAGGCTTTCCCGACAAAGAAGGGCCCGAGACTTTCCAGGTACATGGACGTCTGGCGTGTCCGGCGCATTGCTTCTATCAGGGCGCTGAGCGGATAGAGTTCGGGGCCCAGCAGGCCGATCACGTAGTCGTTGTCCTTCTTGTCCATGCCGTGGCAGGCCAGTCGGATGTCGCTCCCGAAGCCGGTCTTGCTGAATGAAATTCCAAGAGTCGCGTGCTCCATGAGAATGGCCCTCTGTTCCTCTTTCGGCAGGCGGGCAAATTCTCCGGATCGCCTCAATGGGTACCAGACCGCCCACGGCAGGGCCGGATTGAACAGCCGTCTTCGCGGACGATGGAGGAGAACCTCCTCAAGATCAGTTTCGTAGCCGATCGAGTAGGTTCGGCCGAACATCGTATATTCGGGCTTGGGGGTCAGATCCTGAAAGACCCGGGTCTGGAGGAATTCACGCAACCGGGTAACGAAGTAATTTTCGTCCCGGTGTGCAATCGCGACGGCAAAACCCCGGGGATCATTCAGGTCCTCGTACAGAACGGCTTCGAATTCCGGATCTTCTTTAGAGCGTTCCTGTAACGCGGATCGAACCTGCGAGATATCGGTGCAATTTCCGAACGATTGCAGCTGGATGAACATTCGATAGTGCGCAAGCTGAGGCGCGCCTTGCTCATCGCGGCCGGCTTCCCCCAGCGAAAATTTTTCGTCATTGCACATTATACAAATGCCCTGACGAACTTGCCCTCTCTCAAAATCGGGACAGGATCTCCATCGGTGGGATGTCCGGTCACGTTGATGGCCGCCGATCCTATCATGAAATCGGTGTGAAGAATCGAAATATTCACGCCAAGATCGCGTAGTTGCTCTTCGGACATTTTATCGCCCCCCCGGATCCCAAAAGTATATCCATTGCCAAGCGCGAAATGACAGGCCGCGTTCTCGTCGTAGAGAATGTTGTGGAATATGAGTCCGCTCTGGAAGACGGGGGAGTTTCCGTCGACCAGGGCGATCTCCCCGAGATACCGTCCCCGATCGTCCATGCCGAGCCAGGCTTCCAGTTGTTCCGCCCCTTTGTCCGCCCCAAAATCCACGACGCGCCCCTCTTTGAATTCGAACCAGGCACCTTCCACCGAGTCGCCCATGACGTGAACCGGCCGGGTCACGGAGGCGCGACCCTCTGTTTTCGTACAGTCGGGCGTAGTAAACACCTCTTCCGTGGGGAGATTCGGGATGAAGGGTATCTCTTTCTCTCCTTGTACCGAACCGCCGCGCCACTGGGCCTTTGGTGTCAAGGCAACCCGGAGGTCTGTTCCCGGGCCTTCGAAGTGCAGGGTGGATATGGATGCCGCATTGAGAGCGTCGCAGCGCGCTCCCAGGGTTGCCGCGAGTTGTTTCCAGGTATCCGCGGGTGAGTCGTGATCGAGGCGAAGGATGGGAACCATCGCATTCCACAACTTTTCCTCCGCGTCGGCGTCGGGCGGAACATCAAAGACCTTTGCGCCCCACCGGGGGGTTGGGAGGGCGGCCAGGCACCATGAAATCCTGGCGGCGCTGCAGGAATCCAGCAGCGGTTTGACGGCATTCCTCGCCGAGCGCTGGAGTGCCGCATTCCGCTGCTGATCGACATCTTTCAGGAGATCCGGATCTTCCGGTCCCACCAGGGCCATCCGGGTCCAATCGTCATTGGACATTTCCTCGTACATCGCGCGCTTATACTCCGGTATGAAACCAAGAGTCTCCTCCGCCGCATGGAGAATACGCGATTTGCCGACGTTGGGATTGCCCGCGTCCACTTCAACGTACGATGCGCCGGCACGGTACGCGGCATCGGCGATGTCCGCCAGGAACGAGTGGTGAATGGCCTCGGACGTAAGATACAGTTTCTGACCCGCCTGAAGGTTCAGCCCGGTTTGAAGCAAAAGATCTACATACTTTGATTTAAGTTCGTCCATCCGAATAAGTCCTAAATCCCCGGCACGTACCCTTTTCCGAAAGTGTCTGTCCGCCGTTCGTGAATGTCTCCATTGCCCTGCATAATGCTCATTTGTCCGCCATCAATGGTGTAGGATTGACCTACAATATACCTTGCTTCGTCTGAAGCCAGAAAAACGGCAAGGTGTCCGACATCTTCCGGTACTCCGACAAAACCGGCGGGTATTTGCTTCGCCGCTCCCTCGAGATCCACTACTTCCATGCTCTTGTAGTGATTTTCCACCACGATCCAGCCGGGCGAGATCACGTTCACGCGAACTCCCTTCGGAGCGAGCTCAATGGCCAATTCCCGTGAGTAGGAGACAATCGCTCCCTTGGTCCCGGCATAGATGGAATGCTCGGTCATCCCGTGGCTCGCGTGAACGGACGAGAGGTTGATCACCGCGCTGGGCGCGCTCTCAACGAGGGCAGGCAGGCAGTACTGGGTGAGAAAGAGAGCTGCCTTCACGTTGACCGTGTAGAGGGTGTCGAATTGCTCTGGTTGGATTTCTTCGAATGGCGCGTTTGTCGTAATACCCGAATTATTGATCAGCACATCCATTCCGCCTAGAAACGAAATCGCGTCTTTGCTGAGTTGCCTCACTTCGTCAAGCCTGGTGAAGTCCGCCTGGAAAGCCCCGGCTTTTCCTCCGCCTGCTTGAATCTGTGCGACGGCATCCTTTGCGCCCTGGTCGCTGTGGGAATAGTGAAGCGCCACGTCGGCGCCTTCCTCCGCAAAGGTCAGCGCCGTGCCTCGCCCAATCCCGGTCCCCGCGCCCGTCACCAGGACCCTCTTTCCTTTCATTCGATCTGCCATAAAACACCTCCGGTAGAATGTGCGGGATGTTCGGTGTTCACCGCGGTAGCGTCAACAAGGATTCGCACTGCCCAATTTTAAAGTAGCGGAAATCGCCAAGACTTCCGGTCGGCGACGCACAAGCCGGACAGAGAATATTCGCCCAGAGCATCCAGACCCAACCGAAAAAATTGAACCACGAAATACACGAAGCCGCGGCTCCACAGCCAAACGAAATTAACCACGGAGTCCACGGAGCCAAGAGAAAATCATTCTGCCTTCAATGATTCTGCCTTCTCCAGCGGAACTTGGGGAAGTGAAGTTGTTCCATGCGTCCAGAATCCCTGCTCCCCATCGTACTCGTGATCACCACTAGATAACCACAGTGCGGTGCCTCTACGTGAGTTGCCCGCGGGTCGGCTTTGCCATCCGTGGGCTCATCCTGTGGAGCCGATGGTGGCGATTCCTGCTCACTACGGAATGAATTCCGCGCTACCGACAGCGTATTGTGCTCCGTGCTTCGCCGGGGTCTGGAGCTTGAGGCTCTGGCTGGGCTCCGCTACACGGATCGGATACCCGTGCTCTACGGTGGATGCTCAGGCGCCGGATCGAATGCCTTGCGGCGCTGTTCAGGTTTTCGCTGTTCGCAGCGGAACCTGGCTGCCGAAGGGTTTGTCCGGCGGGCCGGGTTCGGAATCGAAATCCACGATCGTGGACAGGCGAGGCTGATCCGAACGATTCGGATCAGAGGCGTGAAGGGTCAGCACATTGAAGAAAAGAACGTCCCCGGAATTCATTTCCGCATACACCACCTTGTCGTCTTTCACGGTATCCTCGTCGATCATGTAGTCTTCCCATTGGTGATGCTTGAGCAGCCCCTTTTTGTGCGATTCGGGAATGACCTGGATACATCCATTCTTCTGCGTTGCCGAATCGATCGCTCCCCATACGGTTACCTGCCTGGTCCCGGTTTCCGCCCAGTATGCGAAATCCTGATGCCACGGTTTTCGGCTTCCTCCGTGCGCGGGCTTGAACATGAGCTTGCTCGAAAAGTAGTAAATCTCCGGCCCGATCAGATCCTCAACGATATCGAGCACTCTCTCGGAAGCGGTGACCTCCGCGAAATCAGGCTCCCCGAGAAATGCCTCCTGCACTTTGCGAAGCGCGAACACTTTTCCTGTGGGGTCTGATTGTACGGGCTCGGCCTGGTACTCCACCTTGCCATCCCGAAAGCTCCCCCCCTGCGCCATTGCTTTTTTTTCAGCGCGAAAACGCAGCGCGTTGATGCGCTCGATTTGATTCGCGTCAAAAAGACCTTCGACGATCAAATAGCCCTGATCGTGATAGTGTCTGAGTTGGTCCAGGGTCAGAACTTTTCCGTCCCGGGTCGGATTCTCAATGGTTGCGGAGATTGTCATGACGGCATTAGAGGGGGCAGCGATCGTGGCAGGTGTCCAGAATCTGGATCTGTCTTCGCACGCTTTGCGGAGTAATCGCCAACGGGGATCCGCTGAATAGAGGTTCATAGAGATCGTTGTAAAAGGAATGCGTCAAGGCGTGGAACCCCTTGACGGACGGATCGTCATCCCAGCTTTCCTCCTGGAATTCCAATTCTTCGCGGTTGTATTGGCGGCCGGCCGGGGGAGAATGGTCGACGGGACGAGGCGGCATTGCCGAAAAGTCCACGTACTTCCAGTCGAGCCGGGCCGCCGTTCCTGTCAGTCCGCCCCGCGTGCCCATGACCAACCACCCATTTTGCGGATAGGGGCAGGCCGAGGTGATTTCGATATCGATGAGAGGCTTTCCCGGTCCACGAAAGATCAATTTGACGTGATCGTCGGCATCACCCGAGCTCAGGGCATTGTCCAGGTGGCAGAAAATTTCGGGATCGCCCGGCCCGAAAAGCTCGAGCGCCTGGTCCAGAAAATGGGGCCCGGTATTATTCAAGCTGCCGCCACCGTATTCCTTGAGCGTCTGCCAGTCCCAGCGACGACTGAAGCCGTTCCCTGTCATCCGGATTTGAACGATCCGCCCAAGTTTTCCGGACGCGATGACTTCCTTGACCTTTTGAAAAGCGGACTCATAGCGACGGTTTTGGAATGGCGCCAGATGTCGTCCCGCTTTTTCCGCAACGCTGATGATTCGGTCCAGCTCTTCGAGAGACGTTGCCAGGGGTTTCTCGCAGACAACATGCCGCCCCGAGGTAAGAATCGCTTCCGCATGCTGCGCGTGAAGGTGGCTCGGAGTGGCAACCACAACGAGATCCAGCTCTTTATCCGCGAGCAACCCGTTGAATTCCGCATATTCGCGGCACCCAAACCGATCCACGGCCTCCCGTCGCCGCTCCTCCCGGGGATCGGATACCGCCTCGATCCGGTATCGGCTTTCAACTCCGGCAAGGCCTTCCGCATGGATGCTCCATCCGCTACGGCCCAGTCCCGCAATTCCAACTCGAACAATCTTTTCCACGGAATCTACCCCTCGCTTCGCGTAAATCAACGGACACTGTAATCTCCAAAGATTTCAAGTCAGCAAAATTCGAACCCGTCCGACGTATCCGACTGGTCCGACAAGTCCGACACCTGCAGCGCCGCAACGAATTTCTGGCCATTCGCGTTCCCAGAAACTAGACTCACCCGATGAATGCCTCGGAGACAAATCTCGGCGACCTCAAAACGGAACTCGATATTGAGCTCGCCCTGAGCAACCCCTCTCCGGGCGTAGTCGAAACGATGTCACGCGTCGAGGGGGATATTCTGGTGCTGGGAGTTGGCGGCAAGATGGGACCGACCCTGGCGATGATGGCCCAAAAGGCCGGCGCTGCGGCCGGTGTCTGCAAGAGAATCATCGGTGTCTCCCGGTTTTCGGATCCGGCCGTGGCCTCGCGTTTGCATTCTGCCGGGATTGAGACAATCCAAGGGGACCTCCTGGATCACGATTTTCTAAGAAGCCTTCCTGACGTGCCGAATATTATCTATATGGCGGGCATGAAGTTCGGAAGCACGGGAAACGAAGGATTGACCTGGGCCATGAACTGCTACTTGCCCGGAATGGTTTGTGAGCGGTTTCCAAAGAGTCGCATCGTCGCTTTTTCGACGGGCAATGTGTACTGCATGAGGCCAATTTCCGCCGGTGGATCTCGCGAGACGGATCGACCGGATCCGGTCGGCGACTACGCCATGAGCTGCCTGGGCCGCGAGCGGGTTTTCCAGCATTTCAGTGAATCGCTCTCCGTTCCCGTCCTTCTGTTCCGGCTGAATTATGCGGTGGAGTTCAGGTACGGAGTGCTCGTTGACCTCGCCGCAGCGGTCTGGAATCGGGAGCCCGTGGATTTGACGACGGGGTACTTCAACGTGATCTGGCAGCCCGATGCGAATGCAATGGCGCTTCAGTCTCTTGCCCATGCCGCCTCTCCAGCCGAAATCCTCAATGTCACGGGGCCGGATATCACCCGCGTTCGCGAGGTCTGCGCACGGTTCGGAGAAATCATGAACCGGGAAGTCCGGTTAACCGGGACGGAGTCCGATCACGCCTTTCTCAACGACAGCGGGAAGGCGTTCAAGCTGTTCGGCGAACCGTCAACGAAACTCGAGGATATGATTGATCTTGTCGCGCAGTGGGTGATGCGGGACGGGATCAGTCATGGAAAGCCGACACACTTTGAAACGCGGGACGGCAATTTCTGATGGCCACGCCAACGTTGCCGACTGCAGTTGCCTCTGCCCTTCGCGCGGGCGCGGTCATTCCTGCCCACCCTCTCGCGTTGACTTTGGATCGTAAGCTGGATGAGCGCAGGCAACGGGCATTGAGTCGATATTACATCGATGCCGGATCAGGCGGGCTGGCAGTCGGCGTTCACACGACTCAGTTTCAGATTCGTGATCCCTCGATCGGTCTCTATGAGCCGGTTTTGATGCTGGCCGCCGAAGAAATGAACCGGGCGGCCGAAAACGGAAGGGGAGCGCTCATCCGTGTCGCCGGACTGATCGGCAAAACGCGGCAGGCAATTCAGGAAGCTGAACTTGCGCGCAATCTCGGATACCACACCGGCCTCCTGAGTCTTGCGGCCTGGAAAGATGACAACGACGATTCTATCCTCGATCACTGCCGGCAAGTGGCCGGCGAAATTCCAATCTTTGGATTCTATCTCCAACCCGCAGTGGGCGGCCGGATCCTCGACTATTCGTTCTGGCGGGAATTTGTGGAGATCGAAAATGTCGTTGCGATAAAGATGGCCCCGTTCAACCGGTACCAGACCCTGGATGTCGTACGGGCGGTGACGGAGTCGGGCCGGGAGGACATCGCGCTCTACACGGGAAATGACGACAACATCCTTCTGGATCTACTTGCCTCCTTCAAATTCCAAACCCCGGATGGACCTGTGGAGCGCCGAATCGCAGGCGGCCTCCTGGGCCACTGGGCTGTATGGACCAGCAAGGCGGTAGAATTGCTGGCCGAGTGTCACGCGGCGATCACCAACGACGCTCCCATTCGACAAGAGCTTCTCCGCCGAAGCAACGAGGTGACGGACAGCAATGCCGCATTCTTCGATGCCGCTAACGGGTTCGCCGGCTGCATTGCCGGGATTCACGAAGTCCTGCGTCGGCAGGGATTGCTTGAGAATATTTTGTGCCTGGATCCGGAAGAGACATTGAGCCCGAGTCAGAGCGAGGAAATTGACCGGGTGTACCGCGCCTACCCGCACTTGCATGATGACGTTTTTGTCGAAGAGAATCGGAATCGGTGGCTGGGGGGGTAATAATCCCTATCGTTTAAGTACCGCCGGGTTCTCAGAAAATCCGTGTGCCGATTAAGCTCGCGAGTTGAGGTAAGCTTACTCGCAAGCCAAATGGAACTTCGAACCACGATAGACTAAGTAGTGCCGGTTTTTCATCAAATCTATATGCCGATTAGGCTCGCGAGTGAGTTCGCTAGTTGGGGTAAGCTGACTCGAACCGCCAACCCCGAACCCCGACAACCGAAAATCGCGGCCGGAGGCCGCGCTGAACCCTGAAACCGCTACGACTGCATATGAACAAACAAACAAGCTCCGATACCGGCCCCGCAGATCCGATACGATTCGCCGTTGTGGGATGCGGGATGTTGGCCCAGGGGCAGCATCTGCCCAATCTGGTAAAATCCCCCAAAGCGACGCTGCATACCTGCTGCGATATTTCCGAACACAACCTCGAGATTTGCAGGGAGAGGTTTTCGCCGGAGAAGCTGAGCTCTGATTTTAAAGAGGCGGTCGCGGATCCCGATGTGGATGCGATCTGTCTTGCCACGACTGAGACATTGCGTCTGCCGGTCATTCGCGCCGCCGCCGCCGCCGGGAAACCACTGTTCTCGGAGAAGCCGTTGGCGGCGACCCTTGAAGAGGCGTACCAGATCCAGGAGGTGGTAAAGGAGTCGGGAATCCCATTTTGCGTAGGGCATAATCGCAGATGTTCGCCGGCCATGTCGGAGGCGC
>CAUZEO010000081.1:0-16206 GCA_963578625.1 Kiritimatiellia bacterium | reverse complement strand
GCTGGGCGGCGGTGACGACGTTCAAGTGGAACAACCTGGCCGGGGCCTTCAGCCCCCAATTCCCGGATGAAGAACGCCGGTATCTACGCTTCGCAATTCCAAGGCAGATCGACGAACTGGCCGTCAAACGATCTCGCGGCATGGACACGCGCCGCGGCGTGTGGGCCCTGGTGGGCGCCTACGGTCGTCTGGCTGACCTCCTCCTGCAGGATGGGGACTTGAAGGGCGCATCGAAACTGTACGCGGAAGCACGGGGCATCCGGCCCGACGATCGCCGCCTCCAATTTCTAGAGATGAGAATCTCGATCGCCGAGACGGAGAAACTCATCGAAGCCGGCGTCGAGCCGGTAGCCAACCACCTGAAGCTGGCGGATCTGTGCGTTACGGGAAATGTCATAGGCAAGGCGATTAACCACTACGAAGAAGCCCTCCGGCTTCAACCGGACATTGTGCGCGCGCACGCGAACCTGGGACAGCTATACCGATTGTCGGGACGGGCGGGAGAAGCGATCGAACAGTACCGCAAGGTACTGGAGACGGAACCCCAAAAGGCCCGGTGTCTCAACGACCTCGCCTGGGTGCTGGCGACGGATCCGGATGCGAGCATTCGCAACGGGGACGAAGCGGTCGAACTCGCACTCCGCGCGTGCGAACTGACCGAGCCAGCGGATCCGGCCAGGCTCGACACGCTCGCCGCCGCCTACGCCGAGGCCGGTCGATTTGAGGACGCGGTGAAAACGATACAGTCCGCGATGGATCTGACCAGGGACGAAAAGGAAATGGCGGGCATGGATTCCCGCCAGTCTCTGTACCGCGCCGGGAAAGCATTTCGGTCCGAAGTTGTTTCGGTGCCCTAAATAGAGAGGATGCGAGGGGCGACCTTTCGGAAATGTCCAATGTCGAATGCTCAATTTCCAACGTCCAAGGGAATGGTAGCTGATCGGAGTCGCAGCCGTGTTCCTGCTCAACGAAATCCACAAATTTGTTGAGTTTAGCCAGACTCAATGGGTTCGGGGCTGATGAAATGAAAAGATTGACTGGCTTATTTGTCGCATGGTTGCTCGCTGGATTCTTGACCTATCCTGCAGTAGCCGGGCCAGAGGATGAGGAAGGGTCAACCCTGCAGATTGCCATGAAGGATGGTGTGGTTGAACTTTCGGTTAGTTTTGATCAATTGTTCGATTGGGAGAGTATAAAATTTGTTTCCATAAAAACGTTTCCCAATGATCCACCCTGGTTTCCGCCGACCCGTCATGAACTCACTTTCGGACATCACGAGGAAGGCATCGCGGAATGGTTCCAGTTCGACTACATCGAGACAGGAAGCTACGAGGTCACTGAAGATTTCACCGTTGAGACGAAACTCTTTGGGGGCAAAAAAATTGTTGGTGTGTTTGATCCCGGGACTAATCTCTTGAAATTTAATGGTTTGGACTACGCACCGATGGTGAAGACGCCAATCTTTATGGTGAAAACCTCCACGAATTTGGAAAGTTGGAAAAAAATCGGCAAGCTGGAGGAGATTGACAATGAGTACAAATGGGGTCAATCGATGGCGGTTCGCCTCAAGTTAAAATCGGAAGCACAGCAGTTTTTCATCATTCAGGGTGATGAGGATTAGCGGTAAACAGCTGAAATTTTTCAGTTGTTCAGCTTTCGAAGATGAACATTTTCGCAGTCTCATAAACTCAACCCGCCTCCGTAGATATGTCAGGCTGGGTTGTTTCCTGCTATTGTTAGGAACTGTTTCCATTAGCGTTGTTTTTTAACAGTCCTCAGGATCAACACCCATACGCTCACAGGCGACATGAAAGCAGGCCTTCTCCGGGCAGTGATCGATATGCGCATCCGCTACCGCAGCCTCAAGTTCTCGAATCCGCTTGCGCGCCTCCCGCAATTCATCCCGTTCTTTCAATGCCTCTACCCTCACGTTCCCAGGCAGCAAATCCTCCGTGCCGTACCGACGACCCCACCTCGCCACCGTAAAGGTCCCGCCGATCCCCCATACTCACGGCACACCGAATTCAATGAGCTATGCCCCGGCCGCCTTCCACCTGGCGCTTGCACGCCTCATTATACCTCACTCTTGTCGCTGGCATTCCTCTTCCCTTTCTGCCAGGAAGCGACAACCTATTTCAGGACGGGACCAAATTCGACATTGAGCATTCGACATTCGACATTTTCCGATTCAATGTTCCAGGTGCCTTGGTTCGGTGCTGATGGCTCCGTGGGACACGGGCCGAAGGCGCCGTGCCACGGGGTGATTAGTTCAACGATTTCTGCGCAACTTAGTGGTTTTTCTCAGTCTTTCAGTGCGAACCGGGACAAAATCGGCATTTGTATTCGACTATCATTCTTGGTTATCTATGCCTTCAGTGGAGGGCATAGGTCGGTAGCTTTGTGGATCTAAATTGAATTTCGTCAGGAAACGCGGTATACTTTCTCTGTCCATTTGTGAGAAAATCAGGGTTATGAATAGATTCAAGAGATACGATTCAAAAGGGCAGGTTCTTGCGTGGACGTGGGGTGTTTTGGCGCTGGTGGGGCTGAGTTCGGCCGTATCCGCGGCGAAACTCGATGTGACAGCGGTTTCTTCCAGTTCAGGCGGGGTCACGTGGCTGAAAACCGTGGACGACTCGGGGATGAGTGGAGATACGCGGACGCTGAGCGATCTGCACGACACGAACGGCGCCAACATGGGATTGTCCTCCGGAGGGGCACCGCACTGGGTCCGGTACGATCTGGGACAGGCGCAACCACTGGATGAGATGTGGATCTGGAATTACAACAACGAGCTAGCGCCGTCGACCACACCGGCCCACTACGTGAAGGGAATGAAGGAAATCGTCATCGACTACAGCGCGGATGGCTCGGTCTTTATTCCAATCTTTAGCGGGAGACTTCCAGTCGCCCAGGAGCGGGGGGAAGCCGATGGCGCAGTGGATATGATCGTGCAGTTCAATGCCGCCATGGCCCGGTTTATCCGGATCACCACGGACCCCGATCCCGATCATAACTACCTTGCGTTTGAAGTGGGGGTTGGGAGCTATCCCAACTCCGGTCTGAGCGAAGTCCGTTTTTACAAGGCCACGCTTACGGTGTCCAACCAACCAGTCGCCGCGTCGAACGTGATTCCAGTAGTCGTTCCGGGCGATGACGGGGTGCGCTACAATCTGGAGCGCGCCACCAGCATCCATCCGCCCAACTGGGAGGAAACAGGAATCTTCGTTGTCGGATCCGGCGCCTCAACCACGATCTATCACACCAACACGAACGACTCGGCGACCTATTACCGCGGGGCGGCGGCCGGCCTGGAGGCCATCCTCGGGATTCCCACCCTGGAAAACGGCTGGAGCACCGAAACGCGGGTCAGCGTACGTGCCAGCAGTGAGTTTCAAACCGGATTTGCCCCGAACCTGATCAACGGCAGCGGCCTCCTCGCCGACGGTGTCACCCACGGCATCAACGCGGCCACGATGTGGTTTGCGAATCTGTTCAACGCGAACCCGCGCGGAGGCACGGTGCCCGGCGGACACTGGGTTGAGTTCAAGCTGAGCGAGGCGCTGCCCATCGGGAGCATGCAAATCTGGAATTACGCGAATAAAATCGCCGGGAACTGGCAGTGGACCGGCCTGGGCATCAAGTCGGCCACCATCCAGCACACCACCACGGGCGGCGGCGGTCCGGGCAGCGCATGGGGAAGCGATAATCCGGGAGACTGGTCCACGATCTGGCAGGGAAATCTGACGGGATACTCCCCGCCTCATCCTCCCGCGGGCTTTCTGATGAGTGATGAGATCGATTTCGGCAATACCACGGCGCAATATGTGGTGCTTACCGCATCGAGCGATCCGGCCTTGGTGAATTATGCATCGGAAATCCCCCTCGCCCTGACGATCGCCGGCCTGAGCGAAGTACGCTTTTCTTCCGCAGTCTCCTATGCGCTCGAGAACCCGGGCGACATGCTGGTAGACCAGACCGGATTCCAGTTCCAGACCGAGTCGGGAAAAATCTACTCGCTGCAGCGAACCCCGACCGGCACGCAGAACTACGTAAACGCGGGATCCTTTGCGGACGGAAACGACGGGGAAATGGTGCTGTTCGATCCCCAAGGCTATTCAGCCGCAAACGATTATCGGATCGTGATCGAATAGAGGGGAACTCTCGGCGAGTTCCGCTACTTTTCTAAATCAAAAACCCGAAACTCCCCCTCAAAATTCCTGATAAGTTCGCATCCACGCCGGCCAGTCGCCGGGGCTTACTCCGCCGGCCTGGGTCCAGCGGTTTTCCAGATTCCAGAGCGGATGCCACTTCAGTGACCACAGCCCCTTGACCCCGATGCCCCGGGAACTGCCGTCGAAGAATCCTACATTGACTCCTTCGAGGTGCCGGTCCATGGCGATGAGCCAGATGTTCTGACCGAACCCACCGAGCGTCATATCATCCCGGGCGCGCGGAGGCGAATCCGAGTGCAGCGGCAGGGGATGGAACCAGGCGCTGTCAGCGACCAGCGGCACGATTTCGGGGCGGTCTACGTCGATCGTGGTGTGCCAGAAATTGCGGTCCTGGGCGCCGAACCAGCCGTCCGAACGGAAATGCGCCACCCATGCGTTCTTCCCGTAGCTTCCGATCCACTGATTGGGGTTATCGCTGTACCACTTTCGAATGTTCCATGCCCAGTCGGTGGTGCCGCGATGTGCCGGCCCGTTTCCGACGCCGCTGGGCTTCTCTTTGTTCGCCTCGGGACACAAAAGAATGGAGTCGTTCGATATGTAGTTTTCCACGCACTGCGGCCACATCGGCTCGCGGACCCGGGGATCCGAGTCGGTAAAACCGGAAAGATCCTCGAAGAACAATGCCATCGTCACAGTCCACTGATGCACGTTGGACTTGCAGTGTGCAGACATCGCCGAGGACCGGGCCCGTTTCAACGACGGAAGCAGCAGGGCGGCCAGGATCGCGATGATCGCGATCACCACCAGCAGTTCAATGAGGGTAAATGCCTCGCGCTTATTTCTGGATCCGGCCATGAGTTACGTGCGTCTGACTATCACATCGGCAAGACATCAATCTACCATAGGTTTCGGCGGCTCAGGGCAGAGTTGAACATTTCGCACTAGCACCTACCCAAATCGGTTCCCTGTTGCGACAATTTTCCGTGTGAAATACGCTGTCAGTAGCGCGGAATTCGTTCCGCAGGGGGCAGGAATCCCCACCATCGGCTCCGCTGGATGAGCCGACGGATGGCAAAACCGCCCCGCGGATGCCGGGGTTGCGGTTGATCTGGTCATGAATCTCAGGCTTTACTTCCCTGAATTCCGCTGGAGAAGGCAGAATGATTTCCTCTTGGCTCCGCGGACTCCGTAGTTCATGTCGTTTGGTTGCGGCTTTGCTACCTCGCGGGAAACTCCTGCTAATTGCTTACGTTTTAGGCAGAAATGGCGCTTGAGTTGTCGCTCTGAAGTGGTCATCCATTCCCATTACGGCGGGGACCGCCGTCTCCAGATTCACATCTTCGTGCTTTTACAGGATGTTGGCACATTCTCTGGAGCCGGTCCCGAGAATGGATTGATCATGAAGGGGCCTTGAGTCAGATGGAAGCTACATTCCGGTCTGACAATTTCAACGAGAGCCGCTCTCCCCTGGCCCTCTTCGTTCGCTTTCCAGCCTCCGGGAGAGGAGCGCAGCCCCTGTGCGGACCGGATGCCCCGTTGGGCAGGCCAGATATAAAGCTATAACAACCTTTATTACAGGAATTTATGCGAGTTGCACACATCTGGAACCTCGTTCCTAGTTCCCCGTTGGGATAAAAATGTTCACCTCAGGCGAGAAAAACCTAGAACTGCGGATTGTAGTGCGATATCGCGAAAAGACTGGAGTTAGCAGAGCGGGAGGTTTTTTGTGCTCCTGCAAGAAGAGCAGTCGGTCAGGAGATCCTTACTTTCGATTTCAATTTGATTGAAGTTTTTTTACGAAAACGTGTCGAACAAGAGCAAGAGGAAAGGACAACAAATGAAGAGAGCAAAGACGATCTTAACTTGGGCCATAGCGTTGGTGACCGGGGCAACCTTGGCGTTTTCGGAAATCACGGTAGCGGATACGTTGGCCCTGCAATTTCAAAGCACCGACAGCGTACAATACCAGGTGCAGTCCAGCACCAACATGCCCTCGGGCGTGTGGACCGATTTGGACTACGTCCTCAACGGTAACGGCGGGCAGATGTTGGCTTTCGATCCAACCGGCATTACCACGGCGAAACAATATCGAATCTTGATAAAATAGGCGGACGGACTGGAAGCCATTCGCCCGACCCACAAGAAGAAGGAGAAGACCATGAGATTTGCAACCCTGGCTATGACGGCCCTGGCGGCCGCAGGTGGCGGTACTCCATTCATTGCATACCCAGTGGCATCACCACGGCGATCTCACCACGACCGCGGACATGGTCACGGTCACGAACTGCCTTTATCGAAAGCACATTCCCTACGATTACCTCGGTGAATCCGATCTCCTGGATGGCATTCACAAAAAGTACAGAGTCCTCATCGTCGTAGGCACCCGCAACATCAGCGACGCGCTGCTTTCTGCGATTCAAGAATATATCAAGGCGGGCGGATTTGTCCTGGCCAACGCCAGGTTTGCCGAATTTGACGAGTGCGGACGCAAACGCGCGGCCTATCCGCCGAAGTGGCTGGGCGTACGCTGCAGAAAGTGGATCCGGTCTCCGCGCAGCAAGGACGGGACACTGCAGCTCGAGCGAAAGGCCATCAACCATCACAAGGAGTCCATCCAGGTCAAGGTTGTCCTCGACACATTCGCTTCAATGCCCATGAGAATCTCCAGTGACCATCCAATGACGGGGCTCCCCAAGGGAACCGTTATCGGATCAGGCGACCTGTACGGCTACGACGAAATCGATCAGACACGGGAAGAACTGACCCTCCTGGAATGTGCGGAGGTCGTCGCCACGTTCGAAGATAGTACGCCTGCCATCGTCGCCACCTCACGAACCATGTACGTCGCCCGGGATACCTGCTGGCTGAGCTATAATTTCACGGACCTCATCGAATCCTTTATGCTGAACGCGGGCGTGGTTCGGATGGCCCATGCCCGGAATGCGTCGGGTGACGAGGCCGCTTCGCTGGATGTGGTCCTTTGCGAAACGCAGGATCACTATGTCTTGTTCGTCACCAACCTGCCGCAGACAATTCGGTATGACGGCTCACCGAACGAGAACGTGCGGATCGGGATGCCGGGCAAGGGGGCTCCGATGGACCTCTTCGAAGGCGCTCAACTCCCCGGCCAACGGGTCGGTGAACTTCAGGAAGTCACGTTGGATTTCGAGGCGGGCCAAACTCGGGTACTGGTTACCGGGAAGGAAGCGTCTTCCCAGGCCCACCTGTGGGTCTAACTACGGCTCCGCTGCTCCTGACTCAGGGAGTCGACAGGCATGGTAAAGCTCCTTTTCCCTCAGTTTTCCCAGTACTTTTTACGCCGAAGGGGGCCGAGGGGGAGATTATGGCTTCCGCGCGGTTCCGGCCCCCGGGGGAAGCCAAAGCGCCGTCGCCCGCCTGCAACGCTGTAGCACTGCGGGCAGGCCGCTTCGCCACGACTTCGCCCTGCGTGGCTTCGTCGGGCTTCGCGGCGTCCACCCTGCACCGTGCCGGAGGCTCTGGTGCAGGGCCGGCGCACTCCAAATCTCGCGCCTGCGGCGCACTGGAAAGCGATTTCCTATCAATCAATTCAAACTCCGAAGTGCTTACGGCACGTCGGTCCAGTTAGGATGGTCGGGATTCAGAAAGTCCTGGAAGCTCATCCATTCCACGTGACCGTCGATCATGGTGACGTTCATCCCCTCCAGGTGAACTCTGGGCGCCGCCCAATTGTAGAGGGCAGCAATCTCGGTCGAATCCTTGATTCCATCGCCATCGAGGTCCATCGAGAATCTCCAACGCGCCGGGCTGTACATCCCCCACCCGTCCTGCGTATCCATGAAGGCGATCCATCCCGACGGTTTGTTCAGTTCATACAGATTGATTGGCGCGGCGCGATCAGTGAGGACCCAGGAAAACGGCCGATTGTAATGCGCCCCGACGAATGCCTCTCCCGTGGGACATTCCCGGACCGCCAATTTGCGATTTTGAGCGGACTGGGCTTTTTGAGCCGCGGGGTGTTGGTTCGGCGAGATCAGGATGCCGCCAAGATACGCCGCCAGGGAATTGATCCAGATGGACGGCTCGGCTGCATTGGGCCATTTGCCCACCGCGTACGGAGGAAATCGACCATCATGATCGCTGGAATACATGTAGATGGAGGAGCCCCAGCTCTTCATGCGGGCGGCGCAGCCGGCCTGGCGTGCCCGTGCCTGCGCGTTCTTCAGCGCAGGCATTAGCAGAGCGGCCAGGATGGAGATGATGGCGATGACAACCAGGAGCTCGATCAACGTGAATCCTCGGCGTGAAGTCCCCCACGATGAGAAACCGTGCGCGTATCGTTGAATCCGTTTCATCTTCTCATCCTTTCTTTTTTGATTTTAGTTTCGATAAACAATTCACCGATTAAAAAAGGCTCGTTGGAGAGAAGCTCGCTCCTGCGCCGGCCACTTAAAGCATCTCACTTCTGTGCTTGAGAATCGCTTGCGTTTGAGAATCGCTTGCGTTTGAGAATCGCTTGCGTTTGAGAATCGCTTGCGTTTGAGAATCGCTTGCGTTTGTGAATCGCTTGCGTTTGTGAATCGCTTGCGTTTGTGAATCGCTTGCAGTTTAGGCACGAGAATGACCATCTGGCAAATAAAAATCCAAACAACTTCTCCATCGAGATTGCGGGGTTGTTACCGTACGTGTATCGGTGATTTGAAACAGGTTGTTTGGGAGCTTCGTGGCGGGTCGTTTTTTGGATAATGGTCAAGAAAACGACCGATTTTGATGCGGTACGACCATCGGGTTTGGTTACCCAGAGACATCCCCGCAGGGGATGAATATGAACAGCCCCCGGCGACGGCCGGGGGAATTGATTGCGGTAGCGGAACCGACCCCGCGAGGGGTCGAATGTGAATTGTGCTGCGCAGCGCAGATTGCCGTCGGCGCACTTATTCAACCCCTGCCCGGGGTTGCATGTTTTTTCCCATCGTCCGCGGGTTGCACCCGCTGCTATTCAAATTGATCCCCATTCGGGGATCCAGCTTCATTTCAGGCGGGGTCCTTAATTATCGGGTTACGCCTTTAAGAATAGGACATGGCGGATCGCCCGAACATCCTGTTGATCCTGACCGATGAGCATGCGGCATCGGTCTCGGGCTATGCGGGGGATCCGGTGGTGCAGACGCAGAACCTGGACCGGCTGGCGGCGGAGGGGATGCGGTTATGAGCTGGCACCTCCGGCAGTTTACCCCTGAAATGGCCCGAAAATGCCCCAAAATGCCCCAAAATGCCCCAAAATGCCCCAAAATGCCCCAAAATGCCCATAATGAGATTTTCTGCGAATGTTGAGGGTTGGCATGCGAGGGACTTTCCGATAGAAATAGGAGTAAGAGAATACTCGGAGCACGGAACAGTACACACCAAACCAAAGTGGAGGAGACCATGAAGAGAATCAGCAACACGATTTGGGTTCTTGGCTTTTTGAGCGGGAGAGAACTGATGAAGAAGTATTTAGTAACTCTGGTTTCAGTATTGTTTATAACTGGTAACGCTTTAGCTACAACAACAGCGCAGTGGGAAATGGAGGATGGTTCTGGCCTAAACGTAGCTGATAGTATCGGTAGTAACGACGGCACCTTATCCGGTGGCGTGAGCTGGAATGGGTTCGGATCCGGTCTGCCTGGTGGTGGCAGTGATTCCTTGCACTTTGATGGGACCGGTCAAATAACAATTGCTGATGATGCTGCATTAAACTTTGGTACCGGTAGCTTCACCATTAGTATGGACGTTAGAGGCACGGCCAGCGGTGGAGTTTACTATCTTTGCAACAAAGGAGACTTCATTCGGTATGAGCTCTATTTTGCTCTTGGCGATTTTTTCATGGAATATGATGCCGCAGACGGTGGCGTGAACGACGGCAAGACCGATCTGCAATTCGATGAAAGTTTTATTCTTACCGGTGAATGGGTTCATATTGATGCGGTTGTGAATAGGGCCGGCGGTGGTGAATTTGGCACAATGGAGTTCTATGTAGATGGTGTCTTGGTGGATAAGGAGTTTATGGTCAGTGGTAGTTCCTTTGACAACGCCGACGACCTGCTCATTGCTAACGGGGAATATTTGGACGGTTTCCCAGGTGACATAGACAATATTGTGCTTCGTGATACGGCTTTCCAGCCGACAGTGGTGTCGGCGCAACATCTCACCATTCAAAGTGCTACATTCAACGCAGAGCATAGTGGCCGAATCATTTCCAAAACATACGACGACTCCGGCATGTCCGGCGACTCGGGATCCGCGCTCGCGTTTACCGACGACACGCATGACACAGATGTGGTCAATACGATGGGTGTCGTTCAGCCCGGTAACGACATTGCATTCCTCGAGTACGATCTGGGGCAAAGTTTCGCTCTAACCGATCTTGTAATCTGGAATTCCAACGAAGCGGGGGGCACGTGGCATGCCCAGGGAATGAAGGAGGTAGTCATTACGGTTCGCGAGCAGGGAGGCGCGGCAACTGAAGTATTTAGCGGTGATGTGCCCATTGCGCCTGCGGCGGGTGACGGCCCTACGGCAGCATCCCTCGAGGTTGACTTGACCGGACAGACGGCACGCTACATCCGTTTCGACTCAGCAGCCCCCCCGAATCATAGCCATCTCTTCGACTTCATGGGTGCCTCCAATCCCGACGTCGTTCTCAGCGAAGTCCGCGTATACGGCGATCCCACAGGACTCGGCAACACGAGCACCATGCAGGCCTGCTGCTTCATCGACGGCACCTGCCAGCAAATGGAAGTCGCCGATTGCACGAACGCAGGCGGTACCCCGCAGGGACCGGGCTCCGAATGCCTGAGCACGGTCTGCCCGCAGGTCGCGGAAGCATGTTGTTTCAACGACGGCACCTGCCAGGACATCGATCCTATTGTCTGTAGTGGCCAGGGCGGAGTCGCCCAGGGCGCTGCTTCTACCTGCGGCACTACCGCATGTCCGCAGCCTGAAGCCTGCTGCTTCAATGATGGCACCTGCCAGGATCTGCTCACGACCGACTGCACGACACAGGTCGGAGTCCCTGGAGGATTCTTCTCCGCCTGCGCGACCTTCGTATGTCCGCAGCTGGAAGCCTGCTGCCTGACGGACGGGACGTGCCAGGACCTTCTGACCACCCTCTGCGCCGGGATCAGCGGAGTGTCCCAAGGCGCGGACACCACATGCTCGTTTGTGGATTGCGTGGCGGCCACGTTGGGCACAGCGACCAATGTCGTAGCCAACAATATCGACGACTTCGTCGGGGTCACTTACAACATGCAGAGGGCTACCAGCTTGAATCCGGATGATTGGGCGGATGCCGATCCGTCCTTCCATGTCGGCGACGGCGGAACAGCCACCCTGGTTTCAGGCCGTGGCGATCCGAATGCCTTCTACCGCTACGGCAGCGATGCAGCACTCATAGCGGTCGGCAATCCCAGCTCGGAAAATGGCTGGGATACGACCAGTGAGGTGAGCGCACGGGCGAATTCCCAGAGCGTACACCCTCGCCCGGTGATAGGCCTCATCAACGGCGCCGGAATAGCGGCCAACGGTGCAGAGCACGAAAACAATCCGCCGACGGACCTGATGTGGCTGGCCGCGGGTGGAAACGTCAATGCCGATCGTTTCGCATCGACCAGTGACGGCGTCTGGGTCGAATTCAACTTGGGATCCGCGACGGGCATCTCGGACATGCTCATTTGGAACTACGCCGAAAGCGCCCCCGGCGGTTGGACTCAACAGGGGATGAAAGATTGTCAGATATTCTACACCACGGTCGGCGGAGGCGGGGCGATTCCGGACTCTACGGATGCGGACGCTGGTTGGGGTAGTGACACGTTCTCCGACTGGACCCAGGTCGGCGGAACGGGTAACGTGATCTCCCTGAACCGGGCCGGCACCCTGAGTTCTCCGGGACACATTGGAGTGACCGATACCATCAGCATCAACGATACGGCGCAGTACGTGGTGATTCTGGGGACGGCTGTTTTAGAAGAGTCCAACCACAACGCTGGAGCGAATCCTGACGTAGCCCTTTCCGAAGTGCGGTTTGTCCTGTCTGAACAGCCGCCACCTCCGGCGATTGTAGCGTCGTCCGTTGGCGATCAGGAATGTTTCAGCTTTGCGACCGTATCCAATACGGTATACGAGCTGCAACGGGCAGCGCGGATCGAGCCGCTTGGCCTTGATGAGAACTGCGCCATCACCAGTCTGGTGACGATCCAGGAACACTCCGGTGAAGCGGGCGAACGCGAGGCGATCACATCAATCAACGGTGTGGGTCTTTCAGGCGCTAACTGTGAGTTTCACAAGGTCGGCAACCCGAGCGCCCCAGACCCCAGTATGTTTCTTGCGAGGAACGATGGGGAAGGCGGACCCGGTGTAAATGGCGTAGCGCAGAACGCGGGACAAACACCGGGTAGCCACTATATCACCTACGCGTTTGACCAGGCCTACGATCTGGCCAACATGTGGATCTGGAACTGGAACGAAAGCGCGTGGCCGATATTCGGATGGCAATTCATAGAAGTCCAGGTGTCGACCACCGGCGGGACCGATACATCCGATTGGACGACGGTGCACACCGGGACCCTTCCCATCGGCGGCGGCGCCGTTCCGTCCCTACCCAATGCTATGCTCGATCTGGGTGGCGTGTCGGCCCAATACGTGGCGCTCATCAACACCGGCTTCCCGCCCGATGATGAGAACCACAGTAATGGGGCGTACACCAACGATGCCGGCATATCCGAAGTACGGTTCTTCCACGGCCCCTCGACCAACGTCGCTGGCGCGGTGTTCCAGAACACGGGCGCCAGGACCACGGGCGACGGCGGCACCCAGTCGCTATACGATCCGGCCGGTTACAATGCCGACTTCTGGTACCGGGTGGTTCCCAAATAAAGTAATCAACTCACGCCCCCGTCCCGCTGCAGAAGCGGGGCGGGGGCTTTTCTTTTCCGGAAATCCGATAACGAGTGTTTTGACCACGAAGTTCGCGAAAGACACGAAATTTTGTGAGGTTCGGAGAATCTTCATGTTTATCCGCCCATAGTTGTCAACCACCTGATTCTACATCGGCAATCCACATTCAGCGGCGACGTTGAAAGTGTGAACCGCACCCCGCAACCGAAATTTCGTGTTCTTCGCGAACTTCGTGGTTCAAGATTCTCCGCATCCCGATATTCTGCGAGGAGGAGTACATCAGAATGAAGACAATGAAAACGATCCTGACTTGGTTGATTGCGACGGCGGCCGGGGTGACCGTGGCTTCGGCGCAACATCTCACCATCCTGAGCCATGTCGGCTCTCCGGAGCATAGTTCCCGAACCATGGACAAGACCTATAACGACTCGGGCATGTCCGGGGATTCGGGATCCGCGGGCGCCGCCAACGACACGCATAGTACGGATGTGTTTGTTGATATCGGTCTCCTCTGTTGTGCCGCGGAGCCGCCGGTTTTCATCGAGTACGATCTGGGGCAGAGTTTCGCTCTAACCGATCTTGTAATCTGGAACGATAACGAACCGCGCTGGGTCAAACAGGGGATTAAAGGGGCAACCGTCGAGGTGCGCGAACATGGCGGCCCACCAACCACCGTGTTTACGGGTGACATTCCCATTGCGCCGGCGGACGGGACCGGCCCTACGACCGCGTCGATTGCGATCGACTTGACCGGACAAACGGCACGGTTCATCCGCATCACATCGGATGCCTCTCCAAACCATAGCTGGCGGTTCACCATTGACGGAACCGCGAACGACTTCGCCGTCGGGATCAGCGAAGTGCGCGTATACGGCGATCCCACGGGACTCGGCAACACGAACACCATGCAAGCCTGCTGCTTCATTGACCCCACCTGCCAGGACATGGAACCGGCGGACTGCACGACCGCGGGCGGGACCCCGCAAGGTCCGGGCTCAGAATGTCTCAGCATCGTCTGCCTGAATCCCCCGGAAGCCTGCTGCTTCGGCGACGGGACCTGCCAGGACCTCGAACCTCTCGTTTGCACGGGCCAGGACGGTACTTCACAGGGCGCGTCGTCAACCTGCGCCACGACCGCGTGCCCGCAGCCGGAAGCCTGCTGCTTCAACGACGGAACCTGCCAGGATCTGCTGTCGACCACATGCGCATCGCAACAAGAGCTGCCGCAGGGGATCTTCACTTCCTGTGGAACGGCCACGTGCCCGCAGCTGGAAGCCTGCTGCTTCGCGGACGATACCTGCCAGGACATGCTGACATCCCTCTGCACAGGCGCCGGCGGAACCCCCTCGGGAGCCGAAACGGTTTGCGCACCGGGATTCTGCGTGGAAACGACCGAGACCATTGCGAACAACGCACTGGAAATAGGCCTTTCCGCTCGGGACGTCGATCGATACGACCTGGAGCGGGCGACCAGCCTGAATCCGGACTGGGCCGATCTTCCTTCCTACATCGCGGGACTCAACACCAACATCGTCCTGGTTGGAGACGACGATTCAGACGCGCAGGCCTTTTACCGGTACAGCGCGCTGTTGCCGCCGCCGGGTTGCGGAATCGCCCCGGCCATTGGTAATCCGAGCATTTCGAACAACTGGGATACAACGAGCGCAGTGAGTGTCCGCACCGCCAACGACAAGCCCTTCCGCGAAATGATCAACGCGATCAACGGAAGCGGCATCGACGAAACCGGTTGCTTCCACACGGACAACCTGTTCGGCCCAAGTCCGGGATCTACGACGATGGGATTCAACCAGAGTCCTGATCTGGGTGACCGGTGGGCCGGCGGAAGCACGATGCGCTACTGGACGGAATTCTCGTTCGACCAGGCATACGGAATTTTCGATATCCTGATCTGGAACTACAACGAAGATCCCTCGCCGGGCGACGGAGAGGACCCGGGCCACAGGTGGTCGATGCAGGGCATGAAGGAAGTGACGATCAAGTACACCAGCATCGGAAACGGCAACGGGTTTGGAAGCGATATGGAAGGGGATTGGACCGCCTTGGGCACATTCGTGTTCGATTTGGCCAGCGGAGACCAGAACATTCCATTCCAGAAAATCACGATGGATGCCTCGGCGCAATATGTCATCTTCCTCGGCGCGGACTCTGCCGAATGTAACTTCATGCACGACTTTGGTATCAGTTCAACATCAGCCGAAGGCGGCTTGAGTGAAGTTCGGTTCACTCTCGGCGAGGCGCTTGCGCCTCCGCCGCTTCGCACGGTGGTGGTTGAGTCGCTGGCGCAGGCGGATGTGACCGGTCTTACGTTCACGAGTGCCTCGAACGTGACTTACGAGTTGCAGCGTGCCGCGAGGGAACAGCTGAACATGGGTGTGGAAAATCCGGCAATCTGGGAGAGCACGGGCTCGTTCACCGTCGGCGACGGAACGGGTCAGACCCTATACGACCCGAACGGCTGGGACAGTGGCGGCTTCTGGTACCGGGTGATCCGGCAGTAAGCCAGGACCATTAAAGGAATCAACTCACGCCTCCGTCCCGCTGCAGAAGCGGGGCGGGGCTTTATTTAATGACGAATGAAGCCGGAAATCTGATAACGGATTTTTAACCACGAAGTTCGCGGGGTTCGGGGAATCTTCATGTTTACCCGCCCATGTTTGTCAACCATCTGGTTCTACATAGGCAATCCACATGCAGCAGCGACATCGAAAGTGTGAACTGCACCCCGTAACCGGAATTTCGTGTTCTTCGCAAACTTCGTGGTTCAAAGTCCCTATTGATTAGTCATTGAATATTTCGTCATTCGTCATTATCCTGTTCCCCGATATGATCATCGACGTCCACACCCACCTCTCGACCCGCGAACAATGGGGGCCGGTCTTCTGCCAGGCTTCTGATAGCGCCAACGCGCAGTTGCGGGTTGATCTGAACGTTACGCCCGAGCGACACGCCGCCGCCTTGCAAGGCGTGGAACGGGCGATCGTTTTCGGCATCAACTCGATCGCGTTCGGCTTGAATACACCGAATGATGCAATTGCCGACTATGTGGCTTGCCATCCCGATAAATTCATCGGCTTCATGTCGGTCGATCCGCACCAGG
>CAUZEO010000080.1:0-16266 GCA_963578625.1 Kiritimatiellia bacterium | reverse complement strand
GGCAGATCTGGAAGGTGGTCCGCTCCGGATGCATCCGGTCTGCGTGGCTGTATACACTGAAATCGCCCTCCTGCTCCGCCGTCTTCCAGCAGGCGTCGTCCAGCACCCCGTCCACCACCGGCGGCTGCGCGACACGCACGGCTCGCACCGCCCGCGGAGGGAGGGAATCCTCAGTATTCCCATACACGAGTTGGACAGTAGCCGCCCAAGCCGCCAGCAACAAGATGTGCGGTAGATTCATGAACCTGATCCTACGTTAATTGTGCGACTGCCATCGACAGAAATCGATTGCTGTCGGTAGCCATCGAACGATTCAATTAGGATTGCGATTAGGATTGCGATTAGGATATGACGAGATTCGTGAACGAGAGTAACTAGCGAGCGTGACAGGGGAAACGGGAAATGCCCAAAGAATACCGTTACAAGGTCCTGTTCGTCGACGACGCCCACCTCCTGGAGGTCCACAACCTCCAGCGCAAGGTAAATTCGGCCCTCAAGCATCCCGAGCCGGTCCTCAAGCTGGATGCGCCCTGGGATCAGGATCCCACGGATTCCTTCAGCTACATCAACGTTCTCTACGACGAGGAGGAACAGCTGTTCAAGGCCTGGTATTCCGTTGCCGGCATCGAGACAGGCAGGTATTGGGAAAGCGGCCGCAAGACCGCCTACGCGACGTCCGTTGATGGAATTCATTGGGAAAAACCCATCATGAACCGGGTCGAAATTAATGGTTCGACCGAGAACAACTACATCATTCCCCGGATGCTGTCGTTGAACTTCAACATCCTGATCGACCCCAGCGATCCCCCGAGCCGGCGCTACAAGATGACCTTCACGGTGGAGAGTGGGGAATCGAGGTGGGCCCGGTATCACAGTCCGATCTGCCTGGGGTTCTCGGCCGATGGCATTGACTGGGAACGGCCCACGCACGTCAACCCGATCCTGCGCGGCGTCTCGGACGACGTGTGGGGCTTCCTGTACGATCCGGACCGCCGGATTTACCAGATGCATACTCGTCGCGTTCCGAATGTCCCGCGCGATATCTCCCTGTATGAAAGTTGTGACCTGGTCAACTGGGAAGACCGGGGGCGCGTTCTGGTCGCCCCTGACGAGCATGACCCGCCGGAGATGTACAACCTTCACGATCTCGCCTCGCCGTTCTTCTACGAGGACCTGTGCCTGGGCATGGTAGGAACCATGTACTTCGTGCCGGATGCGGAATCGTACACTGTTTTCAACAAACATCCCGCGGACGGCCCATACCAGGACTGCGGGCTCAAGAACACCCAGCTCGCCTTTAGCCGGGACGGGGTGACGTGGTCCCGGCCCCGGGACCGTTCGCCGGTGATTCCCAACGGCCCGGCCGGCGCGCCGGACGCCGGCTCGATCTTCCCGGCCCGCAGCAGCCCCATCGTGCGCGACGGTGAGACCTGGATGTATTACGGGGCATCAACCAATCGCCACTCGTTCTGGTCCCAGGAGGAGGTCATGGCCGAACACGGCAACGACGCCCGGAAAGCGCACTGCTGCATGCTGGCGAAGATGCCCGAAGACCACTGGGTTTCACTCGATGCCGGGAACGAGGAAGGCTGGTTGCTGGCTAAACCCTGTGGTTCTGCGCGCGTGCTCGTGAATGCCGATGCCGAAGGCGGCGCGGTTGAGGCCGAGTTCGTCACGCCCTACGGCGAGCCGGTCGAAGGCTTCACGCGCGCGGATTGCGCCGGCATCTCGGGCAACGGAAAGGACCAGGAGATCCGATGGAAAGGCGGCAATCCTCGAGACCTTCTGGAGCGTTATCGGGGAGGGCTTTGCCTGAAGTTCTATCTCAAGAACGCCAAGCTCTATTCCTACAGCCTGATGGAACCCGATCCCGACGGATCGATCCAGCGCTACTGGGCCAATGCGAGGTGGAACGAAGCGATCCTGCACCGTTCCGGAAATTGGGATCGCAACAGCAATGAGCCGGCCTCCGGCGTGTCCCAGGCGCCGGGTACCCAGAATCTCTCGGGTTTACATTACGGACCAAATCCGCGGGCGGATGCAAAGTGGACGTGAGGGATTTAACCTACAGATCCAGGTCGGTGTAGAGTCGTATCAACCGGGTGTACGTCCCATCCCCGCCGGACTCCCAGGACCACCAGTAGTAATACCCGGTCTCGTCTTCGTACCAGATGACATGACCGTCGTAGTAGCCGACGTTCAAACCGGTCTTGTGGCGCTGTCTCGTCATGTTGACGCCGTCGGAAATGGCCACCTTGTCCATGACGTTATCGATCTGTCCCTCGCCAGAACCACGCTGCTGAGCTCCTCCCTGCGGGGTGTTGTAGGTCTTCATGTTGTCCGCCGCCCAGAGATTCCGGATCATGTACTCACTTTCCAGAACGTAGTTTCTGCCGGTGGACCCCGGGTTTTGGTCGGTGACGGGCTGCCCGTTCGGCCAGCTCGCGGCGAGGATGGTCTTATGGTAGTCGCCGGACGGGCACATGAACTTCATGTGCTCGGTGATATATTCTCCCGAATAGAGCATGCCCAATCCGCCCCAACCATTGAGATCGAAATTTCGCATCCAGTTGTCGCCCGGTGATTCGACCGTATTGCGACCGCCAGAGTAGTTCGCTTCGCGATATCGATGATTCCGAACCACGTGGGGCGTCTCCCCGTCATGATCCGTAGTATACTGAACCAGTCCGGCCAGCATGGACCGGATGTTGGCTGCACATCCGGCCCGGAACGCCTTTTCTTTTGCGTCCCGCAGGGCCGGCATCAACAGGGCGGCCAGGATCGCTATGATGGCGATCACCACCAGAAGCTCAATCAGCGTAAACGCACGCCGTCGCGAAGCGAAGAACTCAAACATTCTATGAAACCCTTTGCTGCAATCGCCGCCGCCGGCCGGTAGTCGACCTGTCCGATCTTGTGTAGCGGCTCCAGCGCCTCAAGGCACAGATCGCAATTGCTGATGACGAGTATGCGGTACATTGACAACAGGCTAGTTTATTTTCGACTTGATCAGAATCCCATTTTCCAAAATCTGCCGCTCCGATATTGATCATCAGCGAGATGATGGCGGAAAAGCAGCACGGGTATCCGACCTGTGTTGCGGAACCCAATCGGAAGCTCGAACCCCGCCTCGCCGATCCCAATGGGGAACAGGGGTGTATTAAGATGAATATCGTTCCCCTTATCTTCCTCACTGATCCTACTCGAGTCACACCATTCGAGTAGGCTGTTCGATTACGTTTCCGGTCGTGGATGGATCAGCGATTCGTTTACGGCAATCAGGCTTGAACTTCGTTTTCCGCCGATGGTCTTCTCCCAGATATCACGCGGATAAGGTTGCCCGGACAGCGCTTGGCCATCGAGTTCCAAGGTCGACTCCATGGTGAAAAACAGCACCGTGAAGTACTCGGCGTCGGACCCGAATGGCCCGTAAGAGATCACCGGCGCTTCCGTGACCGCCCACCGCGCGTCGATGCGGTGCCCGGCCCACTCGATGGTCCAGGACGGAGCATCATTTATCGAGCCATGACGCTGGAAAATACCTGATTCGATCGTTGCGTCCGGTGTCTTGACGCTGCTCTGCGAGAGGAAACGGTCCGCCACCCATCTTCCGAGGTTCGGATTGTCGCTGCATACAGTGCGGATTCCCGCGCTCGGGATCACAAGTTGCAGAGTGTTGCCCTCGCCGGCTTCGCTGTAGCGGGTATGAAAGAGACTGAACCAGGCCGTCGGCTGATCGCCGCCGTCTTCGTTGAGCGCATTGATCCAGTGTTCGCCGCACCATACGAGCGTGCCGGTGTTCAGGGTTGGTTTAGGCATTTCCTGCCTCCTGTTCGGTTCTTTCATCCAACGATTTCCCTCTGCGGACTTCACCCTGACGATGCAAAAGACTCCGTGTTTTGATTATCATTAGTGTTTCGAGTTCTTTGTTGTAATCTTAATCGAACTTTCAGCCTGATACGCACTCAAGGTTCTGAGTTTTTTCATCGTTAAAGTAAACTCCACGCTACGTTTTTGAGGTTCGTAACGTAGGTTGGCCTTCCGAGGCCGACCATGAGCAAGAGAGGATCATGGGAAGCGAATGATTGAGCGTGCTCTCCCCATTCGCGCTTTCATGATCTTCCCTTGCGCTGCTCGGGCTGGAAGCCCAAGCTACACTTTGCCACTAAAACCCGATCTGCACCTGCAAAATATCGCACGCGCGAAAACTCAACTTCACTTCTCCGTCTTCCACTTTCAAAACACCCTTCGGATCGCCGTTGAGGAGCGTCCTTGTGGCCTCTCTCACCGGTTGCCACGCCCGCAACGTTGTCCGTATGCGGTTTGACGTCGTATTCGCCATTCGAAGCAGCAGGCCTTGGCCTTCCTTGCGACAGGAGAGCAGTTCGATGTCCGGACTGTCGAATTCGAAGAAGGAAGCGGATTCCTGAAGGTCTGCCTGCGCGGGAATTGCTTCGCAAGGCTGCCGCCACAATCTTGCCTGCATCAACGGATTTTCCTCGGCCGGTCCCACCGCATACCGGAACCGGCGGGCCGGTTCGTTTTCCATGATGAGGATGTTCGACAACGAACCTCCCTCGCGAACATAGAATTGATTCCCCGCGTTGAGAAATGCGACGTCGGCCGATTTGGATCTTGCTACGAGTACGTTGGTGCTGCTCAAGGTCCGGTGCGGGACTTCCTCCAATACGTTGAAATGGCAGGCATGCACCACGAACCCGGGTTCCGCGGGTTCGAACCGTACCCCCAGGTGGTTTTCCCATTGATTGTTCTCCACCTCCGGGGCGTCGTGGACGATCGTCTCGAAATCCAGTTCGTTCCCGCCACGGGTCAGCAAGGCACGGGTGGTGAGACGGCTGATTACCTGTTCGTCGTTTCTCAACTCGATATCAAACTCTATGGCGCTCCGCAACGGGCCGGACGCTTGAATCCGGGTGGCGGTGCACTGCTGGGTCCATGAACCGGGTGAATAAAACGCGTTGCTGTTTTCACTCAAAAGAATTTGACCGTCGGTCTTTTGAATCAGCGAGGTCAGACAACCGGTTGCCAAATCGAACTCCGCGCGAAGAAGGTCGTTTTCCAGGAAATCCTGCCCCACCTGCACTTCGTGGCCGGATGGATCGGCCTCCCCCGTGGTTTCACGGACGATCGCCAGGCCGTGTGCGGGGAGAGACACCAGAACGAGTCGACCGGAGTCGTCGTCCTGCGCGGGCAGGGGAGTGTCTCCCGATGCGTAGTTGGTTCCCGCCTCACCGGGAAGAGACACCAGGCAGGTTCGAGCCGGCGCGGAATTGTAGAGAGCGAAACAAGCGGGGGAAGGAGGTGCCCCACCTTCATCCGCGGGGGCCGGCAGGTTCCGGATGACTTCCTCCGCTTTTTTGATAGCCCAATCCAGCCACATGGTGGTGACTTCGACCACGGGCCGCTGGTCCACGGGACCAAGGTATTCGGTAACGTTCATTTTCGCGCGCCGCGATTCGCGGCTCCGCGGGTTGTCGCCGGGTCCGAGGAATCCGCCGGAAGCGTAGTAGGGAACGATGTAGGTGCCGTGGCCCTGGTAGTGGGTAAGGGCCTCCCAGTTGTCCTTGTGAAGGGCAAGGTTCGCCTCTCTGCCGTCGCGCACGGCGTTCACCGCATCGAACAACTCCGCCGCGGCAAACAGGTCGGTGCAGGCCAGCGAGTTCATGCAGTTGGTGTTGTAGTTGCCGGTGTAGTGTTTGTACACCGGCCACTTCTCCAGGTTGATAAAGCCACAATCGACATCGAACTCGCGCATGAAGAACCGGGTCCGGGGAGCGGCTGTTTTTCGCGTTTTCTTGAAGTAGCCTTGCAGGGTTTCGAAACGGCCGAACACCGGCGCGTAATGACAGACGCGGGCGAGTTCTTCGCGCATGGGGCGGTGAAAAGTGATGTCGCCGAGGCAGGTGAAGACCGCGAAGTCGAGCCCGTCCTGCTGGTGCATCCACAATTTCATGTGCATGTTGTTATAGGTGAACTGGTTCTGCTGTTCCGACTTGTGTGGATGGGAAGGCAGTGATCGAAGCCGGTCGCCGTTGGGAGCCTCCCATTCGATCTGTTCGTCGGTCACGGTGGGCGCGTCGCCCATGTTCTGCACCCGCACGACCGCGTTGCGATATCCTTCCTGCTTCAGGACGGAGCCGATTTGCGGGCAGAAGCCAAATTCCTGTGACGCGTAGGTCCAGGGGGCGCAGCCGAAGACCTCCTGCCAGACTTCGCGCCCGGTATCGAATTGACGGATCTGGCTTTCCAGGCTGTGGAAGGGCGGGTAGGGCTGGTTGCAGGAGCCGTTGACGAACTCGAGCCGCCCGCGCTTCTGCGCGGTCTTCAGTTCTTCAAACAGATCGGGAAACCGAAGCGCCAATTCCCGGACCGTGGTTGCGCCCAGGTCCACGTTGAAGCGGTAGGACCGTTTGGCCGTCCATTCCATGTAGGTTCGCAGCATCTCGGCCGGATGTTCCGGCCAATCGATTTCGAAGTAGCCGATATCGGGAAACAGCTCGCCGCCGTGCAGGGTGTCGGTGAAAACTGCCGGTGCCGGCTGGTACGTCCGGTTGGTTTTTTCGAGGGAGGCAAAGGCCGACCGAAGCCCCTCCGCGGCGTCGCGGGGAGAGCCCTCGACAAGTACGCGTGCCGCATCCATGGCAAGGCCCGTGGCTTCACCCAGATCGATGTCGTCGTCCCCGTAGCAACGCGCGAGTTCACGGATAGTAAACACGGCATAGCCGAACGAATGAAAATCACGGCGAACCTCGAATTGCCGCGTCATCTTTCGTTGCTCTTCGCGGGAGATGGATCCGCCGGAAAAATGGGCCGCCAGCTGGGCCAGCATCCCGGCCATCTCTCCCATCAACTGCCCTTGCCGCCAGGGCATGTATTGATACTCCGTCAGGGCGGTGATGAAGTCCCCCGCGAACACCGCCACGTTTTGCGCCGCGATCAGATCCGGGTTGCCTCCGATCCGGGAGAAGACGCGACCGGCTGCGGGATTCAGGCGCAGGAATTCCTGGGTGTGTGGATAGATGTAGGGACCGTCTCCCGACGGATCGAGGTGCCAGCGCTCGCGAAGAGAGATGAGAGTCTGGTCGAACCCGCCGCCGGAGAAGCCGGGGTCGACGGCATTCAGCATCTCCCGGGAGGGATGGTTGAGCACGACCTGTCCGCCCCCGGACAGGACTTCTTCAATAACGGGGCCGTCGGCCGGTTGGGTGGGATGGGCAAACAGCAGAAGGGAGTCGCCGGGCTGCTCAATGGGGTCACCTGGTTCCCGATACCGTGGCGGCGCACTGCATCGACAAAGCAGGTGAGGATCCCAGGCCATGCAATAGAGATAGAAGATGCCGAGATCCCACCACCGCCCGTTCGGCACTCCATGATCATACATTTCTTTCGATATGACACTACCGGTAACATCAATTCTCATGGGGAACCTTTCGGGTTGAAAACGCATAAATCATCCAACATACCTTGTGCCTTAGTCATCCTACTCGTCAAACCTACTCGAAACGGGGTTCCATGATGAGGACTACGCCCGCTCGTCCAGTTCCGCCCATCGCGCGAACGTGGTTTCAATCTCCTGAGGCAAGGCGGCCGCCCGATCAGACGCTTTCCGAATCTCCTCCGCGTCACCACGAAAGAAGCCGGGCTCCGACATTGTCGCATGCAACTGTTCCAGTTCCTGTTCCATGGCCTCGATTCGCGCCTGCGACAATGTCCACTCTTCACGCTCCTTGTTGGTAAGCTTGCGGGTGGGTCTCGCGGTTGGAGCAGGACTGGAGTTGCGGTGTTTTGGCTTGGTGGCAGCGTCCGGCCCGCCGGCGGGCCGAGACATCCGCAGCCAATCCGAATAGCCGCCGACATACTCACGCACGAGCCCCTCGCCCTCAAACACCAGAGTGCTGGAGCAAAGGTTGTCCAAAAACCGGCGATCGTGACTGACGACCAGAACGGTGCCGGGATAGTCCAGCAATCGCGCCTCCAGCATTTCGAGAGTTTCGGTGTCGAGATCGTTAGTCGGTTCATCCAGGACCAGCAGGTTGGAGGGCAGAGTGAACAGACGCGCCAACAACAACCGGCTTCGTTCCCCGCCGGACAACGATACCACTTCCTGCCGCATGCGGTCCGGGGAGAATAGAAAGTCCCGCAGGTATCCAGCCACATGCCGGCGTTGCCCCTGTACCGTCACCCAGTCATTCCCGCGGGCCACTGAATCCATGACCGTCCGTGATTCATCCAGTTGATCCCGATGTTGATCGAAATAGGCCACCTCCAGCGATGTTCCATGCTTCACTGTCCCTTGTTGTGGTTCGGATTGGCCCAGCAGCAGGCGGAGCAAGGTCGTCTTTCCGCACCCGTTTGAACCGAGAATGCCAACTTTGTCGCCCCGCATGATCGTGGTGGTGAGTTCTTGAACAATCGGAGTGCCCGGGTAGGCGAAATGCAGATTCTTAACGTCGATCACTTTTCGGCCTGAACGTGACGAGTTTTGGATCTGGATGTCCGCCTGCCCCACACGCTCCCGCCGTGCCGCCCGCTCATCCCTCAACTTCTTGAGTGCCCGAACCCGGCCTTCATTGCGGGTTCGCCGTGCCTTGATCCCCTCGCGAATCCATTGCTCTTCCCTGGCCAGCTTCTTGTCGAATTCAGCCCACTCTTTCTCTTCCCCCTGGAGCAAGGCCTCCTTTCGACGTAGGAAGGTCGGATAGTCACAGGACCAGGACGTCAACCGGCCCCGATCCAGTTCCACGATGCGGTTGGCCACCGCCTGCAAAAACGCACGATCGTGGGTCACAAACAACAGGCATCCGTGAAAGCGGGCGAGAAAGGATTCCACCCATTGAATGCTCTGGATGTCCAGGTGGTTGGTCGGTTCGTCCAACAGCAGCACGTCCGGTTCGTCCACCAATGCGCGCGCCAGCAACGTGCGGCGTTGCTGGCCACCGGACAGAGATTGAAATTCGGCTTCCGGTTCAATCCCTAGTTGGGAGCAGAGCCGCTCCGCCGATGTACCCCGTGATGTCGTTTTCCCGGATCCGCCCAGCACCACGTCTCGAACGCTGCCGGAGATCGCGGAGGGAATGGTTTGCGGGAGGTACGTGATCGTCACTCCCGACTGGGTAACGACTTCCCCATGGTCCGGCTGGATGTCTCCACCGATTATCCCGAGCAACGTCGACTTCCCTTCGCCGTTGCGGCCCAGGAACCCAATCTTTTCACCCCTGTCGAGTTGCAACGTCGCGTTATCAAGCAACGGATGTCCGCCATAGGCCAACGAAATCGACTGTATGCTCACCAATGCCATGGCTGAGCATCATGGGGATGCCGCTACTGGAAGGTCAATGGCACAGACCGAATCGAGATCATCAACACCATATCACTCCGGGTCGTCTGTGCATTCTTCCAATAAACAAGGCTGGTGCCGCGAATGCTTTTCAAGCCCAACTGCTCTTTGGCCTCAACCTCCGTCAGCGCTTTGGTGACGCCATCCCATATTCCGTAATCGTGCCAAACGATCCTCCCTCCTTCCCGACCGACGACATACGGCACCAATGGGGCATGAAAGAGGAGTCGCATGCCGAGCAACTGAAAAAGATGGAGGCGATTCGTGATGTCCTGGCAAGTCGTGGCCGCAGCCCGGTGCAGGGTGCGCTTTGCTGGCTCTGGGCGAAAAGTCCGGTCATGATTCCCATTCCGGGTTTCAGGACTGAGACGCAGGTCATAGAGAACCCCGGGGCCATGCAATTCGTACCGCTGAACGACAGGGAGATGAAGGAGATTGACGTCCTGTTGGGGCGGACCTGAATAGTACAAACGTCGTACGATGCCGGGGCGACTCAGAACTCACTCTCCTGATGGATATCGGATTCTGTCGGGAATCAGACTTGGCAATTTCTCGCTGACCGGCGTTTGAAAGTGCTGGATCAAGCGATGCCTGGTGACGTAGAGTTCAGGCGGTAGAAGGATTCCGGGCAGGAGTATGGAAACCACCGCGACATTTAGAACAGACGCCAAGATCAAGTGGCACCGTCCTCACGTTGACGAAGAAGTCATGGCGGAATTGCTGCAGCGCAGCGACTTCCAGGGTTATCGTCAGGCTCTCGGGCACCTGGCTCTTTGCATAACCACCGGGACCTTGGCCTACCTTGCGTTTCTCAACGTGTCGTCCGCCACATGGATCTGGTCGGTCCCTCTCCTGCTCGCCGCACTCTTTGCCCACGGAACGGTGGGAGCGTTTCTCGGAGGTACCGCCTGCCACGAGTTGGGGCACAGGACGGTATTCAAGAGCAAGGCGCCCAATGAAATCTTTTTGAGAATCTTCTCATTTTTTGGTTGGTGGGATCACGTTTGGTTCCGCCCCAGCCACATCAAGCATCACCAGCTAACGACTCACCACGATTTCGATGGAGAGGTGGTTCTGCCACAGCGGTTCACGTTCAAGGATTGGCAGTTCTGGCTCAGTCTGTTCGGCTGGAATCCAGTCGCTACCTGGAAGACCCTGGTCACCTATTTCAAGCGTGCCACCGGCAGATTGGACAACGAGTGGTACGAGTTCCTGATGCCCGAGAACAACAAGCAACTTCGCCATCGGCATCGCGACTGGGCTCGTTTCTGCCTGATCGGTCATGCGGTGCTCGCCACCGTATTCATACTCACGGGACACTGGTTTCTGATCTTCCTATTCAACATTGGCAGCCACTACTGCGGTTGGCTGCAGTTCCTCTGCGGCACTCCGCAGCATTATGGCATGCAGGGGGATGTCGCCGATCATCGCCTGTGCTGCCGCACCTACATCAGCACCGGGTTGCCGGCTTTCCTGTACTGGAACATGCAGTACCATGTAGAGCATCACATGTTTCCCGCGGTCCCGTTTTTTAACGTCCCCAAGCTCCGCCAGGCGATCGAGAGCGATCTTCCGCCCGCCCCGCGCGGCCTGTGGGCCACCTGGAAGGGAATGTTCGAGATTCATCGCAAGCAGCGCGAGGATCCGGATTACTTTTTTGTGCCGGAGTTGCCGGCAGGGTTGGACGATGGCCAGGCGTCGGACCAGGTGCTCGAGCGAGAAGCCAGCGGCGCGAACGTGTAAGGTTTTCGGAAAACGTCCAATATCGAATGTCCAAATCGTATTCCGTAATCGTCAACCGACATCCTCGGTTCTCTCAAACAAGTGAGGCCTCCGGCTGCGAGCCAGAGTTTTCAGTCCGATCACGACGTGTATACATCGGAGGCGGACTTGTGTGCCCTGAACGACCAGGGGTTGACGATCGTCTCACTCTCCGTTGCTTTTGCCCGGTGGGGGATCTATGCTCAGGAAGCATGAGCGAATTGGCAGGCACAGAATTATGAAGGCTTTCATCATCGGCGCGGGGCGGGGCAGCCGGCTGAATGCCTTGAGCGATCATCAACCCAAGTGCTACGCACCGGTTGGAGAAAGGCCGATCCTGGATTGGATACTGGAGGCGTTCGACGGGGCCGGCCTGGATGCGAATGTCTTTATCGGCGGATATCGAATCGATCAAATTCGCGAGGACTATCCGGAGCTTACCTACTGCTGCAATGAGGACTGGGAGAACAACAACATCCTTGCCTCCCTGTTTTATGCCGAGGAGCACATGGGCGAAGGTTTCGTCTGCAGTTATTCCGACATCCTGTTTCGCGACAGTGTCGTAGAGCGTGCCATGGACCACCCGGGCGACATCGTGCTTTGCGTCGATACAGGGTGGGAGACGAGGTACGTCGACAGATCACAGCACCCGGCAGACGATGCCGAGAAGGTGACGGCTGACGGAGATCTGGTGACCCGGGTCCACCGCGCGATCGCCGCCGGCGAGGCGGCGGGGGAATACATCGGGGTTGCCAAATTTTCCCCTCGTGGCGCCGAGTTGTTGCGGGAGTACTATCACCAGTCTCGCCAAGCCTATGCCGGGCAACCTTGGCGGGATGCCGCCGTGTTCGAAAAGGCCTACCTGATCGAACTGTTCCAGGAAATGATCGAGCAGGGCGTACCGGTTCACATGGTCACCACCGATGGGGACTACATGGAGATCGACACCGAAGAAGATTACCGGCTGGCCAACGAAAAGTGGGTCAAGACGTTTGCCGGATAATTGGTGAAAGAGGGCATGGTAGCAAAGGATAAGAATGGTCTGCTGTTCCCCGCGAGTGTCGTAGGTTCCCTGCCGCGTCCGGACCACGTTAAGCAGCTGGTTTCCGGCGACGCATCTTACTCCCCGGAGGAGTACGAGGACCGAATGGGCGCGGCGATCCGTGAGGTGGTAGCCCTGCAGGAGGTCGCGGGCCTGGACGTGGTCAGCGACGGGGAGTGGTGGCGCAAGTCGTACATCGGCGTTATCGCTGAACTGGCTCAGGGCTTTGAGTTGGGAAGCAATCCGGAAGACGGCCGCCCCTGGACCGTGGTGGTAGATCGGCTCACGCCCAAGCAGCCGGGGTTTATCGCCCGGGAAGTCGCGTTCCTGAAGACGATCACCGATCGCATGGTCAAGGCGACGCTGCCGGCGCCGGCCCTGCTGGGCGAGCGGATGTGGGATCCGTTGAAATCCGCAAAAGCCTATCCGAACCGCGACGATTTTGTTCGTGCGTGCGTGCCCATCCTACGCAGGGAACTCGAGCTTCTGCGAGAGGAAGGCGCCGCCATCGTGCAGATTGACGATCCCCACCTGTGCCTTTTCGTGGACGACGAGGTCCGGGCTCAATACGAGGATCCGGATCGCGCCGCCGCCTTTGCCGTCGATATGACCAACGAGTTGGTGGACGGAATTCAGGACATGAAACTCGCGGTGCATCTGTGCCGGCGCGCTGGGGCGCGGGTCCGTGGCGAGTCGCACCACCAGGGCGGTTACGAGCGAATTATCGGTCATCTCAATCAGCTCAAGGTTCACCACCTGACCCTGGAGTTCACCGCTCCGGGTTCGGGGGATGTCGCGATTCTCCAGGATCTACGGGACGACATGGAAATCGGACTCGGCTGTGTGAACTGCCAGCCGGGGATTGTGGATTCACCGGAAACGATCGTGGAGCGAGTCGAGACGGCTCTCCGGCACGTCGAGCCCGCGCGCATTACCTTGAACCCCGATTGCGGATTCGCGCCCGGCTCGGCCGCGGTGGTACCCATCGGGGAAGTTGTACAGAAACTTGAGAACGAAGTAGAAGCCGCCCGCCGGCTGCGGGATAGGTATCGGTAGGGCAAAGTGAATGGCGGGTGAGTTGTTTTTGATGTGCGCAGTTCTGGCGCCGGTTTCTTTGCTTCGAGAAGTATGGCAATACTGATCGTCAGCGGATCATTGCGTTTCCGTCGTAAGTGCAGTAGGTCATAGGCTTGTTGAGGGTTTGTGGTTCTGAATAGGTACCGGGGCGAATTGCGATGATTGTATCTCCGGACGCGACCGCAGCAGCGGTAGCCACCGTTTGAAATGCATTTTCAGGCGTGCCGATCTGGATTCCGGTTCGCGTCTTGTCGACGTGGGCGATCGGCGGATTCGGGGGACAGTATATGTTGCCGCCACCGTTCAGGCCGGTGGTCAGTTCGTACTCGGCGTAGATCGGGGGATTATCGGACGGTTCGTTGGTGGGGTTCGGCTGTCGAATAATCAGGTAGCTGTTGTTTCCATAACTAAGTCGGTAATCGTCGTTTCGAAGGATATCGTCGATTCTTTTATACGGCGTGTCTACAGGAACGCTGAAATCACCCCTAAAAGGCTGAATTTTTACGCTGAAATCACGATGTCTTCATCTCTCCTGACGGAGTATTTTTTTGGGAGGGAAGATTATCAGCATGTCCATCGACAAGAGCCCTGGAACAGGCTCCATCCAATGGGTCTCGAAAGTGAACTCTTCATGTCAGACGGGGGTGGGGCTTGTTCTTCTTTGCCCATTGCACTTTTCAGGCGAGACTGCTGACTTTTTGTTGAACTTCCGCAGCCCGGGGCAGGCAGCTGAGGGCCTTGTAGCCCGGGGCCGATGCTCCGGCCGAAAAGTCTGTCGATCCCTCCAGCGTGAAACGGGGGTTCTTACCCCTTAGATCATATTTCTAACCACGATCGTGGCTGAAAACGACATTAGCTTTGTTATGAAAAGTGAAGGACTAGACCGATGCTTTTGTGGCGCCGGTGGTCATGCCTCCGTCAACGAGGAGGGTTTGCCCGGTGATGTACTCGGATGCGTCGGAGGCAAGAAATACCACGGCGCCATCGAGATCGTTGGGATGACCCGGGCGGTTCAGAGGAATGCGGTCGCAGAGGTAATCCACCCATTCCCTGTTTTGGTAGAGCACTTGATTCTGTGCGGTCTCGAACCAGCCGGGCGCCAGGCAGTTTACGTTGATTCCGTGGGGGCCCCATTCGTCGGCGAGGCTCATGGTTAGCTGTTTCGTGCCGCCACGGCTGGCGCAGTAGGGGCCGAGGGCTGCGTAGCCGAAGACACTGGTGATCGAGCCGATGTTGATGATTCGGCCGTAGCCGGCCGGAATCATGGCGCAGCGCGCAACCTGCTGCGCCATGAAAAACGTCCCGCGAAGATTTGTTTCGATGACCAGATTCCAATCGTCCCAGGTAATTTCCAGGGCTGGTTTACGGACATTGCACCCGGCGTTGTTGACGAGGATGTCGATTTTCCCGAAGGCGCCGCAGGCCTCTTCCACGCCGCTTTGAATACTTGACTCAGTGCGGACATCAAGTTCGACGCAGGTCGCCTTTCTTCCAAGCGATTCGATTTCCATTTGAAATTCCGCGAGTCGGGTTCGGTCCCGGCTCGTTATCACAAGGTCCGCGCCGGCGCGCGCGAGGGCGCGGCCCATGTATTGGCCCAGGCCCCGGCTGGTACCTGTAATCAGCGCAACTCTTCCCGTGAGATCAAATGGCGTAGTGGGCATAAGGTATAATTCTCAAGAAACTCGAGTTTAAATGTCCAATATCCAATGTTCAATGCCCAATGTCCAAGGGAAGAAAATCGCCACCTTCGATATTGGACATTGAGCATTCTGTATTAGACATTGATACTGATGAGCAAGAATTCACGGATTGCCGGGTTTCAACCACCTCTGTTTTTTTCAGTCATTCTTCATGCCTCACCAACTATATGACATCGGCCAGGTCGCGGAATATCTTCATATCAAGGAAGATGAAGTTCGGCGCCTGGTCAAGCGTGGGGAACTCCCGTGTTTGCGAAAAGGCGACCGGGTCATGTTTCAACGGCGTGAGATTGACGCGTGGGCCTCACAGCGCATTCTGGCGTTCGACAAGGAAACTCTTGCGTCCTTTCATGATGCGAGCGCCGAGGTTCTCAATGAAGGCTCCAACCAGAAAACGCTGGTATCGGATTTTTTCCGGCGGGAATGGATTGAGCCGGAGTTGCATTCGAAAACACGAGCGGCGGTGGTTCGGGATATGGTGCAACTCGCGGAGCGCACGGAACGGGTCTACGATCCCGCGGACTTGCTGACGACATTGCGAGAGCGGGAAGAAATCCGGTCCACGGCTCTTCCCGGGGGCCTGGCGCTTCTACATCCCCGGCATCACGATCCCTACATGTTTTCCGAGTCGTTTATGGTTCTGGGTCGTACGGTACATCCGGTGCCGTTTGGCGGGCCGGACGGCAGGACTACGGACCTCTTTTTTCTTATTTGCAGTCAGTACGACCGGTTGCATCTGCATCTCCTCACTCGCATCTGCCGGATGGTGAAACAAACATCCATCCTGGAAGACTTGCGGAGCGCGCCGGATGCCGGTTCAATGCTGGAAGTGATTACCGAAGCGGAGGCGAGGGTGGTGTAGGAAAACCGAGGCTTTTTGAGGAATGGACTCCGCACTCCAAAACCTCCCTGCTCTGCCGGGGTATCCAAACAGAAACCAACTCCGGGGATTCAGAGGCTCAACTTCCACTGATTCAGCCGTTCCAGACTTTCGTGGTCGGTGAGATCGAAGTGAATTGGGGTCAGGGAGACGTAGCCATCGTCGAGCACGTCCAGATCCGATCGGCGGGAGGAATCCGCGCGGTGGACATCCCCCACGAGCCAGTAGTACTTGTTGCCCCGCGGATCGATGCGCTCTTCGAATTCATCGATGTATTGCGACTTGCCCATGGGGGCGACGGCGAATCCGCGCAATTGGTCCACCGGGAGGTTAGGGATGTTTACGCTTAGCATCGTATCGCCGGGCAACCCGGATTCGGCTACGTTTTCCACCACTTTGCGGGCGGCATGCCCGGCTGATTCCCAGTGCAAGGGTTCGTCGCGGG
>CAUZEO010000079.1:0-16414 GCA_963578625.1 Kiritimatiellia bacterium | reverse complement strand
TCAGTGCAGAGCGCCCAGGATATCGGCCGGATAATGCCGCTGCTACCGGCGGCCGCGCGTGATTCGTGGCGGCCGATCGCGGAATTGTTCATGCAAACTCTCGAGGACGATCTGAACGAAGATCCAGGTGAATTGATCTTTCGGTTTGTCGACGTGTTCTACGATAAGTACGCCGTGCAGGTATTTGAAGACTACTCCCGCCGCGTGGAGGATATTCGGGAGCTGATTGATTTTGCCGCCAGGTACGAGACCGCCGAGTCATTCGTGGAGGAGATGGCCCTGCTTTCGAACGTGGATACTTCCAGTGCCCGGGAGGGCCGGCCACGGGAAGGAGTCAGGCTCAGTACCGTTCACCAGGCGAAGGGTCTGGAATGGGATGTCGTTTTTGTTCCATGGCTTACCGACGGGATGTTTCCATCCTCTCGTGGGGATGAGGCGGAGGAGCGAAGGCTTTTTTACGTTGTCACAACCCGCGCAAAGGACGAATTGTATCTCTGCATGCCGGAAGTCCGCCGAAGCAGGGACGGCGGGGTGATGTTCCAGCTTCCGTCCCGCTTTGTCTCCGAACTTCCGGACGGGCTGCTACAACGCCGCGAAACATCGTTGTTTTGATGAATCAAGAAAGGGCCGTGTACTGAGGACCCTGTCCAGTCCTTGTCCCGATTTTGGTCGAATCGACGGAGATCCGGACAAAGATTCGGATGCTTCATCACCCCTCATCACATCACGGTGGCGTTCTTGTGTCCCTCTCAATCCGAAATCGAGCTCCCTCTTCGTGCTCCGATTGCAGGAGGCCCATGATTACCTCATCCGTCGCGTAATCGGCGGGACGCTTGCCCTGCTTGTTCTTGATTGAAGGGTCTGCTCCTGCTGCGAGCAGCAACCGCAGTATCGCGAACGCTTCGGCCTGCTTGCCGGCAGTGCCGGGAGCACCTGTGGGAGTGACGGCCCTGTGCAACGCGGTCGTCGTGGCCACCCCACGAGCCCCGAAGGCGGGGAACACGAACAACGCGACACCTCGCGGTGTGTCGGCAGGAATGCCGGCTATCGCCAATGGCCGCCAGCAGAGGGCATACGAAGAAGTCCGTTGGAAAGAGCGCACAAAGCGTGCGCCCGTGGGATGCAACGTTCCTCGGATTTCGCGCTTTTCGAATCTTCGGCGTGACGCGCACGGTCATCCATCCAAAGACCGTACGACGTTTCAATAATCGAGTGTGCGAAATCACCAGGCGTGTACGAGGCAGGAACATCCTTTCGGTGATAGAGGCGTTGAACAGCTTTCTGCGCGGATGGCGACCCTACTACGAGTTCAGCATGGGCAAGAAACTCATTCACGAACTCAATCGCTGGATCGCCCGCCGCCTCAAAGCCTTCTTCTGGAACCAATGGAAACTGCCGCGTACCAGGGTCAAGCGACTCAAGCAACGGGGAATCGAACACGACGACGCCATGCGCCTGGGTAATACTCGCAAGGGCCCATGGCGAATCCTGTCATTGCGAATGGTGATCGCCATATCAGCAACTTGGTGAGCGGGGACTTGGCCATGTCGTTTTCCTGCGGGTGCAGAACAGTTCTTGTCGTTGCTGGTAAATATCCGGTTTTGGGTCTTTGGTAATATTTAGCCGGGCAAAAATGTAACGGCTGCGGCAAAAAAATAGAAGGGGGGAGTGATTATGCCGATTTCGTCCATCGGGAGGGAATTCTCGAGCGGCAAATCCAGCGGTTTTTCCGTTGGAAGGAGATCTTTGCCAAGTCTATCCAGGGCGTTTCGCTCTGAGATCTAGTCATCAAGGATATTCGCAGATCTCATCGTCCCAGCACACTTGTCAAATCATCTTCTTTGCCGGTGCAATTTTGAAAAGTCTGGCGCCGGATTCGTTGCGCTGGTTCTTCTTTCACCGGACCATCGATTCGTTGAGAATTTCTTCAACGATTTTTTCGGCGGCCTGAAGGTACTCGGGCGTCAGCAAAGGTTTTTGGGCGTCGAGGACCGCGGTAGCGATTTGCGGGGCGGGGGGAGATACGTTGAGGTAAGCGTGGGCTAGATTGATTACTGCCGGTCCGTATCCCGGGTGGAGGGCAAGGGCGTGGAGGTATGCATCCCTGGCGCGATCCCAATGCCCCTGTTGCGCGTGGATGTTTCCCAGGTTGGTCCATGCCACGTGATTCCCGGGATCTTTGCGCACCGCATACTCGAACTGTCGCCGCGCTGCCCGCAAATCACCTGCCGTTTCGTAAACTACACCAAAGTCACTGTGTTCCGCGGAGGAGAATTTTTCGAATTCGGGGTGTCCCGGCTTCATCGGTTGCATGATTGAGCAACCGGGAAGGAGCAGGATCAGAGCGAAGGCGGCTCGATGGGGCCCCAGCGCGCAAAGGTCGCGTTTTCTCCCGGCAAACGAGGTGAAGCTACGAAACAGCCATAGAAGTAATTCGCGTATTGAAAACGCTATATAGCACACTGCGTAGTGTTGCATTTTAGAAAGGAACCATTTCGTCGTTCTCGTCCGTTCATAATCTGATCTCTTTGTACTACCATCTTCCCAATCGTTCCCGTTTGCCGGGCTTATGCGTTGCCGACCGGAAGTCTTGGCGACTTCCGCTACTTTGCGGAGTGACATTCGTAAGCGGGGGAGAAAAAGGGTGACGATGCGGCCTAGCGTTCCCCGAAAATAAGTTTCGGGCTAACGAATAACGCGAGGAGCAATCCGACAATGGCGGCGGCGGCAATCAATTCGCCTGCACTGCCTCCGGCAGTCAGCGCCACCGTAATGACCACGACCAGCGGAAGGACCACAATCAGGAGGCCCCGCCAGTTTATCCCGACGACCTTGGCGAAGGAATACCCGCTGGCGTTGTTTATTCGCGACAGGCAATCGGGATGTGAGGACTGGAGTGCTGCAGCCAACGTCGCTGTGGCATCCTGCAAGGCGGGCCCGTTCAGTTCCACTACCAGTCCCTCCGTCGTACTGCGAACCTGGCAGGCCTGGATCCGAAAATCCTTTAGTGCCGAGGCGAAGCCGGCCGCGATCGAGGCCGCTTCATCTCCGGAAAAACCCAAGGACTCCAACCTTTGCTGTGCCAGTTCGAGGAGCAGCTGTTGCTGGACTTCACCGTACGATTTGGATCCCGAGAGTTCTGACGGGATAAATTCCGAATGCGCGGTGGTAGCATAAATGAGGAAGGGTAGCGCGCCGATGCAGGCGGCTTTTCCGAGTTTCTGGATGCGTGACAGATACAAAAATTCAATCCAGGTAAGAAAGTAGGATTCGTCGTTCCGTTCGCTGGTACTCTAATTGATACGAAATCTTCGCCACTGTAAACTCTTCTTTGAAGGAGTGGGCAACTTTTTTCCGGATTCTCGTCTCAATTCGGGAGGTGACGGTTTGGGATAACTTCTGCTTGGCCAATTCCACCCGCAGGGCGTCATAGTCCACGATCGTTTCTTCTCCAATTTTGATGTCTGTTTCGTCCTCAATAATCGTAAAGAGAGGGCCTGCCCTTCGCTCTTTCTTGTAAACGGGGGAGATCTGGGACACGATCGGAATTTCAACTCGCTGTTGCAAGCGCTCAAGCGAGTTTCCGAAATTGATCAGCATCAGGGAACCAAATGGAGTCGACTGAGGTTTAAATCGGAGGATCGCTCTTTGGAGGCGCGCCGGCGTTATATTCGCCAGTAGTCCGGACAGTCCGGGCGCGAACGATTCGGTTCGATTCGGGTTTTTCGCATTCATGGCGGAGTCCTTCGCCTCGTTCAACCAGCTCAAAAATTCCGTGATGCTTCGTGAGTCCGCGAAGAAAAGCATGTGCGCCGTCGGGTCCGGCTCGTCTCCATAAATTCGAACAATACAGATTCTTCGGGCGTTTTCGGCCGGGGAAGGGAACGCGTCAAGCAGCCTGGAGATGAAAATCGTATTCCCAATGCGATCATATATCCAGGAATCGGATCCATCCGAGCCGCCGATTCCCGCGGCATAGAGTATAAAGTCGTCTGATCCGGTGACGCCCCGGACCAGGTTTCGCTGCTCCACTTGAATGCGGGTCTCTACGGGAATCGACCGGTTGTCCGTGACGCCGTCGGTGAGGAATACCGCAGTATTAATCCGGTCTCTGCGCGCTCCGTTCCAGCGAATGGGATAGGAATACAAGTGTCTCTCACCCCGAGCGGAGGAGATCATTTCACGAAACGCCTCTTCCGCGTCGCCGCGCGCCCGCGGGCAGGCCCGACTGGTCCAGCCCGCTTCGCCTCCTATGTCGTCGGTCTTCGAGCGAATAACGCCGATGCCGACAATCAGGGCGGCGGAGTCGGCGCAACACCAGGAAGGGACGAAAATCATCAGCAGGAGAAACAGAACGGGATGCGGGATGCGGGATGCGGGATGCGGCTCGGGGGATTGGTTCCCGGGGATTCGAGATTGGGATTCATGATGCGTCTTGCCCCGGCTGAACAGATACCGAATACCCCATACCCAACAGCCAATATTCAGAACCAGGCACCAGACCCAGTTGCCGGTCACGCGTATCCGCCCATCGCGCATCATGCGTGTGGCCTGGCCGGGTGCTTTATGCATTCTCAATCCTCTCCATCCGCGAACTCGAGAATGTGAAAAGGAACCCAGGCTTTGTCGGCGTAGAAATTTCTTGGGTCGGAAACGAATCGGGACAGGGTCGCTGTTTTCTTTGCCAGCTCATGCCATTCGGCAGCGAGTCCCTTTTCATGTAGCTCGCGCACGATGCCGGGCAGTTCGGGCATGACTTCGAGCATGGAGCGGATTTCGAGATTGGCCTCCGTGAGGTCGTCCATCTCCACAATCGTTTGAAGCACGTTCGGGTCCAGTTCCGCGATAAACTCGACGCCGCCGGCATTGATCGCGGCAAGTAGCGCGGGGCTTGGATTCTCGATCATGCCTACGAAATCAGTCTGCATATCGCCGAGCATTTCGTACAGATTCGCTTTCGATTTGTAGAGGCAAACCTGGCGGGTGCCGTCCTTCCTGCTGGATACGAAAACAGTGGGGGGGATCGGGCGCCGGGTTTCGTCGGGCAATACTCCCCGAAAGAGAAACTCTTGCGAATCGCGAGATAAATGCGCGCCGCCCTCCGCCCAGGCGCGAACTACGCCTGGGGCCTTGGCCACGGCGGCTTCTTCGATGGTGAGGGTCTCTACAATCTTGTCGACGGTCAGGGTGTCTTCCACATCGTCGATTTTGAAGCACTGGCCGCCGGTAGAAATGGCCATTTTCTTGAAGGAACGCCAGGTTTGCGCGGCCGGTTCCTTGTGAGATTCGACCACCACGCTGTAAATGCGAATGAACCGTTGCGTGCACTGTTCCAGAATCCTGGGAAAGAGACCCTCATCTTTCGGCGCGGCGTCTCCGATGAGAATGATGACTTTGGCATTTTCCTTCCTCCAATCCAGGCCCAACGCTTCCTTCAGGCCGCCGCACACATTCTCTTTCCAGTCTCTGTTCAGTCGCGACATGGCGTGAATTTCGTTGAGCTGATCTTCAAAACTATCGGCCTGACCTCGGGCTGCAAAGGGAATGATTTCCACCCACTCATCTCCCTCGGCCTGATCCCGGTATCCCACGAAGGCGAACCGGAGACGCAGGGGGTGCAACCGGCCGAACAGCTCCACGGTCCGGTTGCCGAACTCATTCATGAGTTCCCGGATTTTTTCTTTTGCCGCCGCCAACTCGTTGTGCATGCTGGCGGTGACATCCATAACGAATGCTACGTCGATGCTGCTGACATCCTTGGTGACGACCTTGCGGAGACTTTCCTGGATCCGCTCGTCGTAGGTGTCGGCGCCGCTTTGCGCGGTGTAGATGAAGGCAATTTCAAACGCGCGACCGTCGTCGGTGCGCCGGAAGATGGGAAAGGGCATGACGGTTGGATCGTTCGGGCCTTCGACGACCGATTCGCTGATTTTGTCGGTCAACGCCTCGTCGCGAAACAAGTCCACGTAGGTTTCCTTGTCTTTACCCACGAAGCGCAGCGCCTGGTCCGTGTCCCAGATAATCACATCGCCGGCGGCGATGAAGCCGTGGTGAGCGCAGTCCGATTTCTTTGGCTTGTCGCCGATTGCAATCAGGTCGTTCGTGGTTCCAAAGTGGTATGCTTTGGAATGCTGGTTGAGTCTTGAATCCACGGCGCTTTGCTCGGTGTCCCGGTAGACTTCCGCGCCGTTGCGAATGACCCAGACCTTTTTGAGAACACCGCCGGGGCCCCGTTCCGCGCTGTCACCGGCTACGTCCTCAAAGATCGCGGCGATGGACGGGAGCGCGCCGAAAATGAAAACTGACAGGATTGCTAGAAATTGGTTTTTCACATTGGTTTTTTTCATTTGTTCACATAGTTCGCGGCACGGGCCGGAGGCTCCGTGCCACGAAAGTGGCTAAAGATTCAACACCTTGAACGGAACCCATGCCTTGTCTTCGAAGAAATTTTTTGGATCGGCGACGAAGCGTGACAGGGCGGCGGTTTTCTTTGCAAGAGCATGCCAGTCCGCGATGGCCCCTTTGTCGTTCAACTCGCGTATGATACCGGGCAACTCCGGCATGGCCTCGAGCATCAGTTTCACTTCCTCGGCGGCGGCGGCGGGGTCGTCCATATCGAGAATGGACTGGAGCACGTTCGGATCCAGTTCCGCGATGAACTCGACGCCGCCCGCGGCGATGGCGGTGAGCAATTCCGGGCTCGGGTTTTCAATCATCCGCACGAAATCCGTCTGCATATCGCCGAGCATTTCGTAGAGGTTGGGTTTCGACTTATAGATACAGACTTCCCTGGAGCCGTCCTGCTTGCTGGACACGTAGACGGTTGGAGGGATGGGACGTTTGGAGAAGTCGGGAATAATGCCCCTGAACACGAATTCCTGCACATCGCGAGAAAGCTTCGCGCCATCCACCCACTCGTCGATTGTCTTTATTGCGTCGTCGGCGATGGCCATCTCGACTTTCAGCGAGTCGATGATCTTACTGACCGTCTCGGTGTTGCGCGCGTCGGCAATCTTGAAGGTTTGGCCGCCGGTGGCGAGCGAGAGGGCGCTGAATGCGGACTGGGTTTCCTGATCGTCGCCGACGATGATGCTATGGACGCGTATGAAGCGCTCCTTGCACTTGGTTATCGCCGCGTCCCGAAATTCCACGTCGCGGGGCGGCGCATCACCGATGAGAACAATCGCCTTGCCGCTTCCGTCGCTCCAATCGGTATTCGCCGCATCCACGACTGCCGAGTACACGCTCTCCGGGCGGTCGCCGCCGCCCTTCGCGATTCGCTGAGCCATCTCTTCATTGAATCCCGGAATATCATTTATTCCGTGGAACGGAATGACCTCTTTCCAATGAGTTCCGTCCTCTGACTTGTCGCGGAATCCGAGGAATGAAAACCGAAACAGCATTGGCTCCTGCCGTCCGTCAGGCATGGTTACGGTCTTGGCCGCAAACTCTTTGATTAGAAGCCCTACGCTTTCCGTTGCCGCCGCGAGTTCATCCTGCATACTGCCGGTGATGTCCATTACGAAGACTACATCCGCCTTGTTGATGCTCTTGGTCACTACACGCCGGAGGGCTTCCTGCTTCCTGGCGTCTTCTCCAGTCGTCCCATCCGCTGCGGTATAGACAAACGCGATTTCGAAGGCTTTCCCGTCATCGGTTTTTTTGAAGATCGGAAACGGCTCGACGGTGGGGTCGTTTTCCCCCTCGACTCCTACGTCACCGACTTTGTCCGTTAATGCCGGATCCGTGTAGAGTTCCACCACTTGATCCTCATCCGTGCCCACGAACCGCAGTGCCTGATCGGTATCCCAGACAATGATTTTCTCTTTTTCAATGAATCCAAAGTGCTCGCAATCCGACTTTGCCGGCTTGTCACCGATGGCAATGCGGTTATCGCCGACTTCGCCGAAGTGGTATGCCTTGGAGTGCTGACGGAGCCTGGCGCTTATCTCGTGCCCGGACTCTGTTTTGTAGACTTCGGCGTTGTTGATCTTGACCCACACCTTCTTCAGGACGCCGCCTTCACCGGATTCCGCGGTTTCCCGCGCGGCACCCGTCCATTGGGCGGCCCCGCGATACGGAGCCAGCAGGAGCAGAATCGAGAACAGGCCCGCCAAGGCGCACTTGAGATGATGAAAGGGTTTGCAAGTTAATGAGTTGTAACGGCTGGAGTGAAGGATGAGCGGGATCAATTTTGCCTCCGTATTACTGAATGATGAATCACATCTCGTCCATTCGCCAAGATTGTATGAAAACTGGGAGACAAATTCCAACTGGAAGGCGAACCTACCTACCCAACTCAAGCGCAGGGTCACGGTCGCAGGCATTCGAACATGCCCGACTCGAGCATGGCGATCCACCCATTGTCCTGGGATCCCACTGGTTGGCTGTCAAACCAGTCCCACGCGAGGAAGACGATTTTGCCATTTCCCTCGGGGATTCGTGCCACGGTGGTATGGTCGTTCCCTTCCTGGGGGAACTGGTAGATGCTGGTATTGGTATTATCCGGCAAGGTGGAGGTACGCCAGGCGAATGTGGATACGTTGTGGGTAAGCGGGTCCACGTTATTCTCAAAAAAAGTGCCCGTGAGTCCACTCACATATGTGAATCTGCTTGAACTTACACCGACCTCACCTAAGCCCCCTTTATAGTTGGTTTCCCTCATCATTGCAATACGTAATCATCACATATTTTGAGTTGATCGGCTTTTAAAGCATAGTTGAGGTCGTCGTTCGAGCCTTTACGCCAGCGAAGATGGCGTTGTTGGTAAGCAGTCAATAAATAATCATGGACGAGAGGCCCGTCTATGAATTCAGGACTAATTATCGCAAAATGTACTTTCAGGATGGCCCGAATTGTGAGAATATTAACACCCCGTGGAGTGGAAGAATCGCGTGCCGATGGCGGTGAAGGCACAAGGCGAAGTCGTCGAGATCGAGCCGAATGAACCATTGAATGAAGAGTGTAGACATTTTTTGGATTGCGTCGCTTCGCGCAAGGCGCCGGTCACCGATGCGCGGGAGGGATTGGGAGTTCTTCGCGTTCTTGACGCATGCCAACAGTCCATTTCGCACGGTGGATCTGCAATAGATACAGGTTCGACGAAGGGCGCGCCGCCGGGATCGCCGGGATTTTACGTTCACGAATCAGCTTTTCTCGATGACGGCGCGGAAGTAGGGGAAGGTACCCAAATATGGCATTTCAGCCATGTGATGAAAGGCGCGAAAATAGGTGCGCGGTGCGTAGTCGGGCAGAATGTGAATATCGACGCCGGAACCGTCATCGGCGCTAACGTGAAAATCCAGAACAACGTCTCGGTGTACGCGGGCATCGTTATCGAAGACGATGTGTTTCTGGGGCCCTCTTGTGTCCTGACAAATGTGACCAATCCGCGTTCCCAGATCACCCGCCATGCACTCTATGAGAAGACCGTCATCAAGAAAGGCTCGACCATCGGCGCTAACGCGACTGTCGTATGTGGAGTCACCGCTGGACGATACGCATTCGTGGGAGCCGGCGCGGTGGGAACCAAAGACATCAGTGATTATGCGCTCGTCATTGGCCATCCCGCCCGATTCGTTGGTTGGATGAGTCGTCACGGCCATCGCCTGGGTTCTCCCGACTCGGGCGGGATCATGCGCTGTGCCGAAAGCGGATATCGCTACCAGGAGACCGAGCCGGGAATCGTTCGGTGTCTTGATTTGGATGAGGATGCTCCGTTGCCTCAAGGTGACCAATGGGGTACCAGGCCGTACGGAGAATTTAAGCAGACATCGGTTTCATCATGAAGATTCCTTTGCTGGATCTCCAAGCGCAGTACCAGGGCTTGAAGCATGAATTGAACGCCGCGGTAGCAGAAGTCATGGAATCGCAACGCTTCATCCTGGGTCCGAAAGTTCAGGAGTGCGAAAAAGCCATTGCGGAATACAGCGGGTGTTCATTTGGAGTGGGGGTGTCATCGGGGTCGGACGCACTGCTCATCTGCCTGATGGCGGAAGGCATTGGCCCTGGCGATGAGGTAATTACAACTCCTTTCACTTTTTTTGCGACGGTTGGTTCCATCGCTCGAGTCGGCGCGAAAGCGGTCTTTGTCGACATTGATCCGGTGACATACAATATCGATGCGACCCAGGTTGAGGCGAAAGTGACAGGCCGCACCCGGGCAATTATCCCTGTCCACTTATATGGGCAGATGTGCGACATGGATGCCATTCTCGAGGTAGCGCGAAAACATAACCTGACGGTGATCGAGGATGCGGCCCAAGCCATTGGTGCGGAGCACGGCGGCCGGCGCGCGGGATCGCAAAGCGCTTACGGATGTTTTTCTTTTTTTCCTTCCAAGAACCTTGGAGCCGCCGGAGATGGTGGAATCGTCGTAACCAACGACGCGGATCGCGCGGAAAAATTGCGGGATTTGCGCTCGCATGGATCCAATCCGAAGTATTATCACAAGATGGTTGGCGGTAACTTTCGACTTGACGCGATGCAAGCGGCGATTGTCCTGGTCAAGCTCAAGTATCTCGACGACTGGACAAATGCCCGCCGGTACAATGCCGAACGATATCGCGTTCTTTTCAGCGCGACGGGCCTCAATGTATACGACAGTGCGGGCACCAGCCTAAATTCAGGCCAGGAATCTGAGTCGGAAACGGAAGCCCCCTGGATCATTTTGCCGAGTGTCATGACGGACCGTCACATATTCAATCAGTATGTGATTCGGACCGCGGAACGGGACCGGTTCAGGGAAGAGTTGCGATCGAAGGGCGTGAGCACCGAGATTTACTATCCCGTGCCGATGCATCTCCAGGAGTGCTTTTCCTATCTTGAATATTCAAAGGGTGATTTCCCCGAGAGTGAACAGGCGGCAAGGGACACGCTTGCTCTACCGGTTTACCCGGAGTTGACCGATCAACAGGCCGAGTACGTGGTCGCAACCGCTCACCAATGCCTGTTGGATGAATTTTCAGCGAGCAAGACCGGTTGAATGAAGCCTGGACGGTTGCGGGGCGTACGCAATGGTCCGGTGAACGAGTCGCTATACTTCTGGAACGTAAAGCAGTACGGAAATGGCCATCATCATCCGAATCGATGTCGATCGGCCTTATGGGAAGAGGCCGATAACGCGGCACTTGTTGAGTCGGTGCGGCAGCGATCTCTGGCTCCCGAGAATGGAATCATTCGGATATTTGACGGAGTTGAAGCGAATGCTTGAAATGCTCGGCGATTGTGGAGCGCGTGCGCATGCTTTCTTCCGCAGGTGCACGCTCCCATCTGATAACATCCTCGAGATGGTTGCCGCCGGCGGGCATGAGATCGGGCTTCATCTAGAGGATGCCCGATCGTTTGACACGTTCGAGCGTGAACTTCGACTGCTGGAGAGAAACACAGGGAAGAGAATTCGATCCTTTTCCAAACATGGGTCTGGAGGCGCTAAATTCGGGCGCCGGCATCATGCCCCGTACGAACCGGCGCGGTACCTCGAACGGGCCGAACAGGTTGAAATGAATGTTTTCTTCGGAAACCTGGAAGACCCCTCCATCCAGCCGGAGTCGTTGAGTGGGGATTTGGTTTGGTATCCGTCCGCATTCTGGCTCGAGCCACCGTGGCGTGACACCGAAAAATTCGATATTGACTGGCTTCTCGACCGGGCCGGGAAAACAGATGTAGTGATGCTGGTCCATCCCGAGGGCATACTCGATGACCCCAATCTCGTCCGGCAATTTCAGGCGATCGTTGAGAGCACCGAGAGTAGAGTCTTGCAGTGAACGTTGGCGAGAAAAGGCCCGATGCCTGTCTGATGATCGCTTATACGTATTATCAGTCCGATCCGAGGGTCATTCGAGAAGCTGAAGCCGCTGTGGCGGCGGGAATGGAAGTGGATTTTTTTGCGCTGCGTCGTCCCGGGGACCCTCCGGTTCAAGTTCTGCGGGGTGTCACTGTGTATCATCTTTTACAGTCACGTTATCGAGGCGGAGACCGCCTCCTCTACATGATTGCCTATCTTCGCTTTTTCATCCTGTGTTTTATTAAGACATCGGTGCAGTTCCTGAAAAGGCGATACAGGGTGATCCATGTAAACAACATGCCAGATTTTCTTGTATTCAGCACCGTTGTCGCGAAAGTTTTCGGCGCAAAGATTATTTTGGACATTCATGACCCGATGCCAAACACGTTCGCAAGCAAGTTCGGGAGTGAAGAGAGAGGTTTTTTTTGCCGGATTCTGCTGTGGCAAGAGCTGCTCAGTTCATCCTTCGCGAACCAGGTCATCACGATGCCCGGCGGGCGCGCCGACGATGCCGGTGGAGCGCAGGGATCGCCGTCCGCGCCGCGGAGAACCATCGTTCTCGTCTATCTGTTCCTGGATGAAAGCCCGCGATTTCCTCATGCCTGGCTGAACGTAACTTGCCCCAAAACGCGGATCGGTCGGATTACCAACTATGCCGCGATCCACGACGAGATGGTGCCGAAAGGAAAAACATCTCTCTGCTGCGAATTCTATTGCAACGAGGGCGAGCGCTTACTGGAGCGGACGAACGACGAACTCGTGGCATTGGCCCTGACAGAGTGCTTGAAATCCACCCTGATTGAAGACTCCGCCCATTGTTTCGACAATCTCGTATTGCGGCTGCCGGGTGCGGATGCATCTCAAAACAGGCACAATTGGATGGCCCGAATGAAGGCGAGCTTTCTGGACGATCTCAAACAATTTCAGAATCTCTATTTCGTCAGTCGCACCGACTTGGATATTGCTACTCTGGCCGGCCTCGAATCGGGGGAAGCCATCCTGACCGGCGACAGAACGAAGTTCGACCGCCATATCGATCCGAGTGAACTGCCGATCCGCAGCGTCAAGAAAACGTTTGAGTTTAAGAACCCGGCTGATCAGGATAGCTTTTCGGGAACAGGAACAATCGTATGACGTTTGGTGGTGATGCGCAGCGGCAAATTATGGGACGATTCGCGACCGGTGTCGCGCTCGCGACCTCTACGTTCGATGACAAGCCATACGGGATGACTGTAAACTCGGTTACCTCGCTATCGCTTGATCCGCCGCTGGTCCTGATTTCGGTGAATCGGGAAAACAATATGCATAAGATCCTGGTTTCCTCCCAGGTGTTTGCCTTGAATTTGCTGACCACCAGCCAGGAGGAAGTCGCGCGAAGGTTCGCCACCAACGGCCCCAAGGATTTCTCCGATCTGCTGACGGATGTGGCTGAAACCGGCGCGCCGGTTCTGAAGGATTCGCTGGCCTATATCGATTGCAGGGTCATCCAGGTCGTGCCCGGGGGCGACCACGACATCTTCATCGGCAGGTGCGTTGCCGGGGAAGTGCACGAGGCGGAACCTCTGATTTTCTATGCGGGTCGGTTTTCGAAACTTCCGGCGGCTGCCTTTGCGAAACCGGCGGCTGCAGACCAGGTTCTTCTGGAGGACATCTACGAATATTACGGATCAATGTGAACCGCCTGCATATGCCGGCGTTATCCGAAGATTGTTTTATTGGCTTTCGAGCCACGCCTCCAGGCCGAACAGGGTGCAGGGATTCGACTGGGGATGCACATTGTATTGTACCTCGGTCCCGTTCCCTGGAACTTTTTCGTATCCGATGACGGTCTGCCAGGTGCCCGATCCGGAGATGCACTTCTTCAAGCGATAGTATCGAACCAGGCCGTCATATCCTGTTCCCGAGGCCGCGATTGTCGGGAAATATACCTGTGGGGATCCATTTGCAAATCTGATGTTAACGGCCGCAAAACTTGTGCCGCTGCGAGAATCGGTCCCGAAGACGAACTCCTGAACATTCGAAAAGTGGTCGCCGTCCGGATCGGCGACAGGACCGCCGTCCACGCCATCCAATACGAAAGTGGACATTTCCCAGGTGTCTGGAAGCCCATCGTTGTCGCTGTATGTCACGGAACTTGTGGTACTGCTTTCAAGCCACGCAGCCACGCGGTACAACGAGCAGGCGCCGCTGGACGCGTTGATGCTGTAGCTCACTATTCCATCGGTCGCCGGGATGCGTTTATATCCGGGCACCGGGGACCAGGTTCCCGTGGTCGGATCTCCTTCTTCGAGGCGGTAGAAACGATCGAGGTTTTCGTATCCGGCTGCATTGGAGTTGACTGTCGAGAAGGTGACCCGGGGATTCCCGCCCTCTACCGAAATTCGAACCGAGAAGTAGCTCGTACCGTCCCCGGGATTCGTCCCGTAGATGAATTCCTGCATGTTCGATAATCCGTCACGGTCCGTATCGCCGAACGTGGATGTATCGAAGTTGGACGCTGAGAAGTACTGCGATTCCCACCCTTCCAGGATACCGTCGCCGTCCGCGTCGCCTTCCAGGGCTGTGTTCCTTTCAAGCCATGCGGTTGCGCGGAACAGGGTGCACGAGGCCTCCTGGCTATTCATGGGGCACATCACCAGCGAGTTGTCACCGGTAATCCTGTCGTATCCCGTCACGGGAATCCACGGTGCCCCGGTTCCCTGCTGTTTCTCCAGTCGGGAATACCTGGTAAAGTCGTCGTACCCGGGGCCATTCGCCTCCGTCGCTACGAACACTGCGAGCGTACGAACTGGCATCGAAAGCAAGGGCGCTGCTGCCCGAGGATCCGGACGTGTCCTTTCTCCTGGGAAAAGTTGCATATGGGCGGAAAGAATTCGACTGGGCCGGCCAACTACTGGAAGAGACGATTACCCGCAGACCGGGCGATTCGGAGGCGATATACCTGCTGGGATTTTGCCGGGCCGGACAGAATAATGCGCCGCAGGCAGAAGAGTTGCTGAAGAAGGCACTCAAGTTGGATCCGGACTCGAATCATGCGGCGGAAGCGAAACAGTTATTGAGCCAAAAGTAAGACTAACTCGTCCAACCACGTCTCTGGACAGACAGTCCAGCGGTATTGGAACGACCAATCCAAAGCGGCGCGGAGCGGCGCACTCCAAACGTTGGTTCCGTGTTGGTTGAGGCTCTTTGTGGCAAATCCGGGCGTGTAAGTCGCCGACCGGAAGTCTCGGCGACTTCCGCTACACGGAGCATGGCCGCCCAACATTCGTTACGGTTTCTCGATGTTCAGCCACTCCATCAGTTCATAAAGAGTTGGACGGCTTATTTCCAATTCTTCCGCGGCCTTGGATACGTTGCCGTCGTCCCGTTGCAAGGCGCGCGTAACGAGGGCGCGTTCCTCTTGATTGCGGGCTTCCTTCAGCGTCGGTATCCAGGCGTCGTCGCCATCTCGCGCAAGTTCCAGATCATAGTGGGTTCCTTTCCGGCCTTCCGTCATGATCACTGCCGGCGTGATGCGATTCTCCAACTCGCGGACGTTTCCGGGCCAGGCGTAGCCTTCCATTGCGCGCAATGCTTCGGCTGATATCTTTCTGGTCTTTTATCGCAGCCTGGTTGAATTCCAGTAATGGGCCGGGCAGGAATGCGATCGCGATCCTGCGGGCGCCGAAGTTCTAGGAGTCCCCATGAGGGGATTATCGTAAAGGGTGTGCAGGCCGATGAAGAGAAGTTCAACGGAACCCGCCAGGAGAAGGTTTATGGGCGAATTAGGCTGAGGAGGTATTGCCCATACCCGTTGTTCGCTAACGGTTCGGCGATCTCTTTCAATTCATCCTGCGAAATGAAACCCATGTTGTAGGCGACCTCTTCGATGCATCCGATCTTCAATCCCTGCCTCTCTTCGATTAACTGCACGAAGGAAGATGCCTGCATGAGCGAATGAAAGGTGCCGGTGTCCAGCCAGGCATATCCGCGTCCCAGAATCGCCACCTGCAACCGGCCTGCATCGAGATAGTGCCGATTGACATCCGTGATTTCCAGTTCCCCGCGCCCGCTGGGCTTCAGCCCTTTTGCGATTTCCACGACCTGGTTGTCGAAGAGGTACAGGCCGGGTATTGCAAAATTCGATTTCGGGACCTTGGGCTTTTCTTCAATGGATCGGGCATGATGCTGCGAATCGAGTTCCACGACTCCATACCGGTTCGGGTCGTCGACATGGTACGCGAAAATGACACCCCCGTCCGGATCGCGATGTGTCTGCAGAAGCTCGGCGAGACCGCTTCCATAGAAAATATTGTCGCCCAGGATCAGCGCGACCTTTTCGTTCCCGATAAAGGATTCACCAATGAGAAAGGCCTGGGCCAGGCCTTCCGGTTCAGGTTGTTCTGCGTATTCGATGCTGCAGCCCAGCCCGCTTCCGTCGCCAAGCAGGGATTGGAACAGGGGAACATCCCGCGGGGTGGAAATAACCAGGATGTCCCGGATACCCGCCAACATCAGTGTCGATAGGGGATAATAGATCATCGGCTTGTCGTACACCGGTACGATCTGTTTGCTGATGGCCTTGGTGATCGGATAGAGGCGCGTACCTGACCCGCCGGCAAGTATGATTCCCTTCATTCCTGTACAAAA
>CAUZEO010000078.1:0-16428 GCA_963578625.1 Kiritimatiellia bacterium | reverse complement strand
ATCCCTGTCCCATTACATGGGTTCCCATAAACATCCACAGTGCCGCGACAAGGCCAGTTCGTATCCGTGCAGGGTTCTTCATTGATTCATCCTCCACGGGCATTCTGGAGGCTCTGGAGGGCCTTGGAAAGGGGAAAAGAGGGGAGGGGGCAGACAACGCCAACCCTTCCTCCTATGATTCGGCTCAGTGTGCGAAGCGGTAGAACCGCTTGCCCTCGGGCAGTGTGAGGGTCTGGCTCACCCCGGGTCCGGCGACAGGGGTCCAGATGGTCAGGTCCTCACTCTCCTCGACCGTAAAGCTCAAGGTCACCGAGTTTCCTGCCGGGTCAACACTCAGGACCACCGACCCGGGGCGACCGTCCTGGACTTCCTCAAGCGTCGGGCGCTGCTCGAGCAGGGTGATCTGCTGTTGCATTGGTGCCGTGACTACCGCCAACTGGCTTGGGTTAAAGGCGGGGCGACCAGCCACAACCGTGGGATTCACTGAGTAGGTTATATAGGACTTGTCAGCTCCGTAAAATACAGAAGCTCCAAAAGTTGGCAAATCTCCCTCGAAATGAACACGTCCTAACTCGGTGCAGTAATTGAAGGCTGAGTTCCCGATGTTGGTGATGCTGTTGGGCAGCGTGACGTTGGTTAGGCTGCGGCACCACCAGAAGGCCTGATCCCCGATGCTGGTGACGCCCTCAGGAATGATGACGCTGGTCAGGTTGGTGCAGGAACGGAAGGCATAACTCCCAATGCTGGTGACGCCCTCAGAGATGATGACGTTGGTCAGGCTCCTGCAATCGTAGAAGGCATAGTCCCCGATGCTGGTGACGCCCTCTGGAATCACGTACGCCCCGCTTTTCCCCCCAGGGTAGACAATTAAAATCGTCTTGGCTTTGTTGAATAGCACCCCATCCCCACTGGAATAGGCCATATTCCCCTCCGACACCGCGATACTGGTCAGGCTGGTGCAGTTGTAGAAGGCATTATCCCCAATGCTGGTGACGCCCTCGGGAATGGCGATACTGGTCAGGCTGGTGCAGTTCTTGAAGGCATCATTCCCGATGCGGGTGATACTGTTGGGGAGCGTGATACTGGTCAGACTGGTGCAGTCTCGGAAGGCCTGATACCCGATGCTGGTGACGCCCTCAGGGATGATGACGCTGCTCAGGCTGGTGCATTCATAGAAGGCTGAGTTCCCGATGCTGGTGAGGCTGTCGGGGAGCGTGATGCTGGCCAGGCTTCTGCAGTTTTTGAAGGCATCATTCCCGATGCTGGTGAGGCTCCCAGGGATGATGACGCTGGTCAGACTGCTGCAGTCATAGAAGGCCTCTTCCCCGATGCTGGTGACCGGTTTGCCCTCGATGGTCTCAGGAATAACCAGTGCGCCGGAGGCGGCGGTGTCGCAATCGGTGATAGTGACGCTGATGCCATCGCCGTTAACCACGTAGGATAGGGGGCTCATCGGCAACCCACCAAAGGGATCGGGGAAACCCGTTGCCCCGGCAACTACATAAACGGTTGCCGCCGCATCCACGGAACCAAAAACGCTTGTCCCAAGGGTCGGTGCGTTACCCATGAAGGTGATACTGGTCAGGCGGGTGCAGTTGTAGAAGGCATAATTCCCTATGCTGATGACGCTCCCAGGGATGGTTACGCTAGTCAGGTTGCTGCATTGATAGAAGGCATAGTCCCCGATGCTGGTGACGCCCTCAGGGATGATGATGCTGGTCAGGCTAGTGCAGTAACTGAAGGCAGAATACCCGATGCTGGTGACGCCCTCAGGGATAGTGATGCTGGCCAGGCTGGTGCAAAAACGGAAGGCATAGTCCCCGATGCTGGTCACGCTCCCAGGAATGGTGAGGCCCGTCACGCTTTCGCAGCCAAAGAAGGCCTGATCCCCGATGCTGGTGACACTGTTGGGGAGCGTGATGCTGGTCAGGCTGCTGCAGTTTTTGAAGGCCTGATCCCCAATGCGGGTGACCGGTTTGCCCTCGATGGTCTCAGGAATAACCAGTGCGCCGGAGGCGGCGGTATCGCAATCGGTGATAGTAACGCTGATGCCATCGCCGTTAACCACGTAGGTTAGGGGGCTGAAAATCACCGGCAACCCACCAAAGGGATCGGGGAAACCCGTTGCCCCGGCAACTACATAAACGGTTGCCGCCGCATCCACGGAACCAAAAACGCTTGTCCCAAGGGTCGGTGCGTTACCCATGAAGGTGATACGGGTCAGGCGGGTGCAGGAAGCGAAGGCATTATTCCCGATGCTGGTGACGCTCCCAGGGATAATGACGCTGGCCAGGCTGGTGCAGTTGAAGAAAGTATAGCCCCCGATGCTGGTGATACTGTTGGGGAGCGTAATGTTGGCCAGGCTGGTGCAGAAACGGAAGGCATAACTCCCGATGCTGGTGATGCCCTCAGGGATGATGACGCTGGTCAGGCTCGTGCAATCGTAGAAGGTGCTATCCCCAATGCTGGCGACGCCCTCAGGGATGGTGAGGCTGGTCAGGCTGGTGCAGCTTTTGAAGGCTGAGTTCCCGATGCTGGTGACACTCCCAGGGATGGTGACGCTGGTCAGGCTGCTGCAGGAACTGAAGGCCTGATCCCCGATGCGGGTGACCGGCTTGCCCCCGATGGTCTCAGGAATAACCAGTGCGCCGGAGGCGGCATTGTCGCAGTCCGTGATGGTGACGGTGTCGTCGCCATTAACCACGTAGGTTAAGGGGCTGAAAATCACCGGCAACCCACCAAAAGGATCGGAAAAACCCGTTGCCCCGGCAAATACATAAACAGTTGCCGCCGCATCCACGGAACCAAAAACGCTTGTCCCAAGGGTCGGTGCGTTACCCATGAAGGTGACACGGGTCAGGCGGGCGCAGTTATAGAAGGCATGACTCCCGATGCTGGTGACGTTCGCGGGGATGACGACGCTGGTCAGGTTGGTGCAGTAATTGAAGGTATCATTCTCGATACTGGCGACGTTCTCGGAGATGATGACGCTGGCTAGGCTGGTACATTGAAAGAAGGCCTGATCCCCGATGCTGGTGACGCTGTCTGGAATTGTGACGTTTGGCAGGCTACTGCAGTGATGGAAGGCTAAGTTCCCGATGTTGGTGATGCTGTTGGGCAGCGTGACGTTGGTTAGGCTGCGGCAGCCCCAGAAGGCCTGATCCCCGATGCTGGTGACGCCCTCAGGAATGATGACGCTGGTCAGGTTGGTGCAGTCCCAGAAGGCGCTAAGCCCGATGCTGGTGACCGGCTTGCCCTCGATGGTCCCAGGAATAACCAGCGCACCGGAGGCGGCGGTGTCGCAGTCCGTGATGATGACGGTGGCGCCGCCGGCGTCATAAGTCAGGTCGTTAATGTCCGCAGCGTAGAGCGGTAATGCGGCACAAATGAGGAACAGGAATGCGCGAATCGTTGTAGCTTTCATGTCGTAATTATTACCTCTGCAGTCGCCCTCGGCAAGGGTAGAGGCAGGGTGACAGGAGGCCTCCGAAACCGATACTCAGATGAGTCAGCAGCGTGAATCTGCGAAGCTCAGCGGATACGGGTTGGTTTTGATCGACCGCCACCAGTCCCGATCCCAGTATCCGAGTAGCCGATAGCAGCCTCGGATCCCCCGTTTCAGCACTCACCCCAGGTGGATACCGCAACCTTCTTGTTTTCCCTTCCCAAGGCCCTCCAGAGCCTCCAGAATGCCCGTGGAGGATGAATCAATGAAGAACCCTGCACGGATACGAACTGGCCTTGTCGCGGCACTGTGGATGTTTATGGGAACCCATGTAATGGGACAGGGATCTCTGACCCCTCCCGGTGCGCCGGGTGAGACCATGCATACCCTTGAGGAGGTCTATGAGCGGACAGACCCCCGCACCCCGATCTCCAGCCTGCCTTACACGATTAATGAATCCGGCTCGTATTACGTGGTCTCCAACCTGCATTCCACGACGCACGGCATTGTGATCGAGACCAGCGGCGTCAGCGTGGACCTGATGGGCTTCTCCCTCACCGGGGATGGCACTTCCTCTTATCCGGACAATGACTACGGCATTTACGTGGATGGATCGACCAACGCGGTGATAGACAGGGTGGTAATCAAGGGTGGATCAATCAGCGGATTCTATTATGGATTATACTGCGAGTATATGAACAACAGCCGGATCGAGCAGATGGTGGTTTCCGGCAACAACAGCTCTGGCGTCTATCTTAATGGCCGGCACGGCCAGTGCGATGGGAACACCATTGCCGATTGCACCATCAGCGGGAATGATTCCTATGGCGTCGTTCTTTCTGGCGGCTCCGGCCAGTGCGATGGGAACACCATTGCCGATTGCACCATCAGCGGGAATGTATCCGTTGGCGTCTACCTTGATCAGTGCGATGGGAACACCATTGCCGATTGCACCATCAGCGGGAATGATTCCTATGGCGTCTATCTTGATCAGTGCGATGGGAATACGATTCGGGAAAACACGATCAGCAAGAATACGACCAAGGGAATTCGTCTCTACCACGCTGACGGCAACCGGGTGGAAGCCAACAACGTGTGGGGCACGACGGGGGGGGAGTACGGAATCCAGACGACAACAGGTACCAGCAACTTCATCCTGAAAAACACCTGCGTGGGGAATGGAACCAACTACGAACTGGATCCCGATGACACCTTCGGTCCGGTTGTGGAAGCTGCAGGCGAACTGGGTAGCGCAGATGGTGCCTGGCATCCCTGGGCGAACTTCTCAAGGTAGCCGCAGCCCTCGTTCACGGGCCGACATCCGCTACCGGCATATTCCGGAGATCGGCGAGCAGAGCCGGACGATCCCGCTGGCCCACGTCCACGGGCGGAAGCCAAAAAATTCCGGGGATATATACAATGTGAGAACAGGGGGGCGGGGTGGGCAAGGGTGCAGGCCTTGCTCATTCTTTCCGCTTTGATACGACTCATGATCGGCACCAAAAGTGTGTAGAAAAGTAGGCAGACAAGCGGATCGATTCGCCTCATGACCTGCTGCTCATAGTGTTGAGAAATAGCGCAACACTTGTTGGGTTCGTGTGTGCTTGGTTACTTGCAAACTTGTGCGAGACCATCGGGGAGGCATTGACACTTCTTTGACACTTTGTTCTGCCTAACCTCGCATCTAGACGCGAATAGTGACAGATTATGTCAATGAAATAATACGCTAATGAGCACAGATTTCATGCTTATCATGCTGTTTACGAGGGAGTTACGATTGGAGGCGCGGACCGGGATCGAACCGGTGAATACAGGTTTTGCAAACCCGCGCCTTACCACTTGGCTACCGCGCCGCTCATTCGCGAGTGCGAATCAACACCTATAGCAAACGACGAAGGGCTCGGTTTGTCAAGTTTCAACGCCAATCGGTACTCGCTGTCCTACAACATCGGGACTATATGTAATGCGGAGGCTTTCTATGGAGACCGTACGATGACGGGTGGACAAATAGCGCTAGTTTTTGCAGGAATGGTAGGATTAGCGGAGTCCATGTGGGGTATATCCTCTCCAGAAAAACTGAAAACGGCGGTTGAAAAAGCGGTGGAAGACGCCCCGGAGCGAAATCCCGGGCTCGGGATGTTCTTTGCCGGCGTCGCGGTAGTCTTTTGGATCCTGATGGGGCCGGACAAGAACCTGGCGGATTACGCATTGCTGGTCTTGTGCTGGATCCTGGCGGGCGGCGCCATGGCGAACTTCAAGGCCAACGGATTTCAGCAGCTCGCGGGGATTCTGATTCTCCGTCGATCCCCCCTCGCGATTCGCATGATCTACCTGGTGGAGTTTGCCCTGGCCTCGACGTTCATCGGTATCGGATTCATGGGCACTTAACGCCACGAGGCATCACCCGCGAATCACTTCAAGGACTTCGTCCCGCCTGCTTTGCATGTCCGATTCCGACTTTGCTTCCAGGTTCAATCGAATCAGGGGTTCGGTGTTGGAGAGACGAACGTTGAACCACCAATCTTCGAATTCGAAACTCGTCCCGTCGAGCTCGGTGACGACTCCGTGCCCGTACTCTTTCCTCAGGGTCGCAAACACCGCATCGGGATTTTTCACTTCTGAATTTATTTCCCCGCTGGCGCGGTACCGAAGAATGGGTTTCACGATTTCAGAAAGAGGGATGCCCGCATTGCTTGCCAGGTTCGCTACGCAAAGCACCGCGAGCGACGAACTTTCGGTAAAATAGTTGTCTCGGAAATAGTAGTGCCCGGATAGCTCTCCCGCAAAAATTGCGTCTTCGTCACGCATCTGCTGCTTGATGAATGAGTGCCCGACCCGCGACATGAAGGGGCGGCCCCCGGACTCCTCGATGATCTCCTTCACCGCCCAACTGCTGCGCAGATCGTAAAAAATAGCGGCGCCGGGCTCCCGCTCCAGCATGATCCGCGCAATCAATGCGGTGATGATGTCCATCGGGATGATGCTTCCCTGTTCATCGATGAAGCCCACGCGATCCGCATCCCCGTCGTAAGCAATCCCGAAGTCGTACGATCCCGCGCGGACTTTCGCCTGGAGCGCCTCATACGTTTCCGCCTTGAGAGGATTGGCTTCGTGGTTGGGAAAGGTCCCGTCCAGGTCGTCGAAAATCGGATCGAAATCGATCAGCCCGGCCAGGACCCGATTCTCAAAAATTCCCATCGCATTCGCGTAATCCACCGCGACGCGTAGCGGACGCCCAATATCGGCGAAGGTTCGAATATGCGCTGCATAGCGGTCTCCCATCTCCTCACGGCGCACACATCCCGGCGACCCGGCGGCGGGCGCGAAGGACTCTTCCGTAACCAAGCGCTCAATGTCCTGAATGCCGGTGGCGCCGCTGATGGGAATGGCCTGCTCCCGGCATAATTTGAAGCCGTTCCATTCGCCCGGGTTGTGGGAAGCGGTGATCATGATGCCGGCATCCGCTCCGAGAGCGCCGTTCGCGAAATACGATACCGGGGTCGATGCCAGACCAAGATCGATTACGTCGGCGCCCTGGAGCATCAGTCCCTCGGATAATCCGCGGAAAAGCGCCTCGGAATGCGGGCGCATGTCCCGGGCGACAACCACGCTTTTACACCCCAGAAACGTTTGGAAGGCCCTGCCGATGTGAAATGCGATCTCCTCGGTCAAATCGAGCCCGTAAATTCCACGAATATCGTATGCTTTAAAGATCCCAGCCATTTTATTCAGCTTCCCGCGCCTTTACTTTTTCCTAATATCTGTCGTATCCTTTGTCGATAATCCTCTGAAATTCCTGATTGTTTTGCCATGAATATAGCAGAAGACATTACTCAAACAGTATTCAATACGCCCCTGGTACGCCTGAACCGCATCGCCCGGGACTGCGTGGGGACAGTGCTCCTGAAGATGGAATCCCACAATCCGCTCGGTAGCGTAAAAGACCGGATCGGGGTGGCGATGATCGATGCCGCGGAAAAGCAGGGAAAGCTCGAACCGGGCGGCACGATCGTCGAGCCAACCAGTGGCAATACCGGCATCGCCCTCTCCTTCGTCGCGGCCGCCAGGGGATACCGGCTGATCCTGACCATGCCGGAGAGCATGAGCTTCGAGCGGCGTCACTTGATGCGGATTCTCGGCGCAGAACTGGTGCTAACACCGGCGGGTGAAGGCATGCCGGGGGCGGTGGCGCGGGCGGAGCAGCTCCTGGCCGAAATCCCGGGTGCATTCATGCCCCAGCAGTTTCTGAATGAGGCCAACGCCGAAATTCATCGAACCACCACCGCGGAGGAAATTTGGCGCGATACGGGCGGCAAGGTCGACGCAATCGTATCGGGCGTGGGCACGGGCGGAACCATTACCGGTGTCGCCGACGTCCTCAAGCAACGGAATCCGGACTTCAAAGCCATCGCGGTGGAGCCGGAGAAATCTCCCGTAATCTCAGGGGGCCGCCCCGGCCCTCACAAGATCCAGGGTATCGGCGCCGGATTTATTCCCGGCGTCCTGCGCACCGAATTGATCGATGAAGTCATTCTCATCAAGGAAGAAGACGCCGGCGAAACCGCGCGCCGCGTCGCGGTGGAAGAAGGCATTCTGGTAGGCATATCAGCGGGCGGAAACATCTGGGCAGCGCTGGAAGTGGCAAAGCGTCCCGAGTACGAGGGCAAAACCATCGTCACCATCGGCTGTGACACCGGGGAACGTTATCTCTCCACCTGGCTCTTCGAAGAAGAAACCAGGCCGGACCAATAAGCGGGCTAAAACGCGCTCGTACGCAGTCGCAACGAGATTCGAGTGTGCGTACGATTGGGATTCAAAGAGTGAATCCCGATATTGTATCCTGCACCCATGAACGACCCAGACCTCCATCTACTCGTCGACGACCACGAAATCCAGGAGTACATCAACCTCAAGAGGATCATCAACAAGCCGCGGAAGCTTCCGGAGCCGTTGATTGTATCGGACCGCCCGTGGGAGGGCTACCGGACGCAGGCCTGGGGTAGCGTGATCCAGGAGCCGGACGGCTTGATCCGCTGCTGGTATTTCTCCACCCCCGCCCGCAAACCGGGTGAAGATGACGTGGGCGGCTACTGCTACGCGGAAAGCCGCGACGGGATTCATTTTGAGAAACCCAACCTGGGTGTAGCCGAGTTCCGGGGATCGAAGGACAACAATATCTGGTACCCGATGTCCCCGGATGGGGAAAACGTGATCGAGCAAGCATTGGCTCGGGCGCGGAAAGGGCTTACCGCCCTGGATGAACAGGGGGAGCCCATCGGCGTGGTCAACAACATGGACGGACTCACCGTGGTCCGCGACGACGACGATCCCGATCCACAGCGGCGCTACAAACTCATCGCGAACATGCAGGACCATTGCATGTGGGCCTACGCCGACCCGGAAGCATACCCGGACATTACCAAGGAGCAGGAAGCGCATGCCCGGGATGTCGTGTTTGGCCAGTATCTCGACACCAGCCCGGACGGAATTCACTGGACGCGAAAGCCCCGCCGGATGGTGTCGGCCCGCTACGGCGACTACATGATGGTGACGCGGGACGAGCGGAATCGCCGTTGGTGGCTGAATGAGCGGGCACGCTCCCTGGTCGGCCGGACCGCCGCCATTCGAACCAGCTCAGACTTCGTGAACTGGAGTCCGCCCGAATCAATTTTCGTGAACACGCCCGAAATGGGGTTCGGACTCCAGTACCAGTGGCACGGCGGCATCACTCCATTCAATTACGGAAACCAGAACCTCGGGATGCTGGAGAAGTGGTCATACGCCGGATTCGGCGACAACTGCGAACTCGTCAGCCAGCGGGAAGGCCAGCGTTGGGAACGCGTGGCGCCCGGAGAACCGTTTCTGGACATCGGCGATGAAGGCGCCTTCGATCGCTTCATTATTTTTCCCACCCACAATGCGCCCATTCGCATCGGCGACGAACTGTTCATTTACTATACAGGCGCCGGCGCAATGACCGCGGGCTCCTCGCCCGATTCGCCCGGCCAGCCGATGGCCATCGGCGTGGCGTGTATCGGTCTCGACCGTTTCGCGGGGCTTGCCCATTCGCGATATACGCCCGGCGAACTGTTAACCAGACAGATGGTGATCGAAAAACCGAACTTGTCGCTCAACGTGGAAGCCTTGAACAAAGGCGAAGTTCGCCTGGCTATCCTCAACCTGGACGGGTCATTCGTACCCGGCTACGAATTCGACGATTCGGAAATCGATATTCACCGCGATCCCTATCGCAGTGCTGTGAAATGGAAAACCAAGCCCGACCTCTCCGAACTCATTGGCCGAGAGGTCTGGTTGCATTTCCAAATCGTCGGTTCCGTGTTGTATAGCTATCGGTTCACCTAGGGCAAAATAGGAGCAGATTTTTGACCGGATAGATTTCCAACGGATTCGAGTCGCGGTACCGCGACTCTATTCGTACCCGTTCTCCACCATCGCCTCCCGCAGGAAATCGAATGTGTGGCGATCCGTATCCGTTTTCCAGCGCCCGACGGAGTCAGGCCGAACCACGATACGGGCCAGTGGAATTTCGAGAAAATCTTCCAGCCGTTTCAGTGTCTTATCCTGCTTCATCACGAAATCCTCGAACCGGACCTGGATCCAGTGCTTCGGCTTCGGCGTATGTTTCATCAACTGGTACTGGTAGTACCAGGAGATCGCCCGCCGCTCCCGAACATCGAAACACTCGGAGTGCTGTATGCCGAATCGGTCGAGATCGTCGGTAATATGCTCGCCGAGAATGCCGTCGCGCGGGTCACGCACCCAGTGGATGTACTTCACGTCCGGGAACATCCTGAGGATCCACGGATAGCAAAGAGTCGTTTCGGGAATCTTCCAGCCCCTGCAGGGCCTCCGGCTGTGCAGAACATCGTCAAGATACTCGTTGATCAGCCGCTCAAACGCCGGTTCTATATCTCCCGAATACACGGCCGAAAAATCCCACGAGAGCCCCCCTTTCCACTCGACATATTTGCCGAAAATCCGGCAGGCATCGTACATGGGCTGCTCCGGAACCTTGTCACCGGAAGGATTAAGCCTGTGTCCCATATAGACTCCACTGGCGGACAACGTGTGGGAGATGGCGCGGGTACCCGAGTGGCCCCGGCCGATGACGGTGGTTGTGAACATTCTGTTTTCCCAAGCGCGGATTCAATCAAAAGGCTCCCGCCCGCGCAAGAACAAGCCAAAACACTAATACAGCATGCGATGTAGCATCCGCATCCATAGCAAACGGGTTTCCAACGCGTCCTACTCTTCGATGATTCGGGACATCACCCCCACCCAGGACAGCAAGGCATACCGCGTAATCCGGCGGTGAATCCCTGCCCCTTGCGGCATACGCGTCAAGTTAAGGGGCTTTTTTCTTAGTCACACTTGGGTTTTTGTTTTTTCGTCGAAGCACAAAAGTATTTCGATCTTCGACTAACCATTCGCACTCTTCTCCTTTTCCCATCTCCACGGCCTCTGCCAGGGCCGCGGGTAAGTTCACGTAGTAGGACTTGTTCGTGGGGCGTTCGACTTTCTGGATTTTTACTGGATATCCCATGGGTTTTCCCTGCCTACGGCTATATAGTATATATACTACCTACCAAGGAGATTTGTTGATACATGAATTCAAGATATATGCCCTTCACTGCGAACTAAGCCATCAGCCCCGAGCCTGTTTCGCACTATAGAGACCTCGGAGAGGTTGGACCTCGCCGAACGGCTCAAAAAGAACGGTTCGGAGGATATGGAGGTGGTGCTGGGCTCTGAAAAAACAAACCCGTCCCGGTCAGGCTTGTTGCTTTCCCCGTTACAAAGGAACCCGCCAATTTACGCAGCATGAAGGCCAAAAAAACCAACGGGAAACATCCATCCAAAGAGGTGCTCTACTTGATGGGTTGGTCGATTTTTATCACCACCCTCTCAAAAGATCGGATGACCCCCAAACAGATCGCGGCGCTATACGCCGTACGCTGGCGGATAGAAAACATCTTCAAACCCTGGAAGAGCAACTTTTGCTTCGACCACATTCACAACGTCTCCAACCCACAACTGCGGATACTCCTGCTTGCCCGGCTCACCATCTGAAGCTCCCGGCCGCAAGAGAACAACCGGAGGTACCAGAACCTGTGCCTGGGCCTGGCCCTGTCGCCGCGCGGCGGAGCGTGGGCAAATAAGATCGATGATGAGTGGCCGATGCTGCCGGACGAATCCTGTTTCGGCGCCGCGACTTCCTTGGGAGTCGCGTTCACCTTCGTCTCCAGGTCTCCAATCATGTACGCCAGACCCGATCCTCCGGCAGCTCCGGCCGCCACCGCAGCGCATCCCGCACCACTCCCGAGGATGGGCACGAGCAGGACGGAAAGGTATCTCCAATACGTAAATATCGAGTTCTTCACATTTCACATCCTTACGTTCGTCCGCGCAATACCCCGCCCACCTAGACCGTACCCTGAAAACACACGTTCACACAAAAGACAAGCGGGCGGGGCTTTCAAAGTTCGGACCGCCCGTGTAGGATGGCCGGGAAAAAAGGAGATTGCAGTGAGAAAAAGTAAGACATTGGAGAGATGGCGGGCAAACGAACTGGCTTGCCTCAGTGCCCTGGGATGCTTCGCTCCGCACTTTGTTAGGCACTCGGCACACTACGGCTTCGATTGCATCTGGATCGACCTGGAGCACCGCGCAATGGAAGATCGCGAGCTCCAGGCACTGCTGGCTTTCTGCCACCTGAGCGACATCGACAGCATGATCCGCACCGGTCACCGCGACGCCAACACCCTCTATCGGTATCTGGAAGACGGGGCCAGCGGCTTGATGCTCCCCCTGATCTCGTCAGCGGAGGAAGCAGAGCAAATCGTCCGTGCGGTAAAGTTCCCGCCCCTCGGCAACCGCGGTATGGACGGGGCGGGACTCGACGGCGATTATTACCTCAAGGGCGATGGCCCGTACCCCGAGGATGCGAATCGGGAGACGTTCCTGGTCGCCCAAATCGAATTGATCGAAGCGGTCGAGCAGGTCGAAGCCATCGCGGCGGTCGAGGGGATCGACGCACTTTTCATTGGATGGGGTGACCTGTCCCTGCGCGTTAAACACCACCCGACGATTTCGTGGACCCTCGACGAAGTGGCCGATCGCGTCGCGGCCGCTGCCGCCGCAAACGGCATTGCGTGGGGCGGGCCTACCTTCACCGACGAGGCCGCCCGGGATTGGTACGACAAGGGCGCCCGCCTCCTGGTCTTCACCGGCGAATACATCGCCATGAAAAACGCGCTGGAAGCGAAAAGCAAAGAGATCCGGGACTCCTTTCCCGGAAGGTAGCCGGCTGCAGCCGGCCTCTTCACGGAGATTCTCGACCTGCTGAAACAGCAGGGGTAACGGAATGCCGTATGGCATGCGAAGGAAACCAAAACGAAAGGAACATGAGACGACAATGATTAAGAAAATCTACAATCTCCTGGCTATGATTGTCTGTGGCGTAGCGCTCACCGCGGGCGGCAGCGCATTCGCCGCAGACGTGGAAATGGAAGAAGGCGTATGGGCTTTCGCTATCGACTTCGGTTTGAACCTGGCGGACGGCAACAGCGATACGGTGGCATTGACACTTGGCGCCGAGGCCGCAAAAAATTGGGCCCAGAACGAGTTCTTCTCCCGGGCCGACTATCGTTACGGGGAGACCAACAGCAAAACCTCGACGGAAAACATCGAGGCGGTCGCCCAGTACAACCGGCTCTTCTCGGACGTCGACTACGGGTATCTGACCTCGACTTTCCGATGGGACGACATCGCCAAGATGGATTCCCGTTGGTACATTGGCCCCGGCTACGGTCGCTACCTTGTGCAAAACGACACAACCGAGGTCGCCGGCGAGATCGGCGTATCCTTTTTCACCGAAGACGTCGCGAACAGGACTGACGATGGGGTGGCGCTTCGGATTGGTCAGCGGTGGACCCAGGTGTTGAGCGAAACGGCCCATCTCTCGCAGTATCTCGAATATCTGCCGCAGCTCGATGACTTCGGCGATTACCTGCTCAACGCGGGGATCGCCGTCGAGGCAGCCATAAATTCCATGGTGAACCTTCGAATCGCCATCGACGACCGTTTCGACAAAACACCCGGTGTCGGATTGAAAGACAACGATCTTTTCATCACGGCAGGCTTGGTGTACCGCCCGTAAAAATCGGCGGCTTTTTCTGCGGGGGGCAGGCCCAGTCGCCTGTCCCCAGTTTTTTTCGCTCAACCAGGCGGAGTGGGTGAAGCAGTACGGGGACCCGTTGCCCTTGACATGAAAGTGGCCGGGTGCAAACTGTGCGCCGAGTCCTTCATTCCGATAGAGACAAGTCCATGATACGAAGAAACGAGTTCAGCACAGCCCTGTTGATGGGGATGTGGGTTTCTGCGCATTGCGCCGCTTCCTCAGCAGGAGTAACCCTTTCAGAAAACGGGCAGAGCAGGGCCGCCGTCCTGGTGGCCTCCGATGCACCTACGCCCGTTCGCCATGCGGCCGGGGAGCTTGCCCGATATCTACAGAGGGTGACGGGAGCGGATTTCAACGTTCAGCACCGCCCGGAAACCGGGATCGCGAACATCTTCGTCGGCCCGAAAGCGGCAAAATCCCGGGACGAAGAATTCACTACCGACGGATTGGGCAAGGAAGGAATCGTGATTCGAACCGCCGGCGAAGACCTGATCCTGGCCGGCGGAGAACCTCGGGGCACGTACTATGCGGTCTACACTTTTCTCGAAAACGCCGTCGGCTGCCGGTTCTGGGCGCCCGGCGCGGAAACCATTCCCTCCCGTCCCACACTCAAGGTGGAAGACCTCGATGTGCGGTATGCCCCGGTGCTGGAAACACGCGAGACAACCGACTATCGGGCCCTGGACGGCAACTGGTCCGTCAAGTCCAAGCTGAACGGCAGGAAGCATCGCGTGGGTGCGCACCAGGGAGGCAAATCGATTAACTATATCGCGCAAAGCAAGTGGAGCTCCCACACTTTCTGGACCGTCATTCCCCCCAATGTTTATTTCGAATCGCACCCTGAATGGTTCAGCCTCATCGATGGGGAACGAGTGCACAAAGTGCCACAGTACAGCGGAACGTCCCTCTGTCTGACCAATGAAGAGATGTTCAGACAGTACGTAGAAAATTCGAAGCTGGCCCTGAACTGGCACCCCTGGGCCGACATCTATGATATCTCGCAGATCGACGATGCGGGGGAACCGAACCGATGCATGTGCGCGCCCTGCACGGCGGTGGAGGAGGAAGACAATCCGGCGGGTTTAATTATCCAGTTCGCAAACAAAGTGATCGCCGAGTTGGAAAAGGATTTCCCGGAGATGATGTATAGCACGCTGGCTTATCATTATTCCCAAACACCACCCAGGCATACGAAGCCGCACGACAAGCTAACCGTCCGGCTCTGCCCGATCGGTTGTTCAACCAGCACGCCGTACTTCGAACATCGTGACGAGAATGCGGATGGTGACCCTTCCCGCCACAATAAGTTCCGCGAAGATTTGCTGGGCTGGGCGAAAATCTGCGACCGGCTCTACCTGTGGGACTATGTCGGCAACTTCACGTACCTCATGTTGCCTCATCCCAACCTGCGCACGCAGGCGCCGAACATACGATTCATGGTCGAGAACAACGTCAAAGGAATCTTTGGAGGGTACCCCAACCGAAACTCTCCTGAGACCGCGATGCCGGAGTTGCGATCGTGGCTGCTGGCGAAACTCATGTGGGATCCCGCACTCGACGACAAAGCGCTGATCGAGGAATTCATTCACGGCTTCTACGGTCCGGCGGCAAAAGATGTTCTGGCGTACGTGAACCTGATTCATGATGCCGTGGAAGAGTCGGGCGATTACCTGAACCTGTCGTCGCCGCCCGACGCTAAGTTTCTTTCGATCGACACCCTCGGCAAAGCGTGGGAAATTCTTCAAAGTGCAGAGGCCGCGGCGGGGGATCACCGGTCCTACCGCGAACGTGTGCGCAATCCCCAGAGATCTGTCCTCTACGCGTTCACGAAAGCATACGACCGGCTGCGCAAAGAAGCTGAGGAGACCGGCACGGAGTGGCCATTGCCGGAATCCAACCTGGAGATCTACGATCTTCTCCATTCGCCCGGTCCGGAGGTCGTCCACACGCTGCCGGCAGAGTGGCACTTCAAAACGGATCCGTCCGGCGCCGGATGGTCCGAACGCTGGGATAAGCAGGAAATCGATGCTTCCTGGGCGCCGATCAGCATTATGAAAGCATGGACGGACCAGGGCCACGACTATCACGGCGCAGCCTGGTACCGCACCAGTTTTCGCCTGCCCGGAGCCGCGGAAGGAGAGAAAAATTTAAAGCTACGGTTGGGTGCAATCGATGGAGACGCGATGATCATCCTGGACGGCAAGAAACTAGGCGAGGTGAAAGGCCAGGCATGGGACCAACCCTCGACCTTCCCGCTGCCCCCGACACTGGACCCGAATCAGGAGCATCGACTCGCCATCCGAGTAACCAAGGACAACTTCGCAGCCGGGCTTTGGAAACCGGTTCGGATCACGCGGTGACAGGGACCATTCAGCCTATTGGATCAGGCCCTAGCGGATGATCTTTTTGTTGTAATAACCACCTGCGCTTTGGTAAAGCGCTGTCCCATGAACGACAATGCGCCGCAAGGTCACGATGTAGAGCTACCTGTCGGGTCCCACCCGGCGGCGCTGGAGGCTCCGCATTTTCCCGATCGGTTGCACGCGGTCGTTTGGCGAAACTGGCACCTCGTCGAACCCGACCGAATCGCGGCGACCGTCGGCGCCACCGCGAATGACATCTGCGCGATCGCGACGTCGATGGGCCTCCCCCCCGCGATCGTGATCCCGCCCGAGCACAGGCAGTGGTCCTACATGACGGTCCTTCGGCGGAACTGGCACCTGCTTCCTTACGAGCAGCTCTTGATCCTGGTGGACATGACCGCCGAACAATTGCTCTTTGC
>CAUZEO010000077.1:0-16577 GCA_963578625.1 Kiritimatiellia bacterium | reverse complement strand
GTGGTTCTTTGAAATCAGAATATTCTGTGCATTACTTCGATTCAGAAGTGATGCGACTTGTGCGATATAACTCGTGCGAGCTCATGAACGTTCCTTAAATAAATTAATAAATATATGGATCGATCGCTTTGGTCTTCGGACTGGGGCGACGTGAACTTTTCTAATGGAGAGTTTGATCCTGGCTCAGAACGAACGCTGGCGGCGTGGATTAGGCATGCAAGTCGAACGGGATCATATCGACGGATCCTTCGGGTGAAGTTGGTATGTGAGAGTGGCGAACTGGTGAGGAACACGTGGGTAATCTGCCCCGAAGTTCGGGATAGTCCTCCGAAAGGAGGTGTAATACCGAATGTGATCGCCCCGCACATGCGGGGCTGTTTAAAGGTGGGGATCTTCGGACCTGCCGTTTTGGGATGAACCCGTGGCCTATCAGCTTGTTGGTGAGGTAATGGCCCACCAAGGCTTAGACGGGTAGCTGGTCTGAGAGGATGATCAGCCACACTGGGACTGAGACACTGCCCAGACTCCTACGGGAGGCTGCAGTCGAGAATCATTCGCAATGCGCGAAAGCGTGACGATGCGACGCCGCGTGGAGGATGAAGGCCTTCGGGTCGTAAACTCCTGTCATGAGGGAACAACAAATCTCGGTTAATACCCGGGAGGAGAGATGGTACCTCAGGAGGAAGCCACGGCTAACTCTGTGCCAGCAGCCGCGGTAATACAGAGGTGGCGAGCGTTGTTCGGATTTACTGGGCGTAAAGGGTGCGTAGGCGGTTCGGCATGTCAGGCGTGAAATCTCACCGTCCAACGGTGAAACTGCGTTTGAAACTGTCGGACTAGAGTACAGGAGGGGAGAGCGGAATTTTCGGTGTAGCGGTGAAATGCGTAGATATCGAGAAGAACACCGGCGGCGAAGGCGGCTCTCTGGACTGATACTGACGCTGAGGCACGAAAGCTGGGGGAGCGAACAGGATTAGATACCCTGGTAGTCCCAGCCGTAAACGGTGTGCACTTGGTGTGGGCGGTCTTGTCCCCGTCCGTGCCGTAGCTAACGCGTTAAGTGCACCGCCTGGGGAGTACGGCCGCAAGGCTAAAACTCAAAGGAATTGACGGGGGCCCGCACAAGCGGTGGAGCATGTGGCTTAATTCGATGCAACGCGAAGAACCTTACCTGGGCTTGACATCCAGCTGCATTCCCTGTGAAAGCGGGGAAGCCTTCGAGGGTGCTGGACAGGTGCTGCATGGCTGTCGTCAGCTCGTGCCGTGAGGTGTTGGGTTAAGTCCCGCAACGAGCGCAACCCCTGTGGTTAGTTGCTAGTTCAGCTTCGGCTGAAAGCACTCTAACCAGACTGCCCGTGATAAGCGGGAGGAAGGTGGGGATGACGTCAAGTCAGTATGGTCCTTATGTCCAGGGCTGCACACGTGCTACAATGGAGGGTACAGAGCGAAGCGAAACCGCGAGGTGGAGCAAATCGTTAAAACCTTCCTCAGTTCGGATTGGAGTCTGCAACTCGACTCCATGAAGTTGGAATCGCTAGTAAAGGCGTATCAGCTACGACGCCTTGAATACGTTCCCGGGCCTTGTACACACCGCCCGTCACATCACGAAAGTCGACTGCACCCGAAGTCACCGGGCTAACCCTCGGGAGGCAGGTGCCGAAGGTGTGGTTGATGATTGGGATGAAGTCGTAACAAGGTAGCCGTAGGGGAACCTGCGGCTGGATCACCTCCTTTCTAAGGAGAATCTGACGGATTTTTGATTTTTGATTTTTGGATTTCGATTGCGGATTTCCGCGGTTGGGGCTCGAAGGTTGCCTATTGAAAATTCTGACGATATGGACAAGCATCTAGCCCTTGGGCCAGATGTTGTGGAACGGTACTTCGGTACCGGATCTGCTATTGGACGGCATGAAAACGCGCGAGTGAGTGCGAGTCGCATCAGTTCTGGATCGAAAACGCACAGAATATTTTGAGACCGTGGGGAGGAATTCACGGCAATCGGGACACTGCCCCTGGCGGTGGAACGGGGGCCTGAGATTCGCTCCGAGGCCGAATTTACGGGGGCATAGCTCAGTTGGGAGAGCATCAGCTTTGCAAGCTGGGGGTCACCGGTTCGAGCCCGGTTGCCTCCATTCTAGTTTTGGATTGCCGAAATCGGAAATTCGAAATCCCAAATGGGATCGGGCGTGTAGCTCAGCTGGTTAGAGCGCATCCCTGATAAGGATGAGGTCCCTGGTTCAAGTCCAGGTACGCCCACCAGCCTTCGCGAGAAGCGGGGTGCGAAGGCGGCCACGGGAAAAGCAATTTTTGATTTTTGATTTCCGATTTTTGATTGGCTGAAGACGGCCATCAAAAATCAAAAATCAAGACTCAAAAATTTCTTTGTTCTTTGACAATTGCATAGGGTATAGAGCGCAACTCATTGTCGAGATAACTCGATAACATGTTGACTGAATTTAATTTTGGTCAAGTTAATTAAGGGCGCACAGCGGATGCCTTGGCATCAGAAGGCGATGAAGGACGTGGTAAGCTGCGTTAAGCGTCGGGGAGCGGCAAACACGCTTTGATCCGGCGATTTCCGAATGGGGAAACCCATCTCGAGTAATATCGGGATATCGGCACCTGAATACATAGGGTGCTCGAGGCGATACCCAGGGAAGTGAAACATCTCAGTACCTGGAGGAGTAGAAATCAATTGAGATTCCCTAAGTAGTGGCGAGCGAACGGGGAAAAGCCCAAACCATCCCGCTTGCGGGGTGGGGTTGCGGGACCGCGACATGGGACTTGTGAAGATAGCGGAAAGTTCTGGAAAGTTCTTCCATAGAGGGTGATAGGCCCGTACACGAAATCTGAGCAAGCCTTAGCGGTATCCCAAGTAGGACGGGACACGTGAAACCCTGTCTGAATCCGGGAGGCCCACCTTCCAAGGCTAAATACTCTCTGATGACCGATAGTGAACCAGTACCGTGAGGGAAAGGTGAAAAGTACCCCCGCTAGGGGAGTGAAATAGTACCTGAAACTGTGTGCCTACAAACTGTGGTGGTCCTGACTTCGGTCGGGATGGCCGCATGCCTTTTGCATAATGAGTCCGTGAGTCATCGTAGGCGGCAAGGTTAAGCCCTTGACAGGGCGGAGCCGAAGCGAAAGCGAGTGTGAAATGCGCGCTGAGTCGTTTGCGGTGGACCCGAAACCGGGTGAGCTACCCATGGCCAGGATGAAGTTCCGGTAACACGGAATGGAGGTCCGAACCGTTGCGTGTTGAAAAACGCTCGGATGAGCTGTGGGTTGGAGTGAAAGGCTTACCAAACTCGGTGATAGCTGGTTCTCCCCGAAATAGCTTTAGGGCTAGCCTGCGTGAATGCTCGGAACGGAGGTAGAGCACTGATTGGCCGAGGGCTCTTACCAGAGTACTGACGCCACTCAAACTCCGAATGCCGTTCCAGTCACACGTGGAGTCACACTGCGGGGGATAAGCTCCGTAGTGGAAAGGGAAACAGCCCAGATCGCCAGCTAAGGCCCCCAAAGAATACTGAGTGCGGAAGGATGTGAGATTGCAAAGACAGCTAGGATGTTGGCTTAGAGGCAGCCATCATTTAAACAGTGCGTAATAGCTGACTAGCCGAGTGGTCTTGCGCCGAAAATGAACGGGACTAAGTATTCTGCCGAAGCTGCGGACGTTTTCAATCTACGGATTGGAGGCGTGGTAGGGGAGCGTTGTGTACGGGTAGAAGCGCGAAGGGAACTGACCGTGGACTGTACACAAGTGAGAATGCGGACATGAGTAACGATAAGCCGGGTGAGAATCCCGGCCGCCGGAATCCCAAGGATTCCTGGGGTAGGTTCGTCCGCCCAGGGTTAGTCGGCCCCTAAGCCGAGGCCGAAAGGCGTAGGCGATGGGAAACAGGTTTAATATTCCTGTACCGTGCATGTTGCGTTTGAGTGATGGAGGGACGCAGAAAGCTAGACCGGCCAGGCTTTGGTATGCCTGGTCCAAGCTCGTAGGGGGTCCTGGTAGGAAAATCCGCTGGGACATTACCCCGAGAGGCGATGGGACGTGGAAGCTTTTAGCCAAGCGGATCGGTTGATGCTATGCTGCCAAGAAAAGCTTCTAAACGAGTAACATGTGCGACCGTACCGTAAACCGACACAGGTGGGATGGTAGAGAATACCAAGGCGCGCGAGAGAAATCTGGTTAAGGAACTCGGCAAATTAGCCCCGTATCTTCGGAAGAAGGGGTCCTCTCTAGTGTGATCATCATTCTTTGTGAGCACCGGGGAGGCGCAGTGAAAGGGCTCTGGCGACTGTTTACCAAAAACATAGCACTCTGCTAACTCGCAAGAGGACGTATAGGGTGTGACACGTGACCAATGCCGAAAGGTTAAGGCAAGGGGTTATCCTTCGGGAGAAGCTCCGAACCGAAGCCCCGGTGAATGTCGGCCGTAACTATAACGGTCCTAAGGTAGCGAAATTCCTTGTCGGGTAAGTTCCGACCTGCACGAATCGTGTAACGATCAGAGCACTGTCTCAACCAGAATCTCGGTGAAGTTGTAGTTCCGGTGAAAATGCCGGATACCCGCGAAAGGACGGAAAGACCCCGTGAACCTTTACTGTAATCTGATATTGGAATCTGATTATTCACGTGTAGCATAGCTGGGAGGCTTTGAAGCTGCGACGTCAGTCGTGGTGGAGCCAACAGTGAAATACCAGTCTTGTGTATTTGGGTTTCTAACCGCGTCCCGTGAAGCCGGGCGTGGAACAGTGTCAGAGGGTCAGTTTGACTGGGGCGGTTTCCTCCCAAAAAGTAACGGAGGAGCGCGATGGTTCCCTCAGCATGGTCGGCAATCATGCGTAGAGCGTATAGGTAGAAGGGAGCTTGACTGCGAGACCTACAAGTCGAGCAGGTGCGAAAGCAGGCCTAAGTGATCCGGTGGTTGCTCGTGGTAGCGCCATCGCTCATCGGACAAAAGGTACTCCGGGGATAACAGGCTGATCGCCGCCAAGAGTCCACATCGACGCGGCGGTTTGGCACCTCGATGTCGGCTCATCGCATCCTGGGGCTGGAGAAGGTCCCAAGGGTTGGGCTGTTCGCCCATTAAAGCGGTACGCGAGCTGGGTTCAGAACGTCGTGAGACAGTTCGGTCCTTATCCTTCGTGGGCGCAGGAGATTTGAAGAGAGCATTCCTTAGTACGAGAGGACCGGGAATGACGTACCACTGGTGTTCCAGTTGTCCCCCAAGGGCATCGCTGGGTAGCTATGTACGGAAAGGATAAGCGCTGAAAGCATCTAAGCGCCAAGCCCCCTCTAAGATTATATCTCCCTTCCCGTCTTCGGACGGGACTAAAGGCAGGTTGAAGACGACAACCTTGATAGGCCGGGTGTGTACGTGCAGCAATGTATGAGCTAACCGGTACTAATCAGCCGTGAGGCTTGACCATCTATTTCGGTTTGTCGTCGGCCCGATCCCTTGTGGGTCGGGTCGCGGCAGACGCTTTATGCCCTATGCATTGTTTTATTTTAGTTTTCGATCTGAACTTTTTTCAGGTTGGACTTGGATCACTTGGATTCAAACCCAGCTTCAAAAAACCAGAATCGAAACAGATTTTCGGCGACCATAGCGAGGAGGTCACACCCGTACCCATTCCGAACACGGAAGTTAAGCTCCTCAGCGGCGATGGTACTGTGGCGCTAGGCCATGGGAGAGTAGCTCGTCGCCGGATATTTTTTTGGACGGGGCCGAGGCAGTCCACTGCCGAGGCCCCGGCCCTTTTCTGTTTTAATTTTCGATTTTCGATTGGACGTCGAAGCTTAAAAACTGAAATTCCGCCGACGGGTGCGAGGGCTGCCCGAATGCGGATCACGTAAACCAACGCCCGGAAACTGCAGAACTGAACTCCAGACAAAATTATGAGTGACCAAGACACCGTCGAGAAACAAAAGATTGATTTCGACCTCTCCGATTTTTCCGCGGAAAAAAAGGACGAGATCATTGCCCTCTACGAAGAATCCCTCAAAAACTTTTCCGCCGGTTCCATCGTAACCGGTCGGATTCTTGAAATCCGAGCCAACGAAGTCCTTGTCGACATCGGGTACAAGTCGGAGGGTCTCATCCCCAGTAACGAGTTCCGCAACATCGGCGACCTCAAGGACGGCGACGAAATCGAGGTGCTCCTCGAAGATCTTGAGAACGATGAAGGAATGGTCGTTCTCAGTAAAGCGCGTGCCGAACTGCAGCGAAGCTGGGACAACGTCCTCGAAACCTGCGAAGAAGGCGGAGAAATCGAGGGCACCATTCGAAACCGCGTAAAAGGCGGATTTATCGTCGATGTCGGCGTGGACGCTTTCCTGCCCGGTTCCCAGGCGGACGTCGTGCCGGTCCGCAATCCGGACGAATATTATGGCAAGACCTACTCGTTCAAGGTTCTCAAAATCAATCTCGAGCGGCGCAATATCGTGCTCTCCCGCCGGGAACTTCTGGAAGAACAGCGCCGCGAACAGAAAAAAGCGCTCCTCACTGAAATTCAGATCGGCCAGTCGCGAAACGGCATCGTCAAGAACATCACCGATTTTGGCGCGTTCATCGATCTCAATGGCATGGACGGACTCCTGCATATCACGGATATGAGCTGGGGACGGATCAATCATCCTTCCGAATTGCTCAGCGTGGGACAGGAACTGGATGTCCTGGTACTGGATATCGATCTGGAGAAGGAGCGAATCTCTCTCGGCTTGAAGCAGAAGACTCGGAACCCATGGGAAGACATCGCGGGGAAATACCCGGTCAACAGCCGTATACGAGGAAAAGTCGTCAACCTTGTGCCGTATGGCGCCTTTATTGAAATCGAGGAAGGTGTCGAGGGCATGGTTCATGTTTCTGAACTCTCCTGGAGAAAGCGGGTCGCCCGTGCCTCCGATGTGCTAAAAGTGGGCGACGAAGTAGATGCCGTCGTGCTCAGCATTAACAAGGATGAGCAGAAAATATCCCTCGGCATTCGCCAGACGGAGGCCAATCCGTGGGACCAGGTTTCCGAACGCTACCCCATCGGTGCACGCGTCAGCGGTACCGTCCGCAACTTCACTTCGTACGGCGCTTTCGTCGAGTTGGAAGAGGGGATCGACGGGATGATTCACGTCTCAGACATGTCCTGGACCCGAAAGGTGAACCATCCGTCCGAAACGCTGAAAAAAGGGGACCACGTGGACAGCGTTGTTCTCGAAGTCGACCCTGGCCAGCAGCGAATCAGCCTGGGACTGAAGCAAGCCCAGGAAGACCCGTGGGCCGCGATCTCTTCCAAGTACCAGGTCGGCCAACTTGTATCCGGAAAAGTGAACAAGCTCGCCTCTTTCGGCGCCTTCATCGAACTCGAGGAAGGGATCGACGGACTCGTCCACATCAGCCAGATCCGCGAAGACCGGGTGCAGAAAGTACGCGACGTGTTGAAACCCGGCGAAGAGGTGGAAGCCCGCGTGATCAAAATTGATCCGGTCGAGCGCCGAATCGGTCTCAGCATCAAGGCTGCCAAAGTCGCCGACGAAGACTTCGAAGTTTCCGAGGAAATGCTCCAGGGCCTGCGCCCGGGCGAAGACCTCGTGGACTTAGCCGGCGCATTCGACGATGCTCTCGGCGACGAAGAGGAGTGGAAGCCCGGGCAGGAGGAGTGATGAGGACGCCCGAGTATCTACATTGATCGCATGACGGTTACACCGAAAAGCTGGTGGAGAGAAAGATCTTCCCGCCGTGATCGACGAGACGCTGTTCGGCCAGGATGAGACCAGCGTCGAAGTGTGTCCGTCGGTTGTACACGAGCGTGAATCCGCAGGGAGTCCATTCCTGTACGGCCAGTTTGATGCGCAGCGTGTCGCCGAACACCGCCGCGGCTTTGGAACAACGGACTGCGAGTTCCACCATGATCAGGCCCGAGCCATTCATGTCGAGTTCGGTCCATGTATATTGATGAAGCCAGCGGGCCCGTGCTTCATGCCGGCAGGCTACGAATGTGTCGTTGCCCAGGTGATTTCCATAGTTGAGATCCGTGACGCGAACCGGCAGATCGTTGGTGAAGAGGTAGGTTTCGGGGAGATGTCTGCGTATGTTTGTCATACTCGCAGATCTAATCTTTGTCCCAATCCTTGTCCGGATCTTTGTCGAATCGACAAGGATCGAGACAAAGATGAAGACAAAGAATCGGATCCTCTCCTTGTTCGGGCCTTCGTCGAGTCGAAAGTGATCGGGACAAGAATCAAGACAAAGATGAACGAATTTTATAGATTACACCGCCTGCAACTCGCTCATCACATCTCGCAGGACATACTGCAGAATCCCGCCGTGCCGGTAGTACTCCACCTCGATCGCGGAATCGATCCGGCATAATACGTCGAACTCGTTGTTGTCCGCTTTCACGCGAAGCGTTTTTCTCGGTGCCAGGTCCTGCGCGATCCCGGTGATGGTGAAGTTCTCGCTCCCGGTCAGCCCCAGGGACTTCGCCGATTCGCCGGGTTGAAACTCCAGGGGCAGCACCCCCATCTCCACCAGGTTGCTGCGATGAATCCTTTCAAAATTTTCCGCGATCACGGCGCGTACGCCAAGCAGGTAGGTGCCCTTGGCCGCCCAGTCCCGTGACGATCCGGCGCCGTACAATTTTCCGGCAAGAACCACCAGCGGGGTCTTCTGATCCCGGTAGCGCATCGCCGCTTCGTACATTGACGTTTGCTCTCCGGTGGGGTGGTGCCGGGTATATCCGCCCTCGCGCTCGGCAAGCTTGTTTCGAATACGAATGTTGGCGAACGTGCCGCGCATCATCACTTCGTGATTTCCGCGGCGGGATCCAAAGGAGTTAAAGTCGCGGGGCTCCACGCCGTGCTCGCGCAGGTAGTCCGCGGCCGGGCTGTCCAGCGGGATGGCGCCGGCGGGTGAAATGTGATCCGTAGTGATGAAATCACCGTAGTACCCGAAGACCGCCGCCTCCTTCACATCCTCAAGGGGAGGCAGTTCCGTTCCGAATCCATCGAAGAAAGTCGGCTCCCGAATGTACGTCGAATCGGGATTCCAGTCGTAGACCCGGCTCGGTTCACTCGAGAGATCCTTCCAGGATTGATCGCCGGCTACGTCGTCGTAAAGTTTGGAATAGGATTGCGGATCAATCGAGTTTTCGATCAATTCCTGGATTTCGGACCGGTTGGGCCAGATTTCTTTCAAGTAGACGGGCTCGCCGTTTTTCCCGGTGCCGACCGGGTCGTTGATCAAATCAGCCTCGACCGTTCCCTTGAGCGCGTACGCGACCACGAGGGGAGGGGAGCAGAGATAGTTTGCCTGGGTGAGCGGGTGGATGCGGCCTTCAAAATTCCGATTGCCACTGAGCACGGAGGCCACGACGAGGTTGCTTTCCTTGATCGCCTCCTCAATTTCTGGTTTCAAGGGGCCGCTGTTGCCGATGCAGGTCGTACAACCGTATGCGACTACATAAAACCCAAGCTTCTCCAAGTAGGGCAGGAGTCCGGACCGTTTCAGGTATTCAGTGACCACCCGGGAGCCCGGGGCAAGGCTTGTCTTGATATAGGGCTCGATCGTGAGCCCCTTTTCAACAGCGCGCTTGGCCAGGAGCCCTGCGCCGAGCATCAGCTGGGGGTTGGAGGTGTTCGTGCAACTGGTAATCGCGGCAATCACGATCGAGCCGTGCTTGAGGTTGCCGTATGCGCCCGCCTTCGCGGTGGTATTCACTTCATCACTTCCCAGGCCGAATCCCCGGTCCTCCCTGGAGCCGGTGAGTGAGTTCGTGAATTCGGAGTTCAGGTTGCGCACAAATACCCGGTCTTGCGGCCGTTTCGGGCCGGCGACGGAGGGTTCCACCTCGGACATGTCGATCTCTATGAGATGAGTAAACTCTGGATCGGGTCCATCGGGAGTGCGGAACAGGCCCTGGGCCCGGCAATAGGCCTCCACAAGCTCGACTTGCTCTTCGGGCCGGCCGGTGTCCCGCAAGTACTGAAGGGTGGATTCATCGACGGGGAAAAAGCCGATCGTGGCCCCGTACTCCGGAGCCATGTTGGCAATCGGCGCCTGGTCCGCCAGCGTGAGCCCATCCAGTCCCGGACCGAAGAATTCGACGAACTGGCCAACCACCCCTTTCTCGCGGAGTTTTTGGGTGACGGTAAGCGCCACGTCGGTCGGGGTTGCGCCGGGTTGAATTTCGCCCGTCAGGCGTACGCCGGATACTACCGGGGACAGCATGGGGATGGGTTGTCCCAGCATTGCGGCCTCTGCTTCGATGCCGCCGACGCCCCATCCGAGCACGCCCATGCTGTTGATCATGGTGGTGTGGGAGTCGGTACCTACCAGGGTGTCCGGGTAAACAACCGGAAGCCCATCACCCTCTTTGTCGACGGTCACGCAGCCCGCAAGATACTCCATGTTGACCTGGTGGCAGATGCCCAGTCCGGGTGGGAGGACTCGGAGTTTCCGGAATGCATGTTGGCCCCATTTCAGAAAGATATAACGCTCTTCATTCCGTTCGAACTCGCGAAGCAGATTTTGATTGAAGGCGGGTTCGGCCCCGTATTCGTCGATTTGCACGGAGTGGTCAATCACCAGGTCTACAGGAATCTGCGGCTCGATCCCTGCCGGGTCGTAGCCCGATGCTTGCAGGCCGCTGCGAAGTGCGGCCAAGTCCACGACGCAGGGCACCCCGGTGAAATCCTGAAGGAGGACCCTCGAGGGCAGGTACGGGAATTCCTCCCTGTTCGATGCCGTTGGCGACCATCCCGCCAGAGTCTCCACGTGCTGTTCCTCGTATGCCGGATGGTCCTGGAGGCGCAGTAGAGATTCCAGCAGGATTTTAACGGAATAGGGAAATCTGGAAACAGACCCGTGTCCCGAATCCTCCAACCTCTTCAAGCTGTAATAGAGGTACGAGGATCCGTTCGGAAGCGTCAAAGTATCGGGCGTGTAAATGTGTGATTCCATGGTCTCTCGATGCTATCCGTCAGGCGAAATTTTTATTTCGCCAAAAACCAGCATGGCCGCAACCAAACGAAATTCACCACGGAGAATACGGAGTCCACGGAGGGGGTTTTTGGTCACTCCGTGTGCTCCGTGGTAGAATAATCGTTGCGGACAAGAACGAATACGCAGGGTTTTAGTCCTAAAGCGGTGCCAAAATTCACCTAATTCTTTCTTATACAACCCGATCGCGGCCGTTCATTTATTTGAATGAGATGGTGATTTCCTTTTTCGGATCCTCAATTTTTACACCCGGAAGATTCAATTCCGCCAGTTTGTTTGCGCCATCATCTCCTGCGCTCATGAGGCTCATTGCTTCGGGGTGGTCGAATAATTGGTCCATCCTGATGTCCATCACGGTCACAACATTGGCGTGTTTTTCGGAACGAAACTTCGAATTTGTATCCACAATGTCCCCGTCGACCGCCACCAGCAGGGTGATTCTCATGCCGGCAATCATCGGTTTCATCATCGCGAGCCCGAGGTCGTCCATTCCCATGTCGGCGATTTCCTCGGGCATCTCCTCTGCCGCGGCTTCCACTGCTGCTTCCGCTGCCGCCTCGTCGGTCGTGATTGGAACAATCTTCAGGGTTGCCACGTCTCCTCCGACAAACTCGAAACGGTAGGGAGTCCCCATATTGGCCATGCTGCCGCCGGTGGCGCCACCGCCGCCGCCTGAATCCATTTCGTCGCCCATATTGGCGAGATTGAGCTTGTTCACGTCCTCGAAACTGTAGATGGCCTCAATGCCCTTCCACCCCTGTTTGTTCTCGATGTCCTTCGTGCTCTCCAGGGTAGCCGCGTCGCCAAACTTATCCGCCATATCCTTTTTAATGCTTTCGATCGGGTTCAAACTGGAGAGATCTACCTCCCCCCCTTCCGCGTCGCCGCCCATGCCTGAGGACATTCCCTGGGCCATCTGCATCATTTCGGTGGACATGAATATCCGGTAGGTGAGGGTACCGCTTCCGTCCTTACTCAGTTTCATGAGCGCTGCATTTTCCATGCACCCCGTGAGGCCTATTCCGCCGAGTAAAATTAAGGTAATGATGCTGAAACGCTTGTTCATACCAAATCCTCCGCTATTGTAGTTGCTGATTGAACGGCAACGGTTGCTGTTTGGTTATCACATGCAGGCAGGTGATGGCGAATCCATTTGGCGGGTAGTTTCCCCGGCTCCAAGACAAATGCCCGGCATAATGCGGTCTCCGCGCCGATGACGGTGCGGTGAAGAATTGAAAGGAATGTAACGTGGCGGCGGCAAAAAAATACTGGCTGGTGAAAAGTGAGCCCGGAGCCTATTCGATCGACGATCTTGATCGTGACGTGATCACCTGTTGGGACGGGATTAGAAATTACCAGGCTCGCAATTTCATGCGGGACGAAATGAAAGTGGGAAATCTGGTTCTGTTCTACCATTCGAACGCCGAACCGCCGGCCGTTGTCGGCCTGGCCCGGGTTTGCGAAGAAGCCTACCCCGATCACACGGCCTGGGACCGTAAGAATGATCATTTTGATCAAAAATCGACCCCCAACAATCCAGTGTGGATGATGGTGGACCTCGAGTTTGTTGAGAAATTTCCGAAGTCGGTCAGTTTGCCGCAGCTTCGGGAAGCCCATGGTCTCGATGAACTGCTGGTCACTCGCCGGGGTCAGCGCCTTTCAATCCAGCCGGTAGCGAAAACCCATTTCCAAAAGATCCTGACCCTGGCCGGAAGCAAAGCGAAGGTCTGAGACGCCAATATTCTCCTTGGCGGCTACTGGACGCTGTGATAGGTTACAGCCCCTGAGGATCAAGGAACTTGTTGAGGGAAATTAGATTCTGAAGGTTGTTACCAGGTTTAATCCCGCCGTATTCGGTCTGGCCGGGCTTCTTGCAATTGGCGGCGCGACGATGGTCGTCGGCCAAGATCCGTCCGCCGCGCCAAGCCTCCAGAAACCCGTCGAAATTACGGCCCGGAAAACCGAGTACCGCAATAATGATCTGCTCTGGGTGCTCACCGGGGATGTCTTAGTCAAGCATGGCGAGACTCAACTCCGCGCCGACTACATGACCTACGACACGACCACCCACGATATCTACGGTCGAGATAACGTCCAGATTCTTCACGAAGGCCGGGAGTACACCGGCGAGGAATTCAACTACAATTTGGAGACCGGGGCGGGGGACTGGCTTGACTTTGAGATCCTTCAGGGCGCGTTTTCCGTGACTTCCGATTCCATGCAACGGGTCGGCAAAGACCACTTTGTCATGCAGAACGCGACCATTACCACCTGCCAGGGCGATCCTCCGGAAGTATACCTTCGCGCCAAGGAAGCCTATGTGTCCGACGATAAGCGCCTGGAAGCAAAGCACGTTGTGCTTTATGTCCGCGGCGTACCCGTCTTTTATCTTCCGTATTTGAAGAAAAATTTAAACGGAAGTGAATCCAACCTGGACGTTGTGCCGGGCTATTCCAGCCGCTGGGGTGCATTTCTCCTCACTTCGTACCGGTACCGCCTGAATACATGGCTGGAAGGAAAGACCCATGTCGACTACCGGTCGGAACGAGGGTGGGGCATCGGCCAGGATTTTCAGTGGCACGACCAGAAGGAGGAGAGGTACCACGGCGATTTCCGCGTTTATTATGCTGACGACCAGATGCCTTTCGAGGACGAGCTGGATAAGGAATGGACCAGCCCCCTGGTCGATTCCGACCGGTACCGGTTCAAGCTGCGCCATCAGCACAGCCTCACCGAGAAAGATACGCTGCGTGTCACCAGCGACTACCTCAGCGATCCGGATGTCCTGGAAGATTTTTACGACAAGGAATTCCGACAAAGTACCGTCCCTGAGAATTTCGCCACTTTGACCCACCGGGACGATAAGTATACCGCAGCCCTCGACTTCAATTTCCGAGTCAACGACTTTTATAGCAACATCGACCGCCTGCCGGACGCGTCGCTTGATGTGCCGAGAATGCAGCTCGGCAATTCGAAGTTTTATTACGAATCCGGAAACAGCGTCGCCTATTTGCAGAATTCATTTGCAGATCAGCTGAAGCTTCAGGACGTCGAGAGCGGCCGAGTGGATACCCGGCATGGTTTCACATACTACACGAAGCAGCTCGGATGGCTGAACCTGAGTCCCCATGTCGGATACCAGGGCACCTACTATTCGGAGACGCCCGAAAAACGTACCGTCATCTCGACGTCGGTTACGACCAACGAGGCCGGGGAAGTGGCCGGCAGTACCACCGAGTCGGTGGAGACGATTGCCGGCGGCAGTGATTTGAGGAACGTGTTCGAAATCGGATTGGACGCCTCGTTTAAGGCCTTCAAAGAGTTGAGTAACCAGGATCGGGGCAGGGATGTGGGGTATCGCCACGTCATCGAGCCGTTTGCAAACTATGCCTATGTTCCGAAACCGAACGTGACGCCCGATGAGCTATACCAGTTTGACTCTCTCGACCGTCTCAATGAGAAGAATGATCTAGGGATCGGGCTACGAAACAAGCTGCAGACAAAACGAAATGGACGGCTCCACGATCTGGCCTATCTTGAGCTTTTGACGGTGGCCAACGTCGATAAGGCGCCGACCGAAACGGAGACGGTTGAGGACCTGTTTTTCGACGCCGAGTTTAAGATTTTCGAAAGGGCGGCACTGGATATTCGAGGGAACTACGATTTCGTGCGAAACGATTTGGAACAGATCGACGTCGATTTCGGAATTGAATCCCGAGAACTATCCTCGCTGCGGATGCAATACCTGTTTCGCGATAAATCCCGGGAATTGTTTGCCACGGAATTGAATTTATTTCCGCGCCGCCGCTGGTCGTATACCGGATATGCACGATACGATATCAAGGGAAGCGACCTGCAGGAGCATAGTCACTTCATCCGCCATAAGACGAATTGTCTGGGGATCGGGTTGGGAGTTCGCGAGACAGGCTCCGATATCACCGTGTGGGTGCAATTGTGGCTGCTGGCCTTCCCCGGAAGCTCCGTAGAGCTCGGACGGTAGCGGGAAATTGGGCGATTCTTATCTTATAACCGGTGGCGCCGGGTTCATCGGATCCAACATTGCACACCGACTGGTCCGCCTGGGTCATTCGGTTCGCATCGTTGACGATTTCTCTACGGGTAACGGCGCTAATCTGGAGACAATTTCCAGTGATATCACGCTGATCGAAGGCGATATTCGAGACAGCGCGACAATGCAAAGGGCATGCAAGGGGGTTCAATTTGTCCTGCATGAAGCTGCTTTGCCTTCCGTCCAGCGTTCGGTGGAAGACCCCGATACAACGAGTCATGTAAACATCAACGGTTTACTGAACGTCCTCATTTGCGCACGGGATGCCGGGGTGCGGCGATTGGTCTTTGCATCGTCGTCGTCGGTCTATGGCGAGACCCGCGAGCTCCCGAAACACGAAGGGCTTACCACGATCCCGCTGTCTCCGTATGCTCTCTCCAAATTGACGGGAGAGCACTTTTGCCGCCTTTTCCATGAACTTTACGGATTCGAGACTTTTGCGTTGAGATATTTCAATGTGTACGGTCCGCGCCAGCATCCGGATTCCCGGTATGCCGCGGTCATTCCCCGCTTTATTCAGTCCATTTTCGCAGGGATCCCGCCAACGGTTTACGGTGACGGCACACAGACCCGGGATTTTACCTTCGTAGACGACGTTGTGAGCGCAAATCTGGCCTGCTGCAACGCACCCGCCTCCGCCGCGGGTCGCATCTACAATATCGCCGGCGGCAACCGCACTTCCATTCTTGAGCTTCTCGAGGTTTTGGGGCGAATTCTGTCCAGGCATGTCCAGCCCGAGTTCGGCGAAGTTCCGGTCGGCCATGTCCACGATTCGGAGGCGGATCCTTCGCGGGCGCTTGAGGCGCTCGGCTGGTCCTCCGAAGTGCCGCTTGCCGACGGATTGCAGCAAACCGTCGACTGGTTCAAGCAAACCGGATCCGAAAAGGGATGACCGACTCACCGGATATTCCGGGCCGGGAGCTTCTCGAGCACGCCGCCAAAGCAGCGCACACAGGAGGCGCTTATGCCGCTTCCCGGCAGGACCGCCGAATGGATGTGGTCGAACTTTCGCATCACGATGTGAAGCTTCAGATGGATTTTCAGACCCAGGAGGAGATCGAGTCCTACCTTCGAAGCGCGTATCCCGATCATCATCTGTTCGGTGAGGAAAGCGATCGCCACGAAATGAAGGCCGGGTACACCTGGATTGTTGATCCGATCGACGGGACGATGAACTACTTCCATGGAATCCCGTATTGGAACTGCTCCGTGGCCGTGGCCAAGGACGGCTGCGTCGTTGCAGGCGCTGTGTATGCGCCGATGCAGGATGAGATGTATACTGCCACTATCGATGGCCCTTCGTGCCTCAACGAGACGGAGATCCGGGTCTCCGACGTCTCTACCCTCGAGGAGTCAATCGTCATCACGGCCGGACTCGCTCGACTCTACGACGGGGGAGAAGAGCGGTTGAGTTCGTTTCTTCAACTCATTACTCGCGTAAGTAAGTTCCGGATTCTCGGTGCGGCAGCGCTGGATCTCTGCTATGTCGCCTGTGGTCGGGCCGATTCGCT